>JBGQLS010000167.1:0-11679 GCA_041500205.1 Anaeromyxobacteraceae bacterium | reverse complement strand
TCGCCGCGGCGAACGATACGCGGCGCATCGCTTCGTTGCGTCCTCCCTCACATAGCCGCTGGCTATGCTCGGTCGTCGCGCCTCGCCCTGCTTGCGTCTCGCTCGCCTGGCTCGGTCCCCGGTATTTTGAGCAACCCTGTGGGATCGACACGCGCGCGGGCCCGATCCCGCGGCCCTGCGGGTCGAACCCGCCCTCGCTAAGAGACATGCCATGCCCGCCCCCTCGCACGCCCTGATCGAGCCGGCCGAGGGGACCGCACTCGCGACCTGGCGGCCCCGGTAGCGAATGGTCAGAGGAGAACCTGAGACATGGCGACCATCTACTACGACAAGGACGCGAACCTCGACCTCCTCAAGGGAAAGAAGGTCGCGGTCGTCGGCTACGGCAGCCAGGGCCACGCTCATGCGCTGAACCTGCGCGACTCGGGCGTGGACGTGCGGATCGGCCTGCAGGCGGGCTCGAAGTCGAAGTCCAAGGCCGAGGGCGCGGGTCTGCGCGTCGTCACCGTGGCGCAGGCGGCGAAGGAAGCCGACCTGGTCATGGTCCTCGCGCCGGACCAGACGCAGAAGAAGATCTACGATGAGGAGATCTCGCCCGGCCTCGCCAAGGGCAAGGCGCTCTTCTTCGCGCACGGCTTCAACATCCACTTCGGGCAGATCCGCCCGCCCGCCGACGTGGACGTGGCCTTGGTGGCGCCCAAGGGCCCCGGTCACCTCGTCCGCCGCCAGTTCCAGGACGGCCGCGGGATTCCCTGTCTCATCGCCGTCCACCAGGACGCGACCGGCCAGGCGAAGCAGATCGGGCTCGCCTACGCGCGCGGCATCGGCGGGACGCGGGCCGGCGTGCTCGAGACGACGTTCAAGGAGGAGACCGAGACCGATCTATTCGGTGAGCAGGCGGTTCTCTGTGGCGGCGCTGCCGCGCTCGTGAAGGCAGGATTCGAGGTGCTCACCGAGGCCGGCTACCAGCCGGAGAGCGCCTACTTCGAGTGCCTGCACGAGCTGAAGCTGATCGTGGACCTCATGTACGAGGGCGGCCTCGCCTGGATGCGCCACTCCATCTCCGACACCGCCGAGTACGGCGACTACACGCGGGGGCCGCGGATCGTCACGGAGCAGACGAAGCAGGAGATGAAGAGGATCCTGAAGGAGATCCAGACCGGACAGTTCGCGAAGGAGTTCATCCTCGAGAACCAGGTCGGCCGGCCTGTCTTCGACAAGTTCCGTGAGGCGGAGAAGGTGCACCCCATCGAGGAAGTCGGGAAGCGCCTGCGCGACATGATGAGCTGGATCCGGGAAGCGAAGAAGGACAGCTCGGATCCGGGCCGGTGAGAGGAACGGGCTTCGGGCGTCGGCGGGGCGGCTGCTCTTGCACCGTCGGGCTGAGTCGCCGGGGCGCAGGCCGCCCCCGTCCCGGCCACGCCGCAAAGCGGTCACATTTTTCGAAAGGTCTTGAGCCCGAGGTCCGAGACCTGTACGGGCGCGGTGCCCCGGCCAGCAGCCCGCCGAGATCACATTGACTTTCTTCATGAAATCCTTATCCTCCTCCCTCCTTCGCCGTCCGGGGGCGGTCAGGACTAGCCAAGAACACGCGTAATTCCGGAGCGTTCCCCACTGGGCGCTCCATTGACGGAGGCATCGAGCCATCGCGATCCAGCAACGAGATCCTCGCGGCAGCCAGAGCCGCGACGCCCGTACCAACCGCCGGATCAAGGCGCGCGAGGTGCGCGTCGTCGGCGCCGAAGGCGAGCAGCTCGGAATCCTCCCGATCGACCAGGCGCTGGCGCGCGCACAGGAACTCGGCATGGACCTCGTCGAGGTCAGCCCGATGGCCAAGCCGCCCGTCTGCAAGATCATGGATTACGGGAAGTTCAAGTACACCGAGAAAAAGAAGCAGAACGAGGCCAAGAAGAAGCAGGTCATCGTCCAGCTCAAGGAAGTGAAGCTCCGTCCCCGGACGGAAGAGCACGACTACAACGTCAAGATCGGGAAGATCCGCGAGTTCCTCCACGAGGCGAACAAGGCCCGCGTGACCGTGATGTTCCGCGGCCGTGAGATCACGCACCGCGAGCTGGGACAGAAGGTCCTCCAGCGCGTCATCGAGGACGTGAAAGAGGTCGCGGTCATCGAGTCGGCGCCCCGCATGGAAGGCCGACAGATGTTCATGATCTTGGCCCCGAACCCGAAGATGCTGCAGCGCCAGCGCGATCAGGCCAAGGCGAAGGAAGCTTTGGCTGCCTCGCGTGCTGCGCCGGCTGCTGATGGAGCTCCCAGCCCGAACCCCGCCCCGGCGGCGCCGGCACAGGAGGCGCCGGCACAGGATCAGACGCCAGCGGGCGGCGCTCCGCCGACCACCTAGAAGTGCACGGCGTGGCGCCTCAAAGTGGCCGCGACCTTACCGAGAGATCATCGACATGCCCAAGATGAAGACCAAGAGCGGCGCCAAGAAGCGCTTCCAGGTGAAGAAGAGCGGGGCCGTGAAATACCGCCGCGCCGGGGTCCGCCACTTGGCGACGTTCGGCAAGACGAAGAAGCAGAAGGTGCAGCTCCGAGGCACCGGTCACCTCAAGGCGATGGACGCGAAGAAGATCAAGGAGTGCTTCCCGTATAGCCGGTGAACGGCCGGCGAGGCCGCGCCCGGCTGCAGGTTCGTGAACGGTGTGAAGCGGGTACTCGTCTCCCGCCGATGTGACTGAATTGGCTGTGTAGGCGGGGGTTCGTCCCCCGCTCCGGTGCTGCCGAAGGAACAACGCCCAAGCGGGGTAACCAAGCGCGGCCTGCGCCGCCTCCCGCCGGCAAAGGACAGGACACATGCGCGTCAAGAAGGGGATCAAGGCTCGCCGCCGTCGCAACCGAGTACTGAAGCTCGCGAAGGGGTTCCGCGGCCGGCGCAAGAATTGTTACAAGCGCGCCAACCAGGCCGTCGAGCGGGCGCTCGATTATTCGACGCGGCACCGCAGGCTGCGCCGACGTGAGTTTCGCGCCCTCTGGATCGTGCGCATCAACGCGGCGGCGCGGATGAACGGCACCACCTATTCGCGCCTCACCGCCGGCCTCACCAAGGCGGGGATCGCGCTCGACCGCAAGGTGCTCGCGGATATCGCGCTGTTCGCGCCTGCGGACTTCGCTGCGGTGGTGAAGGCAGCCAAGGCCTAAGCGGCGCATGGCCGATCTCCTCAGGCAGCTGGAGTCGCTCGGGGAGGCGGCGCGGAAGGATCTCGCGGCCGCTTCCGACGAGCGTGTGCTGGAAGACCTCCGGGTCCGCTACCTCGGCAAGAAGGGCGAGCTCTCCGCGGTCCTCCGCGGCATGGGCCAGCTCGCGGCCGGGGACCGCCCGAAGGTGGGCGAGGCCGCCAACCGCGTTCGGGACGAGGTGGAGGCGCTCCTCTCCAGCGCCAAGGAGCGATTGGCGGCGGCGAAGCTCGAGGCGGAGCTGCAGGGCCCGCCCATCGACGTGACGCTGCCAGGTCGGAGCCTGTTGCCGCGCGGTCACCGGCATCCCATCACGCGAGCCGCCGAGGAGATTGCCGCCATCTTCGCGCGCCTGGGCTACGAGGTGGCGAGCGGGCCGGAGATCGAGCTCGACTGGTACAACTTCGAGGCGATCAACATCCCGCGCGAGCACCCCGCGCGCGACATGCAGGACACTTTCTACGTTGAAGAGGCGACGCTCGCCGGGAACCCCGATCCCGGCTCGGTCGTGCTCCGCACGCACACCTCCCCGGTGCAGATCCGCGCCATGAAGCGGGCGGGAAAGCCGCCCGTCCGCGTCATCTGTCCAGGCCGGGTCTACCGCTCCGACTACGACCAGACGCACGCGCCCATGTTTCACCAGCTGGAGGGGCTGTGCGTGGACGAAGGCATCACCTTCGCCGACCTGAAGGGCACCTTGGCCGCGTTCGCCCGCGCCTATTTCGGCCGCGCCACCCGCACGCGTTTCCGCCCCAGCTACTTCCCGTTCGTCGAGCCGGGCGCCGAAATGGACGTCTCCTGCTCCATCTGCGGCGGTACGGGCAGGAAGGACGGTAAGCGCTGCGGCACCTGCAAGGAGACGGGCTGGCTGGAGGTGCTCGGGGCAGGGATGGTCCATCCGAAGCTGTTCGAGAACGTCGGGTTCGACACCCGCCGCGTGACGGGGTTCGCATTCGGGATGGGGATCGAGCGCATGGCCATGCTCCGCTACGGCATCGACGACCTTCGCCTCTACTTCGAGAACGACCTCCGGTTCCTCGAGCAGTTCTGAAAGATTGCTTCGCTGCATCCCTCGGGCCTCGGGCTGGTCATCTGCAGAGGGCGCGTCGGGAGCTCGCAGGCTCCTCCTGAGGCCCAGAGCCTGAAGCCGAAAGGGCGAAACGCGAGCCCGGCGCTCGCATCGACACCATGCGCATCTCCTACAAGTGGCTCTCCGAGTACCTGGCGCTCCCGCCGGTCGAGGAACTGGCGGCGCGCCTCACGGCGGTCGGCCTGGAGGTCGAGGCCGTCGAGCGCGTGGGAGCCGGACTGTCCGGGGTCGTCGCGGCGCGCATCCTCGCCTCGGAGAAGCACCCCAACGCCGAGAAGCTCTCGGTGACGCGCGTCGACGCGGGGCGGGGCGAGCCGCTGCAGGTGGTCTGCGGAGCGAAGAATTACCAGGTGGGCGACGTCGTGCCGCTCGCCATGGTCGGCACCACGCTGCCAGGCGGCACCAGGATCGAGCGCGCCAAGCTGCGGGGCGTCGAATCGTCCGGCATGCTCTGCTCGGCGAAGGAGCTCGGCATCGACCCCGACGCGAGCGGACTCTACATCCTCGCCCGCGAGGTGGTGCCCGGGACGCCCATCGTGAAGGCGCTCGAGCTCGAGGACGTTCTCCTCGAAGTGAACGTGACGCCCAACCGACCGGACGCGCTCTCCCACGTGGGGATCGCGCGCGAGGTGGCCGCCGCCTTCGGCCGCGAGGTGGCGCTCCCGAACCCCAGGCTCACCGAGGGCGGCGGACCCGCCGCCGACGCGGTGCGCGTCCGCATCGAGGCGCCCGAGAAGTGCCATCGCTACGCGGCACGCGTGGTGGAGGGCGTGAGGATCGGCCCCTCCCCGGGCTGGCTCTCGCGCCGCCTCGAAGCTTGCGGTGTCCGCTCCATCTCGAATGTGGTGGACGTGACGAACTTCGTCCTCCTCGAGCTCGGGCACCCCCTGCACGCCTTCGACCTGGACAAGGTGGCGGGGCGCGAGATCGTGGTCCGCACCGCGAAGGCGGGTGAGAAGCTGACCACGCTCGACGGGAAGGAGCGTGCGCTCGACCCGGATGACCTCGTCATCGCGGACCGGGATCGCGGCAGTGCGCTCGCCGGTGTCATGGGAGGCGGCCATTCGGAGATCGCCGCCGACACGACCTGCGTGCTCATCGAGTCCGCCTGGTTCGCTCCGCCTGGGATCCGGCGCACCTCGCGGCGTCACGGTCTCATGACGGAGGCGTCCTACCGGTTCGAGCGCGGCGCCGATCCGGGCATGGTGTTGGCCGCGCTCGATCGCTGTGCGGCCATGACAGCGGAGCTGGCCGGTGGCATCGTGCGCTCCGGGGTCGTGGACGCGAACCCGCGACCGTTCCGGCCGGCCGAGGTGCGCCTGCGCTGGGCGCGGCCTTCCCAGGTGCTCGGCATGGACGTGCCGCGGGACGAGGCCCGGAGGATCCTGACCGGTCTCGGCCTCACCGAGCGCGCCAGCGGCGAGGAGGGCGCCACCTTCGCCGTGCCGAGCTGGAGGCAGGACCTCGCCATCGAGGAGGACCTGATCGAGGAGATCGTCCGAACCCGCGGCTACGACTCCATCCCGGAGACGCTACCGCGGCTCGCGCTCGACACCCCGGCGCTGCCGGTCGAGGCGATCGCGACCGAGCGCGTGCGCAACGCCCTCGAGGCGGGCGGCTTCAGCGAGGCGGTGAACTTCAGCTTCCTCGCGCGGAGCGAGCTGGCGGCCTTCGATCGGGACGCGAAGCCGGTGGCGCTCAAGAACCCCATCAGCGCCGACCTCGCCGTGATGCGGACGAGCCTCGTCCCGTCCCTTCTGCGGAACGCCGCGCACAACCTCAAGCAGAAGACCGAGAGTATCCGCGTCTACGAGCTCGCGCGCGTGTACGGCGGCAAACAGGCCGGCCTGGGCGACGCTCCTGCCACCGAGCCCCAGCGAGTCGCGGCGGTCGCATACTGGCGACGAAGCCCTCATGGATGGAATGTCCCCGACGAGGTCTTCGACTTCTACGACGCGAAGCATGTGGTAGAGAACGTCCTTCAGGTGCTAGGCATCGCGGGCGCAAGTTACGTGCCGGCGCTTCGCGAGATCCCGTGGCTGCACCCGCGCAGCGCGTGCCGCGTCCGAATCCAACACGACCTGGGATGGCTCGGTGAGGTGCATCCGGCGGTCGCCGAGGCGTACGACCTTCCCCGAGGCATGTTCGCGCTGGAGCTGGACGTCGACCAGCTCGCTGCGTCGGCTCGCCTCGTGCCGGCCTATCGCCCGGTTTCGCGCTTTCCGCCCGCCTCCCGCGACCTCGCCGTTCTCGTGGACGAGAGCATCGGCGCCGGGCGCTTCCTCGGCATCCTGGACGAGCTGGCTGCAGAATGCTTCGTCGAGGAGCGGACGCTCTATGACGACTTCCGGGGCGGTGCGATCCCGCGCGGGAAGCGGAATCTCGCTTGCTACATACGCTATCGCGCGCCGGACCGAACGCTCACGGACGAGGAGGTAGATCGACTTCATCACCGGATCGTCGAGCGGGTTCTGACGGATCTGCGCGCCGAACTGCGCGGGTAGGACTGTGCATGGCCGAGGAGCAGGCCCAGCGGGGGCGAGTGCCAAGCGGTGGCGTGGCGCTCGGCTTCGCCATCTCGGCGCTGGCTGCGTGCTGGAACCCCATCGCCGCGCCGTTCGGGCTGGTCGTGGGCGTCACGGCGGCGGTCCTCGGCGCGAGGGTGCTCCGGAGCGCGGGGCCGTCGAGGCGAGTGGCAACGGCGGCGCTCGCGGTTGGCATCCTCGCCGCGGTCGCGAGCGTGGTGGTGCTCGTCCTGACCGCGGGAGCGGTGGGGGTCGAGATACCGGGCGAGCCCATCGTGAAAGGTAGGACCCAGGCGGAGCTGGAGCAGATCCTCTCACAGGCTGGCGAGCGTACCCGGGTGGAGCGGGAACGAGCCCGTCAGGAGCTCGATCGACTGTCTGGGAGCGCAGGCAGAGGGCAGGGCGTCCCGGCCAGGGACGGCGGTGGCGCTCCTGCGCAGCAGTGATTTGCGCCATCCGTGTCGGTCGCCATGTCGCAAGTTTGACAGCCACTGGACATTCAGCTAACAATCGCCGGTACTTAGAGCGTAGTATGGCGTCCGTAGTATGGCGTCCTGCGAGGGCACCGTGACCAAGGCCGACATCATCGAAAGCGTCTACGAGAAGGTTGGTTTCTCCAAGAAGGAGGCCGCCGAGATCGTCGAGATGGTCTTCGATACCATCAAGGAGACGCTCGAGCGGGGCGAGAAGATCAAGATCTCGGGGTTCGGGAACTTCATCGTCAGGGACAAGAAGTCTCGCGTCGGCCGCAATCCACAGACGGGCGAGGAGATCGAGATCAGCGCCCGCCGCGTGCTCACTTTCCGGCCCAGCCAGGTACTCAAGAACGCCCTGAACGCCAGCGCGGAGGCAGCCGAGGCGGCGGCTCATGCCGCTGCCCAACCTGCCGGAAGTGGGACGCCCAGCTCCGGGGCGCAATAGACGGTCGTCCGTGGACCTCGGGGCCTCGGACCTCCGCAAGAGCGGCTCGTGATCACATCGGTTTTACCGAAACCTGATGCCTGAAGCTCGGCTCCAGGGGAGATCCCTTAGCCGTCCCTCTCGCCCAGCAATCGATAGAGCGTCTTCCGGTCGATGCCGAGGATCTCGGCCGCCCGGGTCTTGTTCCCGTCCGTCTCCTTGAGAACCTGCGCCGCGTAGCGGCGCTCCAGCTCCGCCAGCGTCGGGCGATCGCGCGGCGTCATTCCCTCCGCCTCCGCGGGCGGCCGCGCGCCCCGCAGGTGCTCCGGGAGATCCTCGGGCAAGATGACGCCCGAGGGGTTCAGCGCCAGCGCGCGCGCCACCACGTTCTCGAGCTCCCGTACGTTGCCCGGCCAGTCGTGGGCGATGAGAAGGTCGTGCGCGCTCGGCGAGATCGCCGCTCCTTCGGCGCGTCCGTGCTTCGCGGCGAAGTGCTCGGCGAGAAGCGGGATGTCCTCGGGCCGCTCGCGCAGCGGAGGGATCCGTATCGTCACTACCGCGAGCCGGTAGAAGAGGTCCTCGCGGAATCGCCCCTCCTTGACGGCTTGTCCGAGGTCCTTGTTGCTCGCCGCCACCACGCGCACGTCGACCGCGATGGGCTCGTTGGTCCCGACCCGGCGGATGGTGCCCTCCTGCAACGCTCGCAGGAGCCGCGATTGTAGATTTGGCCCCACGTCGCCTATCTCGTCCAGGAAGAGCGTGCCTTGGCTCGCCTCCTCGAAGAGGCCCCGGCGTGTCGCCTGCGCGCCCGTGAACGCGCCGCGCGCGTGCCCGAAGAGCTCCGACTCGAGCACGCCCTCGGCGATGGCACCGCAGTCGACCGGCACGAAGAGGCGGCTGGCCCGCGGTGATGCGGCGTGGATGGCCCGGGCCACGAGTTCCTTGCCGGTGCCGCTCTCCCCCTCGATGAGCACGGTGGCGCTGGTGGCCGCCACGCGGGCGGCCGTCTTGTAGACCTGCAGCATCGCCTCGCTGCGGCCGACCACGTTCTCCAGCCGGTACTTGTCGCGCAGGTCCCGGCGCAGCGTCCTGTTCTCGACGGCGAGCCTTCGCTGCTCCAGGGCGCGCGCCACCACGAGCTTGATGGCGTCCACGTCGTATGGCTTCGAGATGTAGTCGAAGGCGCCGCGGCGGATGGCTTCCACCGCGCCGTCGATGTTGCCGAAAGCCGTGACGAGTATCACCGGCGTGTCGCTGGCGCGCTGGCGGAGCGCATCGGTGAGCTGGAGGCCGTCCACGTCGCCCATGCGGATGTCCGAGACGACCAGATCGGGAGGGCCGCCTTCGGCGGACAGCCGCTCGAGCGCCTCGCGCCCGTCCGCTAGCGCGGTCACGCGGTGGCCGGCCGAGGAGAGGATGCGCGCGAGCAGTGCACGGCTCGAGGTGTCGTCATCGACGACGAAGACGCGGGCGGGAGAGTCCATTCCGGGAACCATGTTAACAGGCGGCGAGCGGCTTGGAGCTCGTCCGGGTAGTCCGCCCGTCGAGAGGAGTCACGTGGAGCACCGCGGCGACGAGCCTGCCCGCCGCGGGGCAGGCAACGTGAGCCATGGCAGGCTGGCATCGCCCCCACGGTTCTTAGCCCGCTGCCGCTCTCCACGCTGGCGCGGGCACGTAGAAAGTGAACGCGGTGCCCCGACCAGGGGCGCTCTCCACCTCGATGCGGCCGTTCAATGCTGCCGCGATCTCGCGGCAGATGGCGAGGCCGAGCCCGGTTCCCTTGCCCCTCGGCTTCGTCGAGTAGAAAGGCTCGAAGATGTGCTTGCGCTCCTCGGCGCCGATGCCGGGGCCGCTGTCCGCGACGGTGAGCGCTATCTGTTCCCCCGCCCGCCGCGCGCGCACGGTGAGCTGGCCGCCCTGCGCCATCGCGTCCACGGCGTTCGAGATGAAGTTGGTGAGGACGTGGCGCACGAGCGACGGATCGAGGGTGGCGCTGCCCATCTCTGCCGGTACGTCGCGTTGTACGGCGATGCGCGTCCGCGCCTCCGCTGAAACGGTGAGCGAGAGTGCCTCCTCGATGAGGGCGGCGACCTCGACCGGCTCGGGCTCGGGAGTGAGGGCGCGCGCCGAGTCGAGGAAGCGACGGATGATGGCGGTCATCCGCTTCACCTCGGACTGGATGACCTCGAGCTCTTCCTTCATGTCGGGCGGGCAGCCGGCGCCGCGCGCCAGGAGCTGCACGTGGCCGCTGATGGCGTTGAGAGGGTTCCCCAGCTCGTGCGCGATGGTCCCGGAGAGCTGGCCGAGCGCTGCCAGCTGCTCCTTGGCGGTGAGGTCGCGGCGCGCCTCGACCAGGAGGTCGTTCAGCTCCGCCAGCGTCCGGTTCTTGCGAGCCAGATCGGCAGTGGCGTCGTCCACCTTCTCCTGCAGCTCGCGCGAGAAGCCGCGGATGCGCACCAACATGGCGTCGAGGCCGCGCGCCAGGGTGCCGATCTCGTCCCGCCTCTCTGCACCCGGGATGGCGGGTGGAACGGCGGTGCCAGACTCGACCGCCGCCATGGCGCTGGCGAGGCGCGAGAGGGGGCGCGCCAGCATGCGGCCCAGGATGAGGGTGAACGCCACGGCCAGCACGATCGAGCTGCCCGCGGTCACCCACAGGAAAACCGTTCGCTCGCGGTAGGCGATGTGCTCGGCGTCGGCGACGTAGGCCTCGATGCGCAGGCTAGCGATCGGGCGGCCGAACGGATCGTTCACTGGCTGGTCCACTTGCGCCACGCGCCCCTCGCCGGATCCGAGCAGTCGTGCCTGGACCTGCCCCGAGAACACGAAGTCGCGTTGCTCGAACGTGGTCTCGGGTCCGTCCTTGCCGAAGGCGATGCGGACGATGTCGTCCCGGCCCGGCCTGCGAATGGCCAGCTCGGCGAGCCTCAGCCCGTGATGGCGTGCCACCGCGGACGCCAGGCGCTGCGCGATGCGTGCCCGGTCGCTTTCCCGCGGCTCGCGCAAGGAGAAGTCGATCTCGGAGGAGATGGACCGCGCCACCTCCTTCGTGCGCTCGCGGATGCCTTCCTCGACGGCGCGCGCGGCGATGGATTCCCCCAGATACGCCGCGACCGCCATGGTCACGACGAGGATGGCTCCGAAGAGAGCCGTGATCTGGAGACGCAGGGACACCGGCGGTTGAAAACGCAAAAGGCCGGCCGCAATCGGCGCGGCCGGCCCAAAGCCTAACAGAGTGGCTTCTTCCCTACTTCACTTCGCCTCGACCTTCTTCTCGACCTTCTCGGCCTTTTCGGCCTTCTTCTCGGCCTTCTTCTCGGCCTTCTTGTCCGCCTTCTTCTCTTCCTTCGTCACCTCGACCTTCGCCGCAGGTGCAGCGGGAGCAGCCACCGGTGCCGCGGCCGGAGCGGGCACCGGGGCAGCCTTGGCCTCCTCGGCGGCGAAGGCGGGAGCGGAGACGGCGAGGAAGGCGACGGCGACCAGAGCGGAAAGAATCTTCATGTGGTGTCCTTCTCCTTGGCGCTGAGGAGTGCTTTGGCGGCGGCGCTGCGCCGATTGGCCGCCGCGCCAGGCGGAAGCATCGGGCATGCCGCGGCGCGGGCGACGACGAGCCTCGTCCTCATCGGTGGTTACGTGAGAGGTGCGGCGTTTCGCCGCGCTGCGACCGTGGAGATACGACACGGCCAGGCCGCGTCCACCGTGACACAGCGCCCCGGCGCTGAGTACCCGGGGGCGCAGGCCGCCCCCGCCCCGCCGGGCAAAGCCCGTCGTGGCCCCACCCCGGCCACGCCGCAGAGCGATCACATTTTTCGAGAGGTCTTGACTCCTCGCCGAGCGCCTTTGGTGCTGGCAAGGCGCGGTTCCGAAATGCGCGAAACACGAGTCTGCATCCGTTAGTTTCATGCCGTGCGCCGCACCGTCTGCCGCTTCTCCGAGCTGCCCGAGGGCCGCGGATACCTGGTCGAGGTGGAT
>JBGQLS010000166.1:0-11813 GCA_041500205.1 Anaeromyxobacteraceae bacterium | reverse complement strand
TTGAGATGACCCCGTGAACGAGCCCGCGTCCGAGCCCGACAACACCGGGCTCGGGCGCGTTCACGGGCTCGGAGCTCATACCAACTGGTCTCCGCTATGAATCGGGCCGCAGCAGCGCTCCTCGATCGTCCCGGCTGACCTCCCTCCAGGGCGAGTAACTCGGGACCCACCAGTCACAGCGGGCGGGTTCGCGCCTCTGCACTGGTGTGGCTGCCCAGCGTCTGTCCTGTGCGGAAGGCGCGACACAGGCTGGGCCTTTGCTGCGAGTGAGTCCCCTGCTCGTGGGAACTTGCGCCCTCGGAGTGAAGAGCACACCGTGGTGCGAAGGGTGCAAGGGAGAGCGACGTGACGACTCAGGCAGCGAGCGCAGAGCCCAGGATGCTTCGATTCTCCCTCGCCTTGTTTGCCCTGGCAGCCCTGGTCATGCTCCTCGTCGCCGGTTGGCTGCGCTTCTTCGTGCCCGCGACCCGCCACGTGTCCCGCGTGCGCGACGTCAGCTGGCTGCAGCAGCGGGAACGCTGAAGCGGACCCGCATCCCCTTCCCAGGCTCGCTCTGCGCCGTGATGCGGCCGCCGTGCGCCTCGACGACCCGCTTGGCGAGCGCCAGGCCCAGGCCGACGCCGCCCGTGCCACGCGCCCGGCTCCGGTCGGAGCGGAAGAACGGCGTGAAGAGCCGCGCCAGGTCCGCCTCGTCGAGCCCGATCCCGCCATCGGCCACCTCCACCGAAAGCGCACCGTCCTCCGGTCGCGCCGCGAGCGTGATGCGCGCGCCTTCGTCGGAGTACTTGCGGGCGTTGTCGAGCAGGTTGTCGAGAACGCGCCGGAGCAGGCCAGGATCAGCGTCGAGCACGGGTAGCTGCGGATCGACGTCGAGCTCGAGCTCCCGCTCCGGGTGCGCGGCGCGGAAGCGCTCGGCCGCGCGCAGGACGAGGTCGCGGCCGTCCACCCGCTCCCGGCGCAGCGGCAGCTCCGCCCCCGGATAGCGGCCCGAGGCCAGGTCGAGCCGCGCCGCGGTGAGCACGTCGTCGATGAGCTGGGTCAGCTCCTCCAGGTCCGTCCCGATCTCGGCCAGGTAGCGGCGCGATCGATCGAGGTCTCCCTCCGCGGCCAGGTCGAGCGCCACCCGGATGCGCGCCAGCGGGGTGCGCAGCTCGTGCGAGACGTTGGCGAGCAGCTCCTTCTCGGTGCGCAGGAGCGCCTGGATCCGGTCCGCCATCTGGTCGAAGGCCTCGGCCACCTCGCCCACCTCCCCGCGCTCCCGGAGCCGCGCGCGGGCCGAGAGGTCCCCGGCCCCGAAGGCCCGTACCGCCCGGCCGAGCCGCTCCAGCGGCGCCGCGATCGCGCGCGCGAGCGGGATCGAGGCGATCACGAGCGCCAGCAGCACCGCGCCCAGGAACGACGCGCCGCGCAGGAGCGAAGTAGCGGGGATGTTGCCCTTCAGGATCACGTAGGCGGGTGGATCGCCATCCACCCGCGCCGCGGCGTGCCGGTGGGAGATCACGAAGCTGCCGCGCACGAGGCGAGCCTCGTCCTCGGGCGACAGCGGAGCGAGTGGCGGGTCGACGTTCGAGGCGAGCACCGACCCGCCCTGGTAGACCGTGACGTCGGCTCCGAACGCGTCGTGGACCCGGGCGAGCTCGTGCGCGAGGCGCTGGGGGTCCGCGCGCAGGTCCCCTACCCGCAGCGCGGCGTACTCGACGAAGCGCCTGGGGTTGTGCGGCAGGCCGGGGCGGCCCAGCGCCGCGCCCACCGCAAAGAGGGAGAGGGCGACCAGCACGAGGAGCACCAGGCCGTTCAGGTAGACCCGCCAGAAGAGCCGCGCTGGCAGGCGGTGATGGCGCCGGTGTCCCCTGGCCAGACCCTTCACTCCCCCTCCCCGGCGGCGAAGATGTACCCCGTGCCCCTCACCGTCTTGAGGAGGTGCGGCCGCTTCGGGTCGTCACCGAGCTTGTGGCGCAGCCGGGAGACGTGCACGTCGATGGAGCGGTCGAAGGACTCCTCGGCGCTCCCCTTGGCGATCTCCATGAGCTGCTCCCGCGTCAACACGCGGCCAGCGCGCTCGGCGAGCGCCTTGAGCAGGGCGAACTCGTACCCGGTGAGCTGGAGCTCCTTCCCGCCGTACGTCGCCTTCCGCGCCCCAGGGTCCAGCAAGAGCAGCCCCACCCGCACCACTTCCAGGGAAGGTCCAGCCTGCCCGCGCGCGCGCCGGACCACGGCGCGGATGCGGGCCACCAGCTCGCGGGGCGAGAACGGCTTCGCGAGGTAGTCGTCCGCGCCCAGCTCGAGGCCCATCACCCGGTCAGCCTCCTCGCCCCGGGCGGTGAGGACCACGATCGGCACGTCCGACCGGGCCCGGAGCTCCCGGCACACGTCGAGCCCGTTCTTCTCCGGCAGCATGAGGTCGAGGAGCACGACGTCGTAGCGTCTCGCCAGCGCTTCGGCGAGGCCGCGCCTTCCGTCCGAGGCCAACGTGACGACGATGCCATGGCCTTCGAGGTAATCGCGGGTGAGCGCCGCTAGCCTGGCGTCGTCCTCCACGAGGAGGGCCGTGAGGATGGGGTCGGACACGGGCGTCATCATATTAGGGTCACGGACCTCAGCAGAAGCGACCGCGATCGTGGCACTCTCCCGAGGCCCAAATCCCGAGGCCTAGAGCAGCGAACGGTGGAACGCGATCTGATTCCGTGAGCTTGCAGGGACAGGGTTCGGAACGAGGCCACACGAGTGTGGTTGTGTCTCTGGCCACTCCGGCCGCCAGGAGGTCAAGGGTCTCCCTCTCCCCCGGTGGGGCCCGGTGGGGGAGAGGGGATAGGTACGGAATCAAAGGCATTCCTTACTGATCGCTGCTCTAGAGCCAAGAATCACTCCTCCATGTGCCTCTGCATCTTCTTCGTGACGACGGCGCGCTGATCCGGCGTGAGGATCCCGTGGACTTGCAGCACGGCGTCCGCCACCTCGTCCGCGAACTTCTTCATGGCGTCGGCACGGCCATCCACGATCGCGTGCACCTGCGACGCGTCCGGCTGGTCGGCCTGCCACAGTGCGAGCAACTTCGTCCTCACGTCGGCGTGCGAAGCGTGCAGCGTCTTCCCGTCGGCCACGACCTTGTCCACCACGGCGTGGACCTGCTGCCGCTGCGCGTCGGTCGCCTTCACGTCGTCGAGCATGTCGTCGACCCGGTGGGTGACGAACCGATCGAAATGGGCGGGGTCGCCGTGGTGCCGGAATGCGGTGAGGGTAAGTGCGCCCGTGGCGAGAACGGCGAGCACGAGCAGGGACGATAGAATCTTCTTCATGTTGGTCTCCTTCCTTTCGCCGAGGAGCTTGCGCCGCGCTGCTGAGCCGCGCTTGTCGTGCCGGTGAAGAAAGGTTAAGGGTTCCGCCCTCTCGCATGTCCCTCGTCACCGCCAGCGGCCTCTCGCTCGCCTTCGGTCCCAAGGTCCTGTTCCAGGACGCGGCCTTCACCATCGCTCCCAGGGACCGGATCGGCCTCATCGGCGCGAACGGCACGGGCAAGTCCTCTATCCTCAAGATCTTGGCCGGCGAGGCGTCGCCTGACGCGGGAACGCTGGCGTGGCGCCGGGGCGCGCGAGCCGGCTACCTGCCACAGGAGGTCGCGGCGCTCCCCGGCGGACCGCTCGTCGAGGTGGTGCTGGCGTCCGTTCCGGGACGGAGCGCGGTGGAGGCGCGCCTCGCCGCGGCCGAGGTGGCGCTGGGCGCCTCCGCGAACCCGGAGGAGCAACTCGAGCTCTCGCAGGCCCTCGCCGATCTCCACGCCGAGCTCGACCACTTCGAGGAGCGCCACGGGAGGCATCACGCCGAGCGCATCCTGGCCGGGCTCGGCTTCGACCCCAAGGACCTGCGCCAGGACACGGCCACGCTCTCGGGCGGCTGGAAGATGCGCGCCGCGCTGGCGGGGCTCCTGCTCCAGGATCCCGACCTGCTCCTCCTCGACGAGCCGACGAACCACCTCGACGTCCCCACGCTCACGTGGTTCGACGCTTTCCTGCGCGCATCGCAGAAGGCGCTCCTCCTCATCAGCCACGACCGCGAGTTCCTGAACCGCCAGATCGCGAGGGTGCTCTCCCTCGAGCCGGAAGGGGTGCGCGGCTACACGGGGGACTACGACAAGTACCGGCGGCAGCGCGCGGAGGAGGAGGAGCGCCTCGAGGCCGCTTCCCAGCGCCAGGAGGCCCGCCGGGCCGAGCTACAGGGCTTCATCGATCGCTTCGGGGCCAAGGCCACCAAGGCGCGGCAGGCGCAGAGCCGACAGAAGATGCTCGATCGGATGGAGGAGGTGGTGGTGCGCGAGCAGCGCGCCACGATCCGCTTCCACTTCGCCGGGGCGCCGCGGTCAGGGCGCGAGGTCCTGCGGCTCGACCACGTCGCCAAGACGTTCGGGCCCAAGGTCGTCTACCGCGACCTCTCGGCGCAGGTTCAGCGCGGAGAACGCGTGGCCATCATCGGGCCGAACGGCGCGGGGAAGACCACGCTCTTGCGGATCGTGGCGGGGGAGCTGGCGGCAGACGCGGGCGAGGTGAAGCTGGGCCACGCTGTCGTGGCCGGCTACTACGCCCAGCACCATTTCAGCGATGATGGGGAGGCCGCACGCACGCCGGGCCCCTCGTCCGAAGCCGCTCCGCTGCCCTCCGCCGCCCCGCCGCTCGCTCCGGAGCACACCGGGCCTGGCGGCTGGGCATCCGCTCCGGCTGTTCGAGATGGGGGGGCTCCAGGGCAGCCTTCCCCGGCTGCACCTTCGCTCGCTCAAGGCCAGCGCTACTCCGCGCTCGACGCGAAGCGCAGCATCCTCGACACGCTCTGGGACATCGTCCCTGACCAGGGCGAAGCCTACGTGCGTGGCGTGGCGGGTGGTTTCCTCTTCTCGGGAGAGGACGTCGAGAAGCCCATCGGCGTCCTCTCCGGTGGGGAGCGCGCCCGCGTCGCGCTCGCGCGCATCCTCCTCCTCCGCTCGAACCTGCTCCTGCTCGATGAGCCCACGAACCACCTGGACCTGGCCTCGTCGGAGGCGCTCATCGAGGCCCTGAAGCGGTACGAAGGCACGATGCTCTTCGTCTCGCACAACCGGAGCTTCCTCAACGGCCTCGCCACGCGCATCTGGGAGGTGAAGGACGGCGGGATCCTGGACCAGCCGGGCAATCTCGACGACTGGCTCTACCACCAGCGACAGCTGGCGGAAGCCGCCGGCGAGTCCGCCCCGCGCGCCCAAGGCGGCGGGGCGGAGCCCAGGGGCGATGGGTGGGCGGGCGGCACCGAGAAGGACCGAAGGCGCGCCGAGGCCGAGGCGCGCAATGCTCGGTACGTGCGGGAGAAGCCGCTCCGCCAGGCGATCGCGGGGCTCGAAGCGCGCATCGCCGAGCTCGAAGCGTCGCAGAAGGCAGCCGAGGCGGCGCTCGCCGACCCCGCGCTCTACCAGGACTTCGCGAAGGCGCGCCCGCACGTGGAAGCGCTCGCCGCCGCCAAGACCGAGCTCGCGCAGCTCTACGAACAGTGGGAGGCGAAGCAGCTCGAGCTGGAAGGCATGGGCGAAGAAGGCGCTTGACGGGGTCAGGCTCAGCGTGCGAGTAACACGAGTTACGAAATCGTGTCACCTGCATACGCGCACCAGTCAATCGGGACGAAGATGCGGACCCTCCTGCTCGCGGCGCTCACGCTGGCCTCGCTCCCCCGGGATGCGCACGCCCACGACTTCTGGCTCGAACGCTCGGGCGATGCGTCATACCTGCTCCGCTATGGCCACCGCGGTGGCGAGACCCTCGCCATCGACGCCGCGAAGGTGAAGGCGATCCGTTGCGTCGAGAGCGGCGAAGCGGCGCGCGACATTCGGGACGGCGCCGTGTTCACCGCGACCGAGGCGAAGGTCACCGCACGCTGCGCCGCCATCTCGGCATTCAACGACGGCGGGTACTACTCGCTCACGCCGGATGGTGAGAAGAACCTCCCGAAGAACCAGGTCCCGGACGCGGTGAGGTCCTGGGCGTCGCGCCAGTTCGCGAAGTGGGTCGACCCTCGCTCGCCGGTCGCCGAAACGCCGGTCGGAGACGAGCTCGAGATCGTCCCGGTGACCGATCTCGCGAAGACGAAGGTGGGCGACAAGATCGCGATCCGCGTCTTGTTCCAGGGAAAGCCGGCCCCTGGCGCGGTCGTCGCCGTCGACCACCGGCCGATCGGCGAGACCGACAGCGATGGTGTGACGCGGCTGCGGCTGAAGAATCCGGGCGTTCAGTCGCTCACGACGAGCCTGCGCCGGCCCCTCGGCACTGCCGAGGCGGACGCGCTCGTCTTGGAGGCGAGCCTCACGTTCGAGGTGGTGCGGTGAGCCGCGCCCTGCTCGGCGCGGCCGTCGGCGCGCTGCTCGCGGCGGCCACTCCTGCCGCGGCGCACGAAGTGCTGCACGCGGTGGAGCGCGGCCGCGCAACCGCCCTCCATGCGTTCTTCCCGGACGGCGAGGCGCTCGCCTACTGCGAGTACCAGGTCTTCTCGCCTGCGGACGCCCGCCTCCCCTACCAGAAGGGCCGGACCGACCGGAACGGATGGCTCGCGTTCGTGCCCGACGTCGCGGGGAAGTGGCGCGTCAAAATCGTCGACGCGACGGGGCATGGGCTCGACACCGAGATAGATGCTGATCCGGCGGCGAGCGCAGCCGGGGCGCCGGCGTCTGGCGGCGCCTTGACCACCGCCGCCTTCGTCCTCCGTCCGCTGGCAGGCATCGCCGGGATCGCCGGCGTGTTCGCGCTCCTCGTCGTCCTCTACCGCCGGAAGAAGGATCGCACGTGAAGAACACGGCCTCCCTTCTCGCCGCCGCCGCGGGCCTTGCGCTTGCCCTGCCCGCCCGGGCGCATCACGGGGTCGCCGCCGTCAGCGTCGCCGGTCCGGAGGGGCCGGGCGCCGCTCTCGAGACCACCTCTCCGCTGCCGCTTCCCGAGCGGACCCTCTTTGCCATGGTCAAGAGCGAGTACGTCCCTTTCCAGCGCTACGGCTTCGCGGACCCGACGAACAAGGACTACGCGCTCTTCAGCATGGCCGCGATCGGCTACGGCATCCGACCCTGGCTCTCCCTCTACGCGTTCCAGCCGTTCAACGTGAAGGCTCAGGACGGGATCGGCCGAAATGCAGGGCCGGGCGACGCGAACCTGATGCTGAGCCTCGCCTTCAAGTACGACGGTGGTCTCCAGCTCATCCCCGAGAAGGAGAGCCTCGACGACCTCATGGACTGGCACTTCTCCACCTGGGTCGCGTCCACGGTCCCGCTCGGCCCCACCGACCACGTGGATCGAAACGGCGCGCCCTTCGCGCCCGACATGCAGATCGGGTTCGGCAGCCCGAGCGCGACGCTCGGCGTCGCGGCCATGAAACAGGTCACCGCCGACCTCACCTGGCTGGCCGACGCGAACTACCAGTACTTCTTCCCGCACGACTACGGCTTCACCCGCTACCAGTTCGGAGGCGAGTCCCGAATAGACACCGCGGTCGTCTATCGCATCTATGGCAAGAAGGCGCTTCGCGTCGACGTCTCCGGCGAGTTGAACGGCCTCTACCTGCAGCGTGACCGCAGCCGGAACGACGCGGGGGTGATGGAGCCCGCCACCGCCTCCGGCGGTGCCATCCTGTACGGGGGGCTGGGCCTTCGCGCTTACTACGGGCGCTTCTCGGCAGGCCTCGGCATCCGCCGAGCGGCGCTGAAGAGCTTGAACGAGCAGGCGCTCCAGCAGGGATCCGAGGGCCTCGAGAAGTTCCGCGCAGCTTTCACGTTGAGTGCCTCCACGTCGCTCTGACCCATGCACATCCCGGACGGATTCCTCTCGCCGCAGATCACCATCCCGGCCTACGCCGTTGCGGCCCCGCTGTGGGCCTGGGGAGCGCGACGCCACTTCGGCCACGCGGCGGCGGAATCGCTCCCGGTCGTGGGGTCGCTCACCGCGCTCGCCTTCGTCATCCAGACGATCATGATCCCGGTGCCGGGCGGGACCTCCGCGCACCTCGTGGGCGTGGTGCTCCTCGCGCTGCTCTACCATCCACTGGTCGCGTTCGTGTGCGAGTCGCTGGTGCTCCTCGTCCAAGCGCTCTTCTTCGGCGCGGGCGGGATCACCGTGCTCGGCGTGAACGCTCTAGCCATGGGGCTCCTCGGTCCGCTCGCGGGGTGGCTCGTCTACCATGCCCTGCGGCGCCTTTCCGGGAAGGCGGCGACGTTCCTCGCCGGCTACGTCGCCATGCAGGTGTCGACGCTCGCCGTGGTGCTCGTGCTCCGCCTTCAACACCACCTGTCCCCGCAGTACTTCCCCCTGCCAGTCACCGTGACGTTCACCGCGATGATGCTCCCCAGCGCGACCGTGACGGGCGTCGCCGAGGGGCTCTACACGGTGTTCGCGCTCGCGCTTCTCGCCAAGGCGAACCTGCGCGGCGTCTCGCGGGGTTCTGGATGACGTTCGACGCTGGAGGACGTGACCGCCGACCTCAAGACCTGTCGAAAAGTGCGATCGCTCTGCGGCGTGGCCGGGGTGGGGCCCCGATGGGCTTTGCCCAGCGGGGCGGGGGCGGCCTGCGCCCCCGGCGACTCAGCGGTCGAGCCGTCTTCGCGACATCTCCTTCTCCGTTGAGCCAGGGGAGCGGGCCGTGCTCCTGGGCGTGAACGGCTGCCGGGAAGACCACCAGGAGGATCCGTGCTGGAGCGCATCGGCGTCTCGCTCGAAGACGAGCTTCTCACGCAGTTCGACCGGCTCATCGCGGAGCGAGGATACGAAAACCGGTCGGAAGCGATCCGCGACTTGATCCGCGACGCGCTCGTGCAGCGCGCCTGGGAGGAGTCGAACGAACAGGAGGAGCGCGTCGCCATCGTCGCGCTCGTCTACGACCACGACAGCTCGAGCCTCGCCCAGAAGCTCGCGCACATCCAGCACCACAACCACAAGGCGGTGGTCTCCACGCTCCACGTCCACATGGACGCGCACAACTGCCTGGAGGTCCTCGTGCTCCGCGGGAGCGCGCGCGAGGTGGTGGAGATGGGAAACGGCCTGGCCAGCACCAAGGGCGTGAAGTACGGGAAGTTCCTGCCGGCCACGACCGGACAAGGGCTTCGCTGAGCGCCGAGTGGGTTGCGCCATCACATGTCCCGCAGGTCGATGCCGGGCTGCTCGTCATCGGCTTCGCCGCTGACCGCGTCCCTGCTCCCTGCCCCGCCGTCCTCCGCCCCGCCGTCCTCCGCCCCGCCGTCCTCCGCCCCGCCGTCCTCTTCTCCGGCCTCCATCGCGCCGGCGTCCACGTCCACGCCCACGGCGGCGTCGAGATCGTCGAGGGGCAGTTCCGGCGGGTCGCGCACTCCGGGGGTCTTGCAGACAGTAGAGGCGGCAAGGAGGACGAGCAGGATGAGGAGGAGCGTCCTTCCACCCTCGTGGCTGGGCATGTCAGTCTTCTAGGAGCCCGGAGAGGAGATCGTCGGGACAGCCCTCTCCCGGCCCCCGTTCGGGTCCTGCCGCGCTCCAGCTCGTGAACATCCAAGCGGGGCGAGACCCGCGCGAGACCCGCGCGCCGCCCGTGCCCAGCAGCGAGCCGGGCGCGGCGCCGCTCATGTCGTTACTGAGTAGCCGGGGGCGAAGGCCGCCCCCGCCCCGCCGGCAGAGCCGTCGGGGCCCCACCCGGGCCCCTGCGACCGCAGCTGACTTTTCGACAGGTCTTGAGAAGGGTCGGGCGGGCGCCTCGTACCCTTGCGCTGGCGGGGAAGGGTGGGGATGGGGATGGAGCACACCGATCGTGACACTCACAAGTGGTTTTGAATCCCCGGATCAGGGGACGGCCCGAGCGCCGGCTCAGGGGATAGGGACAGGGACATCGCGCTCCCCTCTGGTGCTCGACCCACTGAAGGACGCGCAGGGCCGGATCATCGCGTATCTGAGATTGTCGCTCACCGACCGTTGCAACTTCCGGTGCGAGTACTGCTCCGTGTCCGACTACGACGATCCGGCCACGGTCCTCACCCGGCCGGAGATCGCACGTCTGATCGGGATCTTCGCCCGGCTCGGCGTGCGGCGAGTGCGCCTCACCGGTGGCGAACCCACCCTGCGCAAGGACGTGGTCGGCATCGCAGCCGACGTGCGGGCGACGCTCGGGATCGAGGAGGTCGCCATCACCACCAACGGCCACCGATTGGCCGAGCTGGCGCGACCGCTCCGCGACGCAGGCGTGGGCTGCGTGAACGTCTCGCTCGACACCCTGCGCTCGGAGCGGCTCCACGCCATCTCGGGACGGGGCGCCCGCCTGACCGACATCCTGGCGGGGATCGACGCCGCCGCAGCGCTCGGCTTCCCGCACCTCAAGCTCAACACGGTCGTGATGGGTGGAGTGAACGAGGACGAACTGGGCGACCTGGTGCGGTACGCCTGGGCTCGCGACGCCTCCCCGCGATTCATCGAGCTCATGCCCTTCGGCAAGGGCGTCCCCGTCCCTACCGCACGCGTGAAGCGCCTCCTGGCCGAGCAGGACATCCCGCTCGAGCCGAGCGACAAGCGCGGCTGGGGGCCTGCCCATTACATGCGCGCCCAGGGTGCGCCTGGCGAGGGGCGCCACGTCGGTTTCATCGGAGCCATGACCGAGAACTTCTGCGAGCAATGCAACCGGGCGCGGGTCGCGGCCGACGGTGGCTTCCAGGCGTGTCTGGGCGGTTCCGCCCAGGTGCCACTCGGCGCGCTCCTGCGCGGCCGCGCGCCCGACGAGTCGATCGAGGCTCTCATACGCGAGGCGCTGGCGCGCAAGGCGCCCCGCCATCACATGGAAGAAGCGGCGACGGGGCTCGTGCAGCTGCTCCCGATGATGGGGATCGGTGGCTAGTCAGCGCTAGAAGTAGAACCCGAGCCCCGCGAAGACGCTGGTCTGGTGCACGCTCGAGATCTCGAAACCGTTCGAGGTGTCGCGCGTGAACGCCCGCTGCTTCAGCTCGACCGTAGCGAAGATGTCGCGCAGCACGTAGAGGTCCAGACCAGCCGAGATGCTCCCGGTGGGGCCCCATCCCGGCTCCCGTGCGAGCGATCCCCCGCCCACGCCCACGGCGAGGAAAGGACGGATCTGGCCGCGGTCTAAGAAGTCGTACTTGAACCCGACGTCGGCCACGTGTGCCTCGCGCGAGAACTCGTACCCGAAGCGCAAGCGGGCCCCGCCCACCGGCGCCCGCAGCTCGAGAGCCAGCGCCCCCGTCGCCCGTCCCGTTCGTCCCCGATCGACCGTGCTCGCGCCAGGCATGAGCACGAGCCCGAGCAGGCCGCGGCGCTCGGGTCGTATCGGCCCAGGCTCAGGCGCGCCTGGGTAACGAGAAGGGTATTGCTGCGTTGACGCGAAGGGAGGAGGGGGTGCCGCCCGGGCCTCGGGCTCGTAGGGCGCAGGCGCGGGAGGCGACCCATTCAGCCCTGGGCCGGGAGCCGGCCCGTTGTACGCAGACCGATCGCAGAGATAGACGACCCTCCCGTAAGCATCGAGCGAGCGCCGATAGCCAGGCAGACAACCCGCTACGTTCGCGGCAGCGCAAGGAGGAGGGCCATAGCGCGAAGGAGGTTCGGGGCACTGCCCCAGCGCTGCGGCGAAGATCATGGGGGCGAGCAGCATGGAAGGCTCCTCTGCGCGAAAGGTCAGGCTTCCTCTTGCGACGGCCGTGCCTTGTCGAGAATTCAGTCGCGCCGCGGGGTTGTGGGCTGGCCACACGAGCAGGGCCGTGACCCTGGCGCACACGCGTGGCGAAGGGGCGACGCCCACCATGACGCGCGACCATCGAGGAATCTCACCGCACGCCCGACTCGCTCACGAAGGACGGC
>JBGQLS010000165.1:0-12037 GCA_041500205.1 Anaeromyxobacteraceae bacterium | reverse complement strand
CGCGCCGAATCCGCGTCGGCTCGCGCAGCCTCCGTCTCGGCCCGTGCGCTGTCTGCCTCACCGCGTGCTGTCACCGCCTCAGCTCGCGCGGCCTCCGCTCCAGCCCGTGCCGAATCCGCGTCGGCTCGCGCAGCCGCTGTTTCGGCCCGTGCGCTGTCCGCCTCGCAGTGCGCTATTTCCGCCGCAGCTCCCGCAGCCTCCGCTCCAGCTCGTGCCGAATCTGCGTCGGCTCGCGCAGCCGCTGTTTCGGCCCGTGCGCTGTCTGCCTCGCTGCGCGCTGCGTCCGTCTCGGCCCGTGCCGCCTCCGCCAGAGCTCGCGCCGAATCCGCGTCGGCTCGCGCAGCCGCTGTTTCGGCCCGTGCGCTGTCCGCCTCGCCGCGCGCTGCTTCCGCCACTGCGCGGACTGCTTCCACGTCGGCGCGGACGGTCTCCTCCTCTGCCCGAGCAGCGTCTGCCTCTCGGCGCGCAGCGTCGGTCTCGGCGCGGGCGAGCTCCAGGGAGGCGCGAGCGGCCTCGGCCTCTGAACGCGCGGCCTCGGCGAGGGTGCACGCCTGCTCCGCCTCGGCGTGCTTCGCCGCCGCCTCTGCCCGGGCGACGTCGGCCGTGCCGCGCCAGTCGTCCGCCTCGCGGCGGGCAGCGGCGCTGTCTTCGGCGGCGCGGCCGGCTTCGGCGCGCGACGCCTCGGCCGCAGCGGCTCGCTCGCGCACCGCCGCATCGAGCGTGAGCAAGCGCTCCTCGCGGCGGCGAGCCTCCGCGCCCGCCTCGCGTAGATCGGCCTCGCACGCAGCCAGCTCCACCCGCAGCGCGTCCAGCGCGCCGGTGCGCGCGTCGAGATCGCCCCGGGCCTGCTCCAGCGCCGAACGCGCCTCCTGCAGGACCTGGCGCTCGGCCTCGCCCGCGGCCTCGAGCGCTCGCGCCCGCGACCGCTCGGCGTCGAGCTCGTCGAGCGCGGCCGCAAGCGCGCTGTCGCGCGCCGCGATGCGCTCCTCGGCCTCAGCCAGCGTCCCGCCGAGTCGGGCGATCTCGCCCTCGTAGCCGCCAGCCTTCGCCGCGCAGCCGGCGTGGGCGCGGGAGGCGTCAGCCAGGAGGAGCGCCGCGTCCGCGAGCGCAGCGTGCGGAAGGGTGACGAGCACCATCCCGGTCAGCCCGGACGGATGCGCGCCGCAGATGGCGACGTAGAAGGCCGCCTCGGGCGTTCCGCCGAACGAACCGTCCACACCCAGCTCGGGATCCTCGCCGCCCTGGGCGGCAGGCGCGATGACCCATCCCACCGCGGGCGACTGCGTCGCGATCTCGACCACCTCGAAGTGGTCCGTCAGCGCCCCCATGAAGCTCTCGTACGACGGCACCTCGGTGACGACCGGCTCGCCGGCCAGCGCGCCCAGGCCGCGCGCCCCGACCGCGGGCAGGGTCGTGACGAGGTATCCCCTCGGCGACAGCAACGCCGCGAGCACGGCCAGCCGCTCCGGATTCACGGCCAGTGGCGCACCGTCCGCGACGAGGACGAGATCGAATGCCCGCTGCGGCAGCTCCTCCAGCGCGGCGCCGCGGAACTGCACGAAGGGATGGCCGGCCAGCTCGGTCGCCCGCCCCACGCCACCGCCGTCGTCCTCCACCGAGAGCACGGCCGCCGCGCCGCGCTGGGCGAGGGCCAGAGCGGACGCGCCGTCCGTGGCACGCGCTGCGCCGATCTCGAGGACGCGGCGCCCCGCCAGGAGCGGCTCGATGAAGCTGTAGCGGGAGAGCAGATCGCCCGTACTGTGGGGCGCGAAGAGCGTGGTCATGTGGACGGGATGTTACACCGGGCGGGGGGATGCACATGCGACCCGCCGGACTGGCTAGCTGCTTCGTGTGGTCGCGACGACCACTCGGCTCCACATGCCGGTCCCGAACGCCAATCCGTCGCTTAGCGCTGGGCTTCACAGGGTTGTTCAAGACACCGGGGACCGAGCCAGGCGAGCGAAACGCAAGCAGGGCGAGGCGCGACGACCGAGCATAGCCAGCGGCTATGTGAGGGAGGACGCAACGAAGCGATGCGCCGCGGATCGTTCGCCGCGGCGACGGGACCGGTGTTCTGGACAACCCTCTCAGCGCGCCCCTCCGTCGGCCGCGGGCGCGGGCGGGGGTGCTGGCTTCGCGGCAGCAGGGTCCACCGGCCGAGGCGTGCCAGCCGGCGCGAGAAGCCTCGAGGCCTGATAGACCTCCTCCACGATGGGGTCGACGCGCCGGAGCGCTTCGCCCGCGTCCCCCGCATGCGAGGACGAGGAGGAGGCCGTCAGACGCAGCCGCTCGCGCGCCTGGCGTAGCGCGTCCGCGCCCTTGTCGAGGAGCTGCCGCGCCTCGAAGTAGCCGGACTCCGCGCGCAGGTTCTTGAGATCCTCGCGCTGGCCGGCGGAGATGTTGGCGAGCTTGTCCGCCCGTGCGATCCATGAAAGCGCGCGCTCCATCAGCTCCGGCCGCTCGGTCGCTATGTCGTCGCGCCCCCACTTGGCGAGCAGCTCGTAGAGCGCCTGATCGAGACCGGCGCGGTCCTCGAAGGGGCGGTCCTCGTCGAGCTTGGCGGAGGGCGGTGGCTTCAAGGGCGCGTACGCCAGTGCGAGCGCTGGGTCGTCGGTCTTGAAAGATTGCCTCCCCACCGGGAACAGGATGCCCTTCTTCACCGAGAGCGTCCCGTCCTCGTAGACGAGAGCCCAGTGGCGAGCGTTCCGCTCCGAGAGGAGCCAGAGGACCAGCCCAAGGAGCAGGATGATGGCGAGGGTCAGTACCGCCGAGCGGCCGCTCCGCGGTTTCGCCCATCTGCGCTCTTCTTCTTCAGCCATCGCGCTGCCTCAGCACGCCGATGTAGGGCAAGTTCCGGAGCCGGCCGTCCCAGTCGAGCCCGTAGCCCACCACGAAGACGTCGGGGATCTCGAAGCCCTTGTAGGCAATGGGCACCTCCACCTTCGCTCGCGACGGCTTCTGCAGAAGCGCGCAGACCTTGACGCTGGCGGGCCTGCGCGTCTCGAGGTTGGAAAGGAGGTACTTCATGGTGAGGCCGGTGTCGACGATGTCCTCGACGAGGAGGACGTGCTCCCCCGCGATCGGCCAGGACAGGTCGTTCGTGATGCGCACGACGCCGCTCGACTTCGTGCCCTGATAGGAGCTCGTGCCGATGAAGTCCACCTTGACGGGGAGGTCGACGGCGCGCGCGAGGTCGGCCATGAAGACGAAGCTGCCCTTCAGGACACCCACGAGCTTGAGTGGCTTGCCGGCGTAGTCGCGGGTGATGGCGGCCGCCATCTCGGTGATGCGGGCGCGCAGCTGCTCCTCGGTGAGGAGCACCTCGACCTTCTCGCCTTCCACCTTAGACATACGCGTTGTTCATGATCTCGCCGAAGCCGCCACCGCCCGGGACGATGTACTGGTGATCGGTGAGCCCGCGCTCCTCCGCCCAGCGCGTCCCCGGCACCGTATCCATCACCTCGGGCGGGGAAAGCCCACGGTCGAGGCGCACCGCGTAGACCACCACGTCCGGGTGCTCCTGCCCCATCCTGCGCAGGTACTCGGGCGTGACGACGAGGTGCATGTTGATGATGCGGCGTGGCCTGCCCTGCACCTTCTTCTTGTAGGTGTGGATGGCCTCGGAGAGCGAGGACCCGGTGGCGCCCATCGGGTCGGGGAAGAGGAGGAACGCGTCGTCGACGTCGCCGCCGATCTTCATGCCTCCGATGCCCGCGCCGACGACCTCCTCATTCGCGCCCAGCATGCGGCTCATGATGATGTGGTCCTGCCGGACGCGGCGCGGATCGAGCGCCACGTTGAGGAGGTCGTAGACCGTCTGGGACGGGATCGCGCCAGCCCGGGCAATGTTCACCGTCACGGCGCGGGCGGAGCGATCGAGGACTTCGCCGTGGTACACGCCGGCGGGCGTCACGTCGATCATGCGCGTCGGGACGTCTGCCAGGACGCGCGGGAACTCCGCGTTCATCACGTCTTCGAGAAGGCGGCCGTACAGGTCCACCACCAGCCGGTTTATGGCCGGCTGGATGGTCTCCTTGGCGCAGAGCTGCGCGAGCTGGGAGAGCAGGTACGGGTTCGCCAGGATGTGCACGTTCGGACCGTACCTGTGCGCGATCTCGGAGTGCCGGAAGGGGATGTTGTCGTAGAGTCGGTCAGGCACGGCGGCGCATCCTGCCACCCGAAACCTGCGCCGGCAAGCGAGGCGGCAACGGTGCCTGGGGAGGGGGAAGACCGTGAGCGACAAGCCAACGAATGCGGGGCGCGTCACGATGCGAGCGCGGGAGGTCGCGCTGCGCGCTCGCGCGCCGGCGAAGGTGAACCTCGTCCTGCGCGTCGGACCGCGGCGCCCGGACGGCTACCACGATCTCGAGACGCTCATGGTTCCCCTCGACCTGGCAGACGAGATCGTCGTCCGAGTCGCGCTCGGCCGCCGGGGACCTGTCACCTGCCGCGTCCCGAACCGGCCCGAGCTCGACGGTCCCCACAACCTCGCTGCGCGCGCGGCGGAGGCGTTTCGACGGCAGCTCGGGGTCGCGGACGGGATCGACCTGACGATCGAGAAGCGCATCCCGGTCACGGCGGGACTGGGGGGCGGCAGCTCCGATGCGGCGTCCGTCCTTCGCGCGCTCGCCAGAGTCTACGAGGTACGGAACCTCTCCACGCTCGCTTCAGTGGCGTTGGAAGTCGGCTCGGACGTCCCCTTCTTCCTCGGGAAGGGACCCGCCTGGGCCACTGGAAGGGGTGAGCAGCTCACCCCCGTAAAGGTACCAAACCTCGAGCTCGTGCTCGTCTACCCGACGGACCGGGCGCTGGCGATCCGGGCTGGAGACGCCTACGGGTGGCTCGACGCAGCGCGCCACGCGCCGCACGCGCCGGTGGAAACCCTTGGGGCTTCACACCCTGAGTGGCGCCTGTCTCTAGCGCAAAACGACCTGCAAGGGCCGTGTTTCGAGCGCTATCCGGCGCTCAGGACCGTTGCGGGGCACCTTGTAGGAGAGGGTGCTACCGCGGCTATAATGTCCGGCAGCGGTCCTACCGTTTTCGGAATCTTTTCCGATCGCGCGGCGGCGTGTCGCGCAGCGGCCGGAGCGCAGGAGGCCGGTTCAGGCATCGAGGTCCACGTCACCCGCACCCTGCAGCGACATCCGGGGGTCTCCAGATGGAAATCACCGAAGTCCGAGTCTTCCCCGTCAGCGAAGAGAAGCTCAAGGCGTACGTGACGATCACGCTCGACCATTGCTTCGTGGTGCGCGACCTCAAGGTCATTCACGGCAACACCGGCCTCTTCATCGCGATGCCCGCCAAGCGCCGCAAGGACGGCACGTTCAAGGACATCGCGCACCCGCTCAACTGCGAGACACGAGAACGGATGGAGAGGGTGATCCTCGCTGAGTACGAGCGCGAGATGAAGAAGGCCAGTCCCGCGGAAGCGAGCGCCACCGGCACTGACGCTCAGTTAAGATAAGGCTTCAGGCCTCGGGCTTGAGGCCTCGGGTTGTGAGCCCATCTTCGGTCGGGTCCAGATGGCGCACGACTTCCTCACACGGCGCTCGCGACAACACGGTTATTCCCTGAAGCCCGACGCCTGGGGCCTGAGGCCCATGCTCCCAGGCTACCGGAAAGATTCAGGGAATCACGAGCGGGGTCGACGTCGTCAGGCGCGTTCCTGTATAACGCCAGCCGGTTGCCGGGCGCCGCTTCGCGGCAAGCGGCAGGATCGCAGTGGACATGCAGCGAGGCCATGACGGCTTCGCACCCGAGGGCCGCCGCCATGTCTGGCAACGCTAATGGTTACAAGATCTTTTCCGGCAACTCCAACATGAGCCTCGCCCGGGCGGTCTGTAGCCAGCTCGAGCGCCCGCTCTCCAAGGCGACGGTCGGCCGCTTCTCGGACGGCGAGATCCAGGTGGAGATCGGGGAGAACGTCCGCGGCGCGGACTCCTTCGTCATCCAGTCGACCTGCCGCGACGCCAACCAGAACCTGATGGAGCTCCTCATCATGATCGACGCGCTGAAGCGCGCGTCGGCCGGCTCCATCGTGGCCGTCATCCCTTACTACGGCTACGCGCGGCAGGATCGAAAGGTCGCCCCACGCACGCCCATCACCGCGAAGCTCGTGGCCGACCTCATCGAGGCGGCGGGAGCGACGCGGGTGTTGTCGATGGACATGCACGCCGGCCAGATCCAAGGGTTCTTCAACATCCCCTTCGACCATCTGTACGCCGCGCCGATGCTGCTCGACCACATGAAGCGCAAGTTCGACGGCAAGGCGGACGAGCTGGTGGTCGTCTCCCCGGACGCGGGCGGCGTGGAGCGCGCGCGCGCTTATTCGAAGCGCCTCGGCGCCGGGCTCGGCATCGTCGACAAGCGGCGGACGAGGCCCAACGTGGCAGAGGTTCTGAACGTCATCGGAGACGTATCGGGCAAGGTGGCCATCATCCTCGACGACATGATCGACACCGCCGGGACGCTCACCCAGGCCGCCAACGCGCTCGTGGACAAGGGCGCCTCGCAGGTGTTTGCCTATGCGACGCACGCCGTGCTCTCCGGCCCGGCCCTCGAACGCATCCAGAAGAGCCCGATCGAGGAAGTGATCGTGACGGACAGCATCCCGCTCAGCGCCTCGATCCTGGGCGGCGGCAAGATCAAGCAGCTCTCCACGGCCAGACTCTTCGCGGAGGCGGTGAAGCGCATCCACAACGCGGACTCTCTCTCGAGCCTGTTCGTCTGATCGAACGGGGGCTGCACCCCCGTCGGCTGCGCCTTCGGCGCACTCGCTCGCTGGCCGCGAGCGGCCACCGGCTCTGCCGTTGCGCTTGACCGGGGCCGCCGATTCCGCTAAAAGCCCGCATTTTTTCTGGAATCCCCAGGGCCTGCGCCACCTGCACGGGCCCCTCGTCGCCGATGGCGGCGAGTCCACTGGGAGGAAAACATGACGCAGTCCACGAACGTCCTTACCGCGAAGTCTCGCAGCGAAAAGGGCAAGGGCCCCGCGCGAAGGCTCCGCGCTTCCGGCCTCATCCCAGCCGTCGTCTACGGGCTGAAGCGCGATCCGACCCATATCGCGGTGGACCCAGCGGCACTCCAGAAGGCGATCGCGACCCCGCACCGCTTCAACACGCTCCTCACCCTGCAGGTGGAGGGCGGCCTCGAGAAGCGCGTCCTCTTCAGGGAGTACGAGGTAGACCCGGTCACGCGCAGCCTCGTCCACGCTGACTTCCTCGAGGTGGAGCTGGGGAAGGCCGTCAAGGTGAAGGTGCCCATCGTCACCACCGGCAAGGCCGAGGGCGTCATCGCGGGCGGCATCCTCAACGTCTCGGCTCACCAGATCGAGGTCGAGGCGCTGCCCGACCGAATCCCGGTAGCCGTCGAGGTGGACGTCACGGCGCTCAAGATCGGCGGCTCGATCCACGTCTCGGACGTGAAGGCGCCCGAGGGCGTCAAGATCAAGTACGCGTCCAACTTCACCGTCGCCGTCGTGACGGCTCCCGAGAAGGAAGAGGTCGTCGCTCCGGTCGCCGTCGCTGCGGTTCCGGGCGCGGTCCCCGCCGAAGGTGCCGCTGCGGCTCCGGCTGGTGGCGCCGCTCCAGGCGCTCCGGGCGCAGCCCCGGGCGCGGCTCCGGCCCCGGGTGCAGCTCCGGGGGCCGGCGCGAAGGGCGCCGCTCCGGCCGCGCCCGCCAAGGGCGCTGGCAAGGGCAAGAAGTAGAGCTCCGTGAAGCTCGTCGTCGGCCTTGGCAACCCAGGCGAAGAGTACGCGCGTACGCGCCACAACGTCGGGTTCCTGGTCGCCGACGGGCTCGCGCGAGCCTGGGGAGCAGCCTTCTCCACGCGCAAGTTCGGCGCGGAGATCGCGGACGCGACGGTGGGGCGGGAGCGAATCTGGGTCATGAAGCCCCAGACCTACATGAACAATTCCGGGGAGGCTGTCGGCGCGGCCCTACGCTTCTGGAAACTCGGGCTCGAGGACCTGGCGGTGGCGCACGACGACATCGAGCTCGAAACGTTTCGCGTGCAGGTGAAGGTGGGCGGTGGCCACGGAGGCAACAACGGCGTGAAGAGCGTGAACGCGCACGTGGGCAGCCCTGACTACGCCCGCATCCGTATAGGCGTGGGACGGCCGCCAGCCAGGATGGACCCGGCCGACTATGTCCTGGGCCGGTTCGCACGGTCCGAAGAGGCGGGTCTCGAGTCGTGCGTGGCCCGGGCCGTCGAGGCAGCCCGCATGGTCGCCGAGATGGGCGCCGTGAAGGCGATGAACGAGTTCAACCGGCGCAAGGCGCCGGAAGAAGAGTAGCGCGGTAGCGGACGGCCAGACGTCCGGCGATGACGTTGCAGGGCGCGGGGCTCGTCCCCGCCAAAGCGCCGGCGGCATGGTGCCGCCGGGGCCTCTGGAGAACGATGCTCCTCGCGGCGGGTGAACCGTCGCTCAAGATCCGAGGGGAGTGGCATGGCGGAAGCTCAGAAGCGCCTGGTACGAGAGTACGAGACCATCTACTTGCTGAAGGCGGACACGCCCGACGACCAGGTGGAGGAGATCAAGGAGCGGCTCCGGGCGGTGGTGACGCGCGAGGCCGGCAAGGTCATCCGGTTCACCAACCAGGGCAAGAGGAAGACTGCCTTTCCCATCTCGAAGAACCCGAAGGCGGTGTTCATGCACTGCCTGTACATCGGGAACCCCGGGCTGGTGGGTGAGGTCGAGCGCAACCTCAAGATGCTGGACGTCGTCACGAAGTACCAGTCGGTCCGGCTCGCCGATGACGTGGACTTCGACGCCCGCGCGATCGAGCCCGACGTCAAGGTGGCGCCGGTGGAGGAGGAGGGGCGTCCGCGACCCGAGTTCGGCGAGCGTACCGAGGAACCCTTCGGCGAGCCCGCCGAGATTGGGGAGGAGTGATCCATGGCACGTCCCGGTGAAGGTGGCGGCAAGTTCGGCGGCGGTGGTTATGGCGGCGGCGGTTATGGCGGGGGCGGGGGCGGGGGTGGCGGCGGTTACGGCGGGGGTGGCGGCGGCGGCGGCTATGGTGGGGGCGGGGGTGGCGGCTACGGCGGCGGCGGCCGCGGCGGTGGCCGAGACGATCGAGGAGAACGCGGCGAGCGCGGCGGCGACGACGCGGGCGGGCGGCGCGGCTTCGGGCGGCGCAAGGTGTGCCGCTTCTGCGCCGACAAGACGCTGAAGGTCGACTACAAGGACCAGGGCCAGCTCAAGTACTTCCTCACCGAGCGCGGCAAGATCATCCCGCGGCGCATCAGCGGGAACTGTGCCCTCCACCAGCGCCAGGTGGCGACGGCCATCAAGCGCGCCCGCATGCTGGCGATCCTGCCCTACACGGTCGCGAGCGCCTGAGGAGAATGCGATGAAGCTCATCCTCCGTGAAGACGTCGACCATCTGGGAAAGGGCGGCGAGCTGGTGGACGTGAAGCCGGGTTACGGCCGGAACTTCCTCCTCCCGCGCGGTCTGGCTGTCCACGCCAACCTGAAGAACGTCCGCGACCTCGAGCACCAGAGGAAGATCGCCGAGTCCAAGGCGACGAAGCTCAGGGCCAGCGCCGATGCCGTGGCAAAACGTCTCGCCGACACCCCGGTGACTCTGAAGCGCAAGGTCGGCGAGCAGGACAAGCTCTACGGCTCGGTGACGGCGCTCGACATCGTCGAGGCACTCGCCGCCCGCGGTCTCCAGATAGAGCGCCGCACCTTAGACTTACCCGAGCCCCTCAAGACCCTCGGCGACTTCGAGGTCCCGGTGAAGCTCCACCGCGATGTGGTCGGGAAGGCCAAGGTTAAGGTGGAGGCGGAGACAGCCTGACAGGGCTCCGGTTCCGGCGGGAACCTTCCCGCCGGAAAGCCGCCACCCTCTCCCGGCGAGCGGGAGAGGGGAAAGGCGACTACTCGCACTGCGTGCGCGGCACCGCCGGCTGCTCCGGCCGCCTCCGCGAGAGCGCGCGCACCCGCTCGCGCGCCTCCACTGCTCCGCTCCCCTGAGAGGAGGCGAGCACCCGGTATGCCTCCACAGCTCGCCGGACCGCAGCACGGTCGCCGGTGTCGAAGAAGGCATCCTCCTCGGCCCGGGCCAGCGCCAACCGGGCCTCGCGGGCGTGCGCGGACCGGGGGAATCGCCCGAGGAACGCCCTCGCCCGGGCGGCCACCTCGTCCGGCGTACACGGGAGCGCGCGCGACAAAGCCCGCAGCCGCGCCTCCTCTGCCGCCGCCCCTGCGCCCGCAGCCAGCACCTCGAAGGCCCCGCCGTACCGGACCTTCCCGTCCGCGACCTCGAAGAGGGAGCGCCCCAGGGACTTCGCCGCGCGCTCGTACTCGCCGATGGCCTCGGGCTTGAGCTTCGCCGCCAGCTCCTCGGCGAACCGGCCGGCGGCGAGCAGCACCTCGTCACGGGCCGCCGCGGCAGGGAGCATGCGCGCGAAGGTGGCCGCCGATTCCAGTGCTGAGGCCCCCCGCTCCGGCGCGGCCGAGACCTCCAGGAGCTCCAGGAGAGCCCGTGCGCTGCCGGCGCCCATCCCGAGCGCGAGCACGACATAGCGGCCGTCGCCTGCCGCGGCGCGGAGCCGCAGCAGTGCCGGGGCGCCTGCGGCCACGGGTGCGGGAAGCTTCACCGCCAGCACCTCTCCCGCCTCCCCGTCCCCTGCCTCGGCGAAGCGGACGCGGTCGGCGCCTCCCCGGGTCGCAAGGTCTTCCGCGTCGGGAAGCCATAGCTGCGCGGTGAGCGCGAGCCCCGCTTCGGGGACGAGCAGCACGAGTTCGGGCCGCTCGGATGCACCGCGGGGAGCGACGGCGAAGGTATCGGGATCGTCCTCGGAGGTCTCGCCCCGCACGCGCTCGCCCTCGCCGAGCGGGTTCCGCTCCGCCAGGGCCTTCCATTCGGCGTAGTGGAGGCCTCCCCCCGCCACCGGGTCCGGTTCGTCGTTCGGTTCGAGCTCCTCGCCCGGCCTCGGTTCCTCGAGCCACACCTTGAGGAGGTAGGCGTCGCCCGGCCTCTCCACCGGACCGGTCGAGTCGAGGTGGGTCTCGCGGACAGCGAGGTAGTACGTGCCCGGCGCTACCAGTGCGGCAAGCCGCTCCGGCCTGCCCGGCCCTCCGTGATCAGCCTGCGTCACGAGCGGCACCGCGCGACGCTTGTCGGCGCCGCCCTGGTCCCGGTTGAGCGTGAGCGTCACGTCGAGACCTCGAAGGCCTTCTCCGATCCTGCCCTCCGCGCTCCACTCGGCGACGAGCACCTGCCGGCGGCCTGCGTCCGGAACGACCACGCGGAAGACGTCGACGTCGCCGGTCGCAGCATCGAGCTTCGCCCCTACCCGCCCCCGCACCACCGCCACTCCTCGCGCATCCTTTCCCGCGGCGCCGGGGACCAGCGGCGGGACGACGATCGGGTTGGCGCTCGCCGGGGTGTCGTTGGGCTCGTGTTCCTCGCCGTCGAAGAAGTCGGCCGGCCGCAGAGACGGAGAGAGCGCCGCCACCACGCGAGGCGCGCGCCGCGCGAGGACCGGGTACAGGTCGGCCCAGCGCCAGGCAATCCCCGCTGCCGAGGCAAGGACGATGGCGGCGAGCCCGATGGCGATCGCCGCGACCCGGCTCCGCCCCAGCACCCGCCTCTCGCGCTCCAGCTCGGCGAAGTCGGCGCGCCGGGCGATCTCCAGCGAGGGCACGTCGCCGCCGACGGACGCCACCCCATCGTTCGCCGCTCCGGCTGCCTCCGGGTAACCAGGCGCGAGGGGGCGAGTCCCTGTCCGTCCGACCACGGCCAGGAGCGCCTCCCGCATCGCGTGCGCGCTCTCGAATCGATCCTCGGGAAGCTTCGCCAGCGCGCGATGCACCACCTCCTCGAGACCGCGCGAGACAGCCGGTGCGACCTCGCGGAGCGGCGTCGGCGGCTCGTGCAGATGGGCAGCGAGCACCTCGAGCGGTCCGGCGGCGACGAACGGCGGCCGGCCCGAGACGAGCTCGTAGAGGAGCGCTCCCACCGAGTACAGATCGGCACGCCCGTCGACCTCGGCGCCGCGCGCCTGTTCGGGCGCGAGATAGCTCGGG
>JBGQLS010000164.1:0-12063 GCA_041500205.1 Anaeromyxobacteraceae bacterium | reverse complement strand
GTCTCGACGAGCGCGAGTACGCGATGGCGAAGGAGCTCGACCCGCTCGATCCGACGCCCTGGTTCTACGACGCGATCGCGAAGCAGACCACGAACCGGCCGGTCGAGGCGCTGCACGACCTCGATCGCGCGATCGAGCTCAACGACAACCGCGCGATCTACCGCTCGCGGCTCCTGCTCGACGCGGACCTCGCGGCGCGGAGCGCCAGCCTGGCGCGGATCTACTCGGACCTCGGCTTCCAGCAACTCGCGCTGGTGGAGGGCTGGAAGTCCGTGGAGACCGACCCGACGAGCGACTCCGCCCATCGCCTGCTAGCCGATTCCTACTCCGCCCTGCCCCGCCACGAGGTCGCCCGCGTGAGCGAGCTCCTCCAGGCGCAGCTCCTCCAGCCGATCAACATCACCCCCATCCAGCCGCGCCTAGCGGAGAGCAACCTGTTCCTGCTAAGCCAGGGAGGCCCAGGGGCACTGTCGTTCAACGAGTTCAACCCCTTGTTCAGCCACGACCGGCTGGCCCTCCAGCTCAGCGGCCTCGGCGCGGAGCATTCCACGTACGGCGTCGAGCCGGTGGTGTCGGGCGTCTATCGCAACCTCTCCGCCAGCGCTGGCTACTCGCGCTTCAAGACGGACGGCTTCCGCGTCAACGACGACCAGCGGGACGACATCGCGAACGCCTTCGTGCAGGCGGAGCTGACGAGCCAGACGAGCGTCCTGGCGGAGTACCGGCACCGCGAGACCGTCACCGGCGACCTGACGTCGCACTTCTTCCTGGACGAGGTCCGGCAACCCCTCAGGACCGACAGCAACCAGAACTCGATCCGCGCAGGCGTCCGGCACGTGCTCGCGCCGAGCTCGACCCTCCTCGCGACGGCCATGTACCAGAAGTTCGACTTCCACCTCTCCGACCGGGACGTCGACCCCGTCGTCCAGGCGATCGACGTCATCCAGGATCATCAGGAGTTCGGAGGCGAGGTGCAGCACCTCTTCCGGTCGCGGCTCTTCGACCTCGTGAGCGGCGCCGGCTTCTTCGACCTGAGCGGCAAGGACACCACGGCGCAGACGCTCGCGCTCCCGCCACCGCCCGACGGGCCGGGCACCATCACCGTGCCCGGCCAGACCAAACCCGGCTCCCGGCACGGAAACGCCTACGCCTACGCCAACGTCCGGCTCCCCCTGCGGCTCACCCTGACGCTCGGGCTCAGCGGCGACTTCCTGCGGACCGACGCCGTGGGCGACACGAAGCAGGTGAACCCCAAGCTCGGCGCCACCTGGTCGCCCTTCGGCGGCACCACGGTGCGCGCGGCGGTCTTCCGGGCCCTCAAGCGGACGCTCGTCGCCGACCAGACGGTCGAGCCGACGCAGGTGGCAGGGTTCAACCAGTTCTTCGACGACGTGCAAATCACCCGCTCGTGGCGGTACGGCCTGGCGGTCGACCAGAAGGTCGCGCGCGACGTCTTCGTGGGCGCGGAGGGGTCAGGGCGAAACCTCACCGTCCCTTTGCAGGTCGTGAACCTCGATGGCACGTCCTCCTTCCGGGACACGGACATGAGGGAGTACCTGGCCCGCGGCTACGCTTTCTGGACGCCGCTCGAATGGGTGGCCGCGCGGGCCGAGTATTCCTTCGAGCGCCTCTCGCGCGACGCCGATCGTCAGGCGTTCGGCGCCGCCCAGGCCAACACGCACCGCGCCCAGATCGGCGCCAGGGCGTTCCACCGCTCGGGCCTCACGGCTTCCGCAGCGGCGACCTACTACAACCAGACCGGGTTCTTCGGCCAGCAGTCCCCGTTCACGGCCGGCAGCGACCGGTTCTGGGTGGTGGACGTGGGCCTCGGATATCGGCTGCCCGGGCGGTACGGCCTCGTCAGCATCGCCGCCACGAACCTGCTGGACCAGAAGTTCAACTTCTTCGAGAACGGCATCAACAACACGAACCCGACCGTCCAGCCGGGCAGGACGGTGCTGGGCCGCGTGACGCTGGCGGTCCCGTGACGCGCGGATGTCGCTGGGAGCCGGACCGCTTCAGGCCCACTTCGAAACAAAGGGGGAGACGATGAGCCAGAGATCGATCGCGATGGTCGCCGCAATCCTCACCGCCACGTCATTCGGGTGCGCCAGCATGGGAGGCCAGAGCAAGCCTGCGCTCGGCGAGCCGACTTCCAACTCGACCCTGGCGAGCAGCCCTCACGTCCACGCACGGAACGTGCGCGCGCCGATCCTGAAGACGGAGGAGCGGTACAGGGACGACATGGGGTTCGAGCTCGTCCTGAAGGCGGACGAGAAGGGGAACGTGAGGGCCGAGGCCTTCGACCCGCAGGGCAAGCCGGTCGAGGTGGTCACGAAGCCGATCGAGAGCGTCGTCCTCTGCTGGCCCAAGGAGGGAACGAATGCGGGAGGCGCCTTCGACCCCGCGAGCAACCAGTGCCAGCGCGTGAGCTTCATATCGGACGGTGCGTTCATCAAGGTCGGGTCGGCCTCCTGCACGTGTTATCCGTGCGGCACGACCATGGTCTGCTACGGTAGTACCTGCCACTGACCGGTGCCTCCGACGTCGAGGCCGGGGCGGCACGGTCCGCCCGGAAGGCGAGGCAGGCGAGTCGGGATCAAGGGGTCAGATCAAGGGGTCAAGACCTTCCACTTGACACATCGGCACGTGCCGGCCTACTCCGCCCGCCATCGCAAGGGCCACGGAATGGGCGAAGGACGGGCCGCGAAATGCTGGGGGTCGCGCGGCGCTCCTCCAGCCGGCAGGTTCAGTGAACAGCTCACCTCCCAGCTGGACGGCGCCGAACGCGTACTTGCTGTCCCCGGGGACAGCGGTGACGTTCGGGTGAGGGGTCAAGACCTTCCACTTGACACATCGGTTCTACCGGCTGCTCGGACCGCGGCATCTCGGGACGCCAGCAGGCCCAGTGAGTAGGTGGCCCAGCAGAGCCGGCATGTGGAAAGTGGAAGGTCTTCTAGTTCCGACCCTGTCCAACATCACGCTTCGCTGCAGGACAAGGGGTCAAGACCTTCCACTTGACACATCTGACACATCGGTACGCACCGGCCTACTCGGACCCCGCCCTCGCAAGGGCCTCGGAATGGGCGAAGGAGCAAGGGGGCAAGACCTTCCACTTGACACATCGGCACGTACCGGCCTGCTCGGACCCCGCCATCGCAAGGGCCTCGGAATGGGGCGAAGGACAGGCCGCGAAATGCTCGGGTTGGCGCGCCGCTCCCCAGCCAGCATGTCCAGTGAATAGCTGACCTGGCAGAACCGCATGTGGAAAGGGGAAAGTCTTGCCTCCCCCACCGAGCACTGCCTCTTACAGCCCGTCGCAGCCGGTGGTCCTTCCGCACGGATCCCTTCGCCGACCTCATGCGTTGTTTCCACTCGCGGCAGTATTGGCAATAAGAGCTACATATAACGAGGCAACCTATCGTGGGTCTATACCCCCCCCGGACGTGATACACGGACAGTGCGTCACTGAACCCTTGCTGGAGGTGCACATGGTGCACAAGTACCTCGTCCCGATGCTTGCTATCGCGTCCCTTGCTGCGGCTGGTGACTCGGGCCTCGCTCCGCACCAATCAAGAATAGAGAAGGTCGGGGTGACCGAGCGGCACCAGGTACTCCCGATGACGTCGCTGACGTGCGCGCCCCCCAGCCACTGGTGCGTCGTGTCGTACAATCCCTACTGGCTGGGTTGCTGCCGTTGAGGAGAGTCGGAAAGGGTCACGGAAAGGGTCAAGACCTTCCACTTGACACATCGGCACGTACCGGCCTACTCGGACCCCGCCATCGCAAGGGCCTCGGAATGGGCGAAGGACAGGCCGCGAAGTGCTGGGGGTGGCGCGGCGCTCCTCAACCAGCGAATGGCTGACCTGGCGGGACCGCATGTGGAAAGGGGAAAGTCTTGACCCTCCCCTGACCCTCCCCCCTTTGACGCCCCAATCCTCGAGCTCACCGAGCTCAAGACCTACGACCTCCGGGTCCGGGCGCGCGGCGCGATCCATCACCCGCCGTGGTGGTGGCGGTCATCGGGGTGCGCAGCCTCGAGGACGAGGGCCGCTGGCTCTGGCCGCGTTCGCGGATGGCGACCCTGCTCGACGCGCTCTCGCTCGCCGTCCATTGCTCCGGCAGTCGCGAGCTACAGCTTCGGTCTCCGGCGACGCGGCGCGCCCCATACTGCCAGAACGTGGACGGTCTGCATCGCCTCCTCCACCTGGTAGTAGACGTGGTTCCCCGTGTTCGGCATCAGTACCCGGCGGAGATTCGGCCGCCGCGCCGTGGGCCAGCGCACACCTGCCCCGGCATCTCGCACAGCAGCCTGAAGGTTCGTTCGAGTTCGTCGGCAAAGAGCGAGCCAACTGCTGGCCGATGCTCCGCCCACCATTGCTCGATACGAGTAGCCTGCCGCTGCGCCTGCTTACCGACCCGCAGCTTCACGTCGCGCTCGAAGTTGGGCAACGAACTCGAAGCCGTCCACGTGATCACCGCGCTCGATGTCTTGGAAGCCTTGTTCGATGGCCTCGAGAAGGCGAGCGCGCTCCTCGGGCTCGAAGTCGTCGTCCTCGACAGCCACGAGCTCGACCTCTGCGCCCTCCGGCAGCTGGGTGGGCTCGTCGAGCACCAGCCGACCGCCCCTGACGCGTGCTTTGAGTGCCCTCATACGCCTAACATCTTAACGCCTCTCACGGGAGTCCGCCGCCCCCGCCTGGTGGTCCACCTTCCGAAGCGCGCTACGCTTGCTGTCCCCGGGGGACAGCGGTGATGGTCGTGCTGCTGGAAGTTGGCGCACCCCCTTTGGCGACGTCGGGTCCCTGACGATTCCGCGCTGAGTCTATCGAATTGTCTTGACGGATTCTGGGGCCGCTCCTTCCCGCGAGCGTCGGACTACCCGCCCGCTTGCGCCCCAAGGCCTCTCGCAGGGCCTGGGAGCGCCGAATTGCTCGGGGCGACCAAATCGGCACCCCCGCCGCCAATCCGCTCTCCATGGTGGCTCCCCGGCGCGCCGAGTCGGCCGTGCTAGGGTGAGCTATGAACGCCCGTCCAGTATCCTTCCCCGAGCACCTGTCGAACAAGGAGCTCATCGCTGCGCTCCCGCTCCTGGGGCGGCGCGAGAGCCAGTCCATCGCGGAGCTGGTCGCCTACCTTGCCGAGGTGGACGCCCGCCGGCTCTACCGCGACCAGGCCTTTCCCTCGATGCACCAGTACTGCGTGGACGCGCTCCACCTGTGCGAGGGGGCGGCCTACAAGCGAATCACCGCGGCCCGGACGGCCCGGCGCTTCCCGATCATCCTGGAGATGCTTGCGGACTGCAGGCTGCACCTGTCGGCGGTCTGCCTGCTGGCGCCACACCTCACCGAGGAGAACCATCCCTCATTGCTGCAGTCCGCTATCCACCGCAGCAAGCGCGGGGTCGAGCTGCTGCTGGCGGAGCGCTTCCCCAAGCCCGACGCGCCACGGTCGATCCGCAGGCTGCCGGCGCCGCAGCCCGAGATGGCAGTTCCTTCACCGACGCCGATCCCGATCGCGGCGACGTCTTCGGAACCCTTGATCCTTCCAACTCCTGGCCCGGCCGTACTGCCCGCGGCACCGGCCCCGCCGCCGAGGCCGGCGGTCGTGGCGCCGCTGACGCCGGAGCGCTTCAAGCTGCAGCTCACCATCTCCCGGAAGACCCGGGAGCGGCTCGATGAGGCGCGCGACCTCCTCGCTCACCAGGTGCCGGACGGCGATCTGGCCGAGGTGGTGGACCGCGCCCTCGATGTGCTGGTGCGCGAGCTGCGCCGCAACAAGTACGCGGAGACCGAGGCGCCGCGGAAGCCGCGGCCCTTCAAGGAGAGCGACCACTCGAGGCACATCCCTCATCACGTCAGGCGAGAGGTGGCCAGGCGCGATGGCCATCAGTGCACCTTCGTCGCCGAGAACGGACAGCGGTGCCCGGCTCGTGGAAGGCTGGAGTTCCACCACATCGACCCGCACGCCAAGGGCGGTCCGCCGACCTCGTCCAACGTCACGCTTCGCTGCAGAGTCCACAATGGGTATGCGGCCGAAGCGGACTACGGCGCCGAGCTGGTGGCGCGGCGCATCGCCGAGGCGCGCCAGAGCAGGCGAGGTCGTGGCGCACGAGAACTGTCCCCGGGGACAGCTCCGGCGCCTGAGCTGTTCGACGCGCTGGGATTGCGCAGCTGAAATTCGCCGCAGGGCGCAACGAGCAGCCGACTGGCGGGGCGTCACGAACAGGGCCCACGTGATCCCATTGACGGCACTTCGCGCGTCGCCGCTGCGGCGCCAGGATCTTCGTCAGGAGCATCTTCATCCCGCGCTCATCCCCTTGGACTTCATGATGCCCGTGATGAACGGCTGGCAGTAAGGTGGCCATGATGCCGAACGAAGCTCTTCCTGCGATCCGGCGCATCGACCAGGGGAGGGAGCCACCGGCTGACGTCTTGGCTGGGGCGGCCATCTACAGCCCGCTCGTCCTGGCGATCTATGACGCCATGGTGATGGGCTTCGCGAACGAGTACGCCTGGAAGTGTCCCACTCGGTCGCTCCGGGACTGGTACCAGGATCACATCTCGTCGAACCACCTGGAGGTGGGCGTCGGCACCGGCTATCACCTCGACCACTGCAGATTCCCCTCCGACGGGCCGCGCATCGTCCTCGCCGATCTGAACGCGAACACCCTGCGCAAGAGCACTCGCCGCGTTCAGCGGTATCGGCCCAGGGCCTACCAGCTCAACGTGCTGGCGCCGTTTCAGCTACCCGAGGAGCCCTTCGACTCGATCTCGATGAACTACCTTCTGCACTGCCTGCCTGGGACACTTCCCGAGAAGGCGATCGCTCTCGACCATCTCCTGCCGCTGCTCAAGACCGGTGGCGTCATGTTCGGTTCGACCATCCTGAGCGTGGGCGTCGAGCTGAGCTCCTTGGCGCGAGCGTTCCTGGCCTTCTACAACCGCATGGGCGTCATCAACAACGCTGGCGACACCCTCGCGGATCTCGATGCCTGCCTGCGGGGCAGGTTCTCACGGGTCGAGCTCCAGATCGTGGGGAGCGTCGCCATGTTCAGCGGCCGTCTCGAGTGAGGTGAGAGGGGTCATCGCATCGACGAGGCGCCCCCGAGCAGGCGAGTTTGCAGCGGGCGGTCGCTGTCCCCGGGGACAGTTCCGGCATCTGGGCTGTTCGACACTGAGCCGGAGCTGCGCGACCGAACGACTGGATCACGCCTTCCTGCGCAGAATCACGTGCGTCGCACGTTCGCCCGGGACGACCTTCGCGCACTCGTACCCCAGCGCGTGCATGTCGATGTCCTGCCACAGATGCTCGCCCCGACCGAGCAGGACGGGCCGGACAGCGAGATGAAGCTCGTCGATCAGGCGCGCGCACAGATACTGCCCGATCGTGGATACACCGCCGCCGACACGAACGTCGCGGCCACCTGCTGCGGCACTCGCCTGCTTCAAGGCGGCGTGAATCCCTTCGGTGACGAACCGGAATTCCGTGCCTCCCTTCATCCGGAGCGGCGGGCGCGGATGATGCGTCAGCACGAAGACGGGCACGTGATAGGGCGGCTCGTCGCCCCACCAGCCCTTCCAGCTGTCGTCCGGCCATGGGCCGCGGACAGGACCGAACATGTTCCGACCGAGAATCCAGGCGCCGATTCCTTGAAAGCCTTGCTCCGCGATTCCGTTGTCGACGCCGGTCTCTCCGTCGTCATGGCCGTGCATCCTTCGCCATACCCGGGTGTGGAAGAACCACTCCATCAGCTCGGGGCCGCGGACGCCGAGGGGGGTCTGCAGGTCCTGATCGGGCCCCGCACCATAGCCGTCGATCGAAACTGCGAAGCATTGGACGCGGAGCCTCGACATTGCACCCTCTCCGGTGATCTACCGTAACCGGCGCTAGCTCTTCCGCCCGAAGCGCGCGACGAACTCCGAGAAGCCTGCAAGGTGCTTCGCCACCGTACCCCGGATCGCCTCGTCGACGAGCCGGCCGTCGACATCGAACGCCTTCGCGGCGTTCGACAGGTAGACACGGGGGCCCGACCACAGCTCGGTCCCGAGCGTGCGCAGGACGGGAAGCCACGCCGCCTGGGCGAGCATGGTACCCCCATGCCCGGGCGTCGCTCCCATGATGGCCACCGGCTTGCCCCCGAACACGCGCGGTAGGTCCTTCGGCGGCCGCGACAGCCAGTCGATCGCGTTCTTGAAGACGCCGGGGATGGAGTTGTTGTACTCGGGCGTGACCAGCAAGAGGCCGTCGGCGGCAGCTATCCGGTCCTTCACAGCCTGCACGCGTTCGGGCACGCCCTGCTCGACCTCGACGTCACCGTCGTAGAGGGGAAACTCGCGGATGGACGCGACCTCGATCGTGAGACCGGAAGGCACGAGCTCGACCGCGGCGCGCAGCAGGGCCGTGTTGTAGGAGTTCCGCCTGAGGGATCCCGCGATCCCTACGATGGTCGGCATGTCCGTACCTCAGCGCCCAGGAGCCGCCTGGCTCCCGACGTGCTTGCGAATGCGCCTCTCTCTCACGACTGGTCACTCCTCACCACGAACGTAGCGGCCGCCGCCACGTGGCGCTCGGCCATCGCGGCGTCTATGGCCTCCGGTGGACGCCTTCCACCTGTGCGAAGGGGCCGCTTACAAGCGCATCACCGCGGCCCGGACGGCCCGGCGCTTCCCGATCATCCTGGAGATGCTCGCCGACGGCAGGCTGCACCTGTCGGCGGTCTGCCTGCTGGCGCCACACCTCACCGAGGAGAACCAATCCTCCTTGCTCGACGCCGCCATCCACCGCAGCAAGCGCGGGGTCGAGCTGCTGCTGGCGGAGCGCTTCCCCAAGCCCGACGTGCCGCAGTCGATCCGCAAGCTGCCGGCGCCTGAGCTGTTCGACGCGCTGGGGTTGCGCGGCTAGATTCGCTGCAGGCGCGACGAGCAGCCGACTGGCGCGGCGTCACGAGCAGGACCCACGTGATCCGCTTGACGGCACGTCAGGTCCGCTTCTCCGGAAAGAGCCCCGGCATCCAGCGTGGCGCGAGCGCCGCCGGGAATGCGAGGCGCAGGGGCGCGCGCGTGCTCTCCGAAACGACCACGCCCCGAGCGACGAGCGCGGCGACGACGCGCCTCGCCTGGCGATCCACCACGCCGAGCAGGCCGGGGACCTCGCCGCGCGGGAGCTCGCCGCGGTACAGGATCGCCTCGATGACGGTCCCCGCCTTCGCGGGCAGCGCTCCGAGGCGAGCCTCCTCATCCGCCCACAGGAGGATCCGGGCCCTCAGGCGATCGGGCTGCACGAGGCCTTCCATGAAGGCCACCTGGTCGATGCACACCTCGAGAAAGAACCGCGTGAATCCAGCCAGCTCCTCCTCGCTCAGCGCCCCGCGCCCGTCGAGGTCGTTCCGACGCGGAGAATCGCACCTGGCGAGGTGGTCCTTGTAGCGCACCTGGTCTCGGGCAAGACCGCGCGCAGCGGACCAGATCCCACCCGTGTCGAGCGATTCGAGCAGCATCGCGTGGGTCATGAGACGCGCGACGCGTCCGTTCCCGTCGAGGAACGGGTGGATCCAGAGCAAGCGGTGGTGGGCCGCCGCCGAAGCCACGATCGCGTCCGCCTTTCCGAGCCTGCCATACGCGCGCTCGAGGTGGTCGAGGAACCTGGGCACGGCCCCCGGGCTCACCGCGATGTGGTGGCCGACCTTCACGTCGCGTCGCCGCAGCTCGCCGGGTTCAACCCTCACGCGCACGCCCGCCTCGGGATCGGTGACCCACAGCATCTCGGGCGGGAGCAGCTCACAGAACCGTCGGTGGATCTCACAGATGGCGTCGGGCGTGACCGAGCGGCCGGCGAGCGCTCCCCCGTCGATCCACCGCTGGACGGCGACATGGGCGCGCGCCTCGAGCTGCAGGTCCCGCTTCTTCGGCTCGGCGCTGAAGTCATCCCGGAGCGCCCGCTCGATGTCCACCGGGTGCGTGTCGTGTCCTTCGATGAGGTTGCTGTAATAGCAGTTCATCGCGCAGACGAGGTCGGCCAGCGCACCGCGGACGCCGTCGGGCAGGCTCCGCCTGAATCCAGCCGACCGCCCTGCAAGGTCGATCGCCAGGTCAACGAGCGGCCCGCGATGAGGCGAGCCCTCGGCGATTCGCATCGGCTCCATGCTCGGAGGCTGATTCCCGCGATCGATGACCGCGTTGAAGTCCTCTTTAATGTCCTTGGCTACCATCGACGTATAATGCCTAATATCAGTAACTTGAACGCCCGTCCAGGGCCCTGTTTGGCCGCTTCTATGTCCGGTTATGGGCCCGGTTTGCTTGGGAGTCTGCGGAGACCCGACGGGTCGCCGCCGAGCGCGGCCTCAAGTACCAGAAGGCCGCCGAGGCGGACTACGGCGCGGAGGTGGTGTCGCGGCGCATCGCCGAGGCGCGCCAGGGCAGGCGAGAGCGTGGCGCACGAACACTCGCCCCGGGGACAGCTCCGGCGCCTGACCTGTTCCACGCGCTCGGATCGCACGGCTGACTTCGCTGCAGGGCCCCGCTTGCACGCCTTGCCTGCTGTCCGTACAATGTACGGCATGCGGACACGTTCGGAGGAGCGAGTGGAGCTGCGGGCGCCGGCCGGGCGCAAGGCGAAGTGGATGCGGGCTGCTGAGCGGGCCGGTGTCTCGCTGTCCGACTGGGCAAGGCGGCGCCTCGACATGCTCGCAGACGAGGAGCTCGGCACGGACGAACCCCCAGCCCCGTCGACAGAGGACATCCGTGAGGCCCTCGCCGCCGCTGGCTCGCTGAAGGGGAGCGGCCTGCGCGCACGCGTTCACGCGGCACGGGGGACTCCGTGGACCGTGGAGTGATGGTGGCCGACACCGACGTGTTCCTCGATTTCCTGGAGGGCGAGGGCGCGCACGCTCGGGTAGCCACGCTGCTCCGCGCCGGCCGCCTGGCCACGACGGCCGTGACCGTCTTCGAGGTATGGCGCGGCCTGGGATCCGACACCGCGCGCGAAGCGGCACGGCGCGCACTTCGCGGCGTCCGCGTCTACGCTCTGACCGATGCCGCAGCCAGGCGTGCGGCCGAGGTGCACCAAGAGCTCAAGACCAGCCCCATCGGCGAGAGGGACACGCTCATCGCCGGCGTATGCCTCGCCATCGGTCGGCCGCTCCTGACCGCGAACGTGCGTCATTTCAAACGCGTGTCGGGGCTCGACGTCGTGCAGGCGCGCTGACGCGCACTGCCCCCGTCATCATGGATTGAGGTCTGTCGATGGGCAACCTGGCGCACCTGGTCCAGGCCCAGCGCGCCCCACCCGCTGCCCCGGCCCCGGCCAGCCTCATCGCTCGCTCGACAGCCAGAACACTCACGAGGACGGCGACCGCGATGAGCGCTACCTCCGAGAACGGCAGCCTGGGTCCCACCCGTTGGGCGAGGCCTTCTATCGTGAACCAACCGTAGAAACCTGAAGTCGGCGCACAGCGCCGCGCGACGCCGAGAGGCCCGACGATACCGCGCTACAGGTGAAGAACGTGGTGCCGATCAGCGCGCGTCAAGCACTGCTCGTACTCGTGCCAGCAGTGACGACGCCGTGAAGGGCTTCGGCAGGAACTCGATGCCAGGTTCGAGCACCCCACGCCGGACGATGGCTTCCTCCGCGTGGCCCGAGACGTACAGCACGCGCAGACCGGGGCGGTGGCGGCGCAGCTCGTCAGCTACCGCGCGCCCGTCGAGGCCCGGCATGACCACGTCCGTGACAAGAAGGTGCAGCGGCCCCTGTTCGCGAGCTCCAACGAGGTCGAGAGCTTCTCGCCCGTCCCTGGCAGCGAGCACCACGTAACCTCCTGTTCGAAGTGAACGAACCGTGACCTCGCGCACCTGCGGATCGTCCTCTACAGCGAGTACGGTCTCCGTGCCGTGCCTGGTGGTGACAGGAGCGGGTGCTGCCGCCGCAGCCGCCGCGTCCGGAATGCGGGGGAAGAGCAGCTCGAACGTCGTTCCGCACCCCGCCACCGTTGCCGGGCCGATCGAAGCGCCTCCAGATGCGGAGCAGGCGCGCCGGGAACCGTCGGATGGATGTCGTCGGCGTCCT
>JBGQLS010000163.1:0-12141 GCA_041500205.1 Anaeromyxobacteraceae bacterium | reverse complement strand
GGTTAGGGTGAGGGGGCCGATCCTCGGGCGCCAGCCCCTCACCCCGGCCCTCCGTCGACCCCGCCGGCAGAGCCGGCCGCGGTCTCGTCTCCCCGCCCCTGGCCGCTACAAGCGCGGCCAGGAGTCCCTGCGCGGGGAGAGGGAGACCTGGCGATCACGGACGTTTCTGCCGAGGCCTGAGGTCCGAGGCCTGGTGCCGAAGCTCTGCTGACGGCTTCGGCGCGAGCGCGAGCGCATGCACCGCGGTGCCCGGCAGGAAGGGCGCGGGCTCACCCCGTACCCACGCGCGATGACCCGCGCGGTAGAAGGGCGAGAGCGGATGGCCGCTCTGCCCGCACGGCATCTCGAAGATGCCCTCGGCCTCGCGCCCCGGTGACACCACCAGCCGCTCCGACGCGCCCGCGCTGGGCGCCTGGAAGCGCGGCATGTGATCGTCTCCCGGGAGCGGATCGGGTTGCATGTCGAGGACCCGGCCGACGAGCGGGATGGCCCGGCTCAGCGGATGCCGGATCCGCGAGGTGTTGCGCTCCCCCCAGGTGTGCGAGGCGAGGTCGCCCGCTCCCAGCTCGCGAACCGCCTCGTCCGCGGCCGCGAGCAGCAGGTCGTCCCAGTTGCCATACCGAGGGTTGAGGAGGTGCGGCGGCCGCTCGCCGACGAGGCGCCACACGGGCCCCTCCGCCTGCGTGAGGTAGGAGGCGTCGAAGAGCGGATCGCGGCTCCGGAGCTGTGCGCCGAAGGGTTCCAGCACCCGGTCCAGCACCGCCATGCGGAAGTTCCGGACTATCCGGTAACCCGCCGAGTCCACCGACGCGCGGCCGCCCCAGCCCAGGACCAGGCGCCGCGCCTCGGCGCGCCTCGCGTCGGCGGTCACCGCACCCGGCGCGAGCACGTCGAGGAGCAGCCTCTGCCAGCGCTCGAGGAGCAGGGCGCGGTCGTCGAGCTGGATGGCGAGCAGATCCCGCTCGGACCACGTCGCGCGCGCCCGGAGGTCGTCGCGGATCTGCCGGGCGCGGGCGCCGAGCCAGGTCCCGCCGTCTCCCAGGACTGCGAGCTCGGCCCCCCCCATCGTGCGCGCATTGGCCGTCCAGAGCAGCCCCTCCGGCGGATCCACGATGCGTGGCGTCTCGCGAGGCGCGCGCCAGCCGTCCCAGCGACGCGCGCCATCAGCCCATGAGGTGGGTAGCCGCCCATCGAAGCCCGTTCGCCGCGGCAGCACGCCGGCAACCGTCCACCCGATACGGCCGTGGTCGTCGGCGCAGACGAAGTTCTGGGGAGGGATACCGCTCACGTTGGCTGCGTCCAGCGCCTCCTCGACGCTGCCTGCTCGCTCGAGCTGCATGAGATTCAGGTTCACCGCCGCCGCGTCGTGGGCGGTCCAGCGCAGCGCCCGGGGGCGGCCGAGGTGGTCCCTGTCGACGACGGGCCCCCAGACCGTGAGCGCGATCTCGAGCACCTCGTCGGGCCCACCCTTCACGCGGAGCCTCTCGCGGACGTGCTCGAAACGCCTCGCCCCGCCCGGAGCCAGGTACCGATCCGGATCGGACCCGTCCACCTCGAGCACGACCAGGTCCTGCCAGTCACCGTAGCTGTTCGTGAATCCCCAGGCGACGCGGCCGTTGCTGCCGGCCACGACGAGGGGGATGCCTGGAAGCGTCACGCCGGTCGCGCGGCGCGCCGCATCGCCGTCGCTCCAGGCGAGCGAAGCCCGATACCAGACGTTCGGGACCGAATGGCCGAGGTGCATGTCGTTGGCGAGGATGGCGCCACCGTGCGCCGTGCGACTGCCCGCGACCGCAAATGAGTTGCTACCCGCGGAAGGACGCTCGCCGGCGCGGCTGGGAGCACCGCCGGCCGGCCTCGGCCCACCGCGCAGGTCGAGCACCTCGGGCCCAGGGACAGCGGCCGTCCTCATCGGCTCGCCGGTGAGGGGCGCGTCCCATTCGGTGCCGAGCGGCGAGAGGAAATCGGCGATTCCCTTCGGAAGCGTTTCGTGGAGCACCCCGAGGGCCGAGTCGTAGGCGTCCGCTTCGCCGTTCAGTAGGATGAACATGGTCAGGCCCACCAGGAGCGAGTCCTCGGGGAGCCAGGGCGCGGGCGCGGCGCGGAGGACGATGTACTCGAATGGCCTGTCGCGCAGCGCGGCGATGCCGGCGTTGACGCCCTCGGCGTAGGCCTGCAGCGCGGCGCGCTGTTCCGATGTGGCAGCGGCGACGCTGCGCTCGGCGACCATGCGAAAACGGTGCAACCGGGCGCGGCGGTCCACCTCGAGCGCGTCCTTGCCGAACAGCTCCGAGAGCTCTCCGGACGCTCGCCGGCGCAGGAGGTCCATCTGGAAGAAGCGGTCCTGCGCGTGAACGAAGCCGGTGGCCCGCGCCACGTCGGCGCGCGTCCTCCCGCGAATGGTCGGCACGCCCTGCGCGTCACGTTCCACCGTCACCGGGGCGGTCAGACCCTCGAGCGCGACCTCGCCGTCGAGGAGCGGCAGGCTCGACCGTATCCTCGACCAGAGCCAGATCGAGCAGCCCGCGCCCACCGTGAAGAGCACGGCGAGCGTGACTAGGGCGAGACGCGCGGCGCGCCGGAGCCTCAGGACCACCAGCCGAACCAGCCGCCGGCGCCCGCCGTCTCGGCGGCGCGCATGCCCCGGCGGAAGGCCTCCTCGTTGACGGCGACGAGCGCGCTCTTGCCCTTGAGCCCCTGGCGGATGGCTTCCAGGAAGGTCTCCCCGGGGAAGAGCCCGGTCGCGCCCTGCAGGGCTCCCAGCGCGACGGTGTTCTTCACCTTCGGCACGCCGAGGTCGAAGGCGATGTCGGAGCAGGGCACGCCGATGACCCGTACCGCGGCGTCGATGGCAGGCGGCTCCCGGACGACCGAGCTGTCGTAGAGAACGACCCCCCCTGGGACCACGGTCGGCGCGAACTTCGCGACACTGGGCGCGTTGAAGGCGACGAGGACGTGAGGCGCAGGCACGTCGGGCGAGAACACCTCCTCCTCGGCCATGCGCACGTCGGCGTACGAGGTCCCCCCGCGCGACTCGGGACCGTAGCTCGGGATGTGCGTCGCGTCGAAGCCCTCGTTGATGGCGGCGTGGGCGATGAGCATGGCCGCGGTCTGCGCGCCGTCGCCCCCGGAGCCCGCCAGCTTGAGGCCGATGTCGGTGCCGAACGGCGTGCGCGGGAACCCCGCGCAGAACCGCGCCGGCGCGGCGGAGCGCCCGCCCACCGCCTCGAACAGCGCGTCGGCTTCGAAGGTGGGCTGCTGCCACTTTCCCCAGTCCGCGACCGGCAGGTCCTTCTTCACTCCAAGCGGGAAGACGGGGAGCATCTTCTCCTTCACCCAGCGCTCCGCCTCCTCGGCCGTCAGCCCGAGGTGCGTCGGGCACTCGGCGAGCACCTCGACGAAGGAGAAGCCCTTGTTTGCGACCTGGATCTGGAGGGCCTTCTTGATGGCCTTGGCCGCGCGCACGCGCTGCTTCGGGTCGAAGAGCGCCACCCGCTCCACGTAGACCGGCCCGTCGAGCTGGGCCACCAGCTCCGCCATCCGGAGCGGCTGGCCCATCGTGTGGTCGCGCCCGCGCGGGCTGGTGGCGGTTTTCTGCCCCATGAGCGTGGTGGGCGCGAGCTGGCCACCGGTCATGCCGTAGATGGCGTTGTTGACGAAGACCACGGAGATGGGGACGCCGAGCTGCGCGGCCTGCATGATCTCGGCGAGCCCGATGGAGGCGAGGTCGCCGTCGCCCTGATAGCTCACGACGATGCTCTCGGGGTTCGCGAGCTTGTGCCCGAGGGCCACCGCCGACGCGCGCCCGTGCGCAGCCTGGGTGTTTCCGACGTCGAGGTAGTAGTAGAGGAAGACGCTGCAGCCCACCGGCGAGATGGCGACGGTGCGGTCCTGGATGCCGAGCTCCTCGATGGCCCTGGCCAGGTACTTGTGAGCGAGGCCGTGGCCGCAGCCCGGGCAATAGTGCGTGCTCTGGCCCTTGAGCCCCGCCGCGTGGTCGTGACGCTCGAACCGCTCGTAGAACGCGCTCATGCTGCCGCCACCTTTCGCGAGGAACGCCTCCCCCGGACCGCGGCCATGATCTCGCGCTGGGAGGGGAGGATGCCGCCCAGGCGCCGCACGTGCTGGATCTCGATACCGGCCGCGCCGGCGTGGCTCAGCGCCAGCCGCAGCTCGTCCTCGAGCTGTCCCTCGCTCGCCTCCACGACGACGATGCGCCGGGTCCGCTCGAGCAGCGGGAGGAGCTGCTTCACCGGGAACGGCCAGATCGTCTGGGGACGGAAGAGGCCGGCCGCGATCCCTTCCGCCCGCAGCGCCCGCACCGCGCCCTTGGCCATCCGGGCCGGGGTGGTGCACGCGACGAACAGGACCTCGGCCCCCTCGCAGCAGAACAGGTCCGCCCGCTGCTCCGCCTCCGTGATGCGGGCGTACTTGTCGAGGAGCCGCAGGGTGCGGGCCTCCTGATCGAGCTCCTTGAGCTCGATGGAGCAGACCAGGTTCCGTCGATGGGCGGCGTCGCCCGACACCGCCCAGGCAGGGAGGCCGGGCTGCACCATCTCGCGCGGGAGGATCACCTTGCCCGTCATCTGGCCGAGGTAACCGTCCGCCACGATGACGACCGGATTGCGGTACCGGAAGGAGAGGTCGAAGGCGAGCATCGTGAAGTCGAGCATCTCCTGTGGCGTGGCGGGCGCGAGCACGAGGGCGTGGGTGCTCCCGTGGCCGAGGCCGCGGCAGACGAGCTTCAGATCCGACTGCTCGGGGCCGATGTTCCCCAGCCCAGGCCCGGAGCGCATGACGTTGACGAACACGCCCGGCAGCTCCGCGCCGATCATGTAGGAGATCCCCTCGAGCATCAGGCTGAAGCCCGGCGACGAGGTGAAGGTCATGGCCCGGCGCCCGGCGGCGCCGCACCCGTACATCATGTTGACCGCGGCCACCTCGCTCACGGCTTGCAAGAACGACCCGCCCAGCGGCGGCAAGAGCTTCGCCATGAGCTCGGCGCCCTCGGTCGAGGGCGTGATCGGGTAGCCGAAGAAGTGGCGGCACCCGCCGAGGAGCGCGCCGATGGCCGACGCGTGCGTCCCCTTGACGACGAGGGGCCGGCTCTCCGGCAAGCCCACCTGAACGTCGGGGAGGTCCTCCACCGCCGGTGGAGCCATCTGCAGCTGGCGGCGCTCGGCGGCGGCCTCGAGCGTCCTGGCGATGGCGGCGGTGACGAGGCCGTACGGCTCCGGGCACGCGTCCACGCAGAGGTTACACCCGTTGCAGGCGTCGAGGTGGAGCGCGACCGGGACGAGGCCGCTGGCGGCGTCGATCTCCGTACCCGGCGCGATGCAGCCGCTGGCGCAAGCGCCGATGCAGCGGCCACAACCCTTGCAGTAATCGAGGCGAAGCACCGGAGCTGGACGGCCTTGTACGTTGGCCATGTGGGCCTCTCCCTCGACGCCTTGCGTCAGGCTAATCTTCCCACCGCCAGCCTCGCGACGCGAGCACCCCTCCGAAGGGGTGCACTGCGAGCGGAAGGCACGCCTCGAGGATACCTCCGAGCGCGAAGCGACAACGAGGGGGTCTACACCACGAGCGACGAAAAGTCGCTATACAGAGGCGGCCGTCGCTGACCGGTACAGCGCTGTCGTGGCGCCGCTTTAGCACAGATCCGACCCGGATCATGCGGTACAGATCGCGAAGTTGGGATATCATCGGACCGGGATCAACCTCGTGAAGCTCGACCCGACCGAATTCGCGCGACGCGTCGTCGAATTTCGCCGCCAGGCGGAGGCAGGGGCTTCGAGCCCGCTCTCGCACGCGGAGCGCGTGAGCATCAGCGACCTGGCGCGCGAGGCGAGCCGCGGCGCGGGCCGGCCTGCGCGCGGCGACGTGCGCTGGTATCGGGCCGTCCACGGGACTCCCGCCGGAAGGCTCGCCAGGACGTCGACGGGTGATCCGGCCGCGCACGCCAGGCCTGCCGCGAGCGCGCCACCGGCGCCCGCGCAGAGAGCGGCCCAAAGCGCTCGCGCGGCCATCGCGGCTTACCGCGCGTACATGCCGCTGGCTGCGTGACGCCAGGTTGATCTTCCGCATCCTCGCAGACGCCGTGGTCGCGCTCCACCTCGTCGTCGTGGTGTACGTCGTGGCCGGCGGCTCGCTCGCCTGGCGGTGGCCGCGGCTCGCGCTCGTTCACCTTCCGTTCGCGGCCTGGGGGGTCGCCATCGAGATCGGCGGCTGGGTTTGCCCGCTCACTCCGCTCGAGAACTGGCTGCGGCGCCGTGGCGGCGAGGCCGGGTATCGGGGCGGCTTCGTCGAGCACTACCTGCTCCCCTTGCTCTACCCCGGGCTCGCTGCCTGGGGCTCGATCGCGCTCGCGGTCCTCGTGCTCGCCGCGAACGCGCTCGTCTACGTGCCGCTGGCGTTCCGGCTCGCCCGTCGCCGGCGACGCGGCACGGTCCGGCTGCGTTGAACGCGTGCACTGGAGCGTGTACGCGGCTGGTCGCACGCGAATGCACTACGACCTCGGTACGGACCCGGTGAGCCGCACTCCACGGTTCGGCCTCGTGCTACTTTTGGAGTAGACAGCCTGCTCGGGGCGCCGGGCCTGGGTGTTTCACGTGGCCCGTTCCGCGCCCGTGCGGGGCTCTGGGAGGTCACGCATGGCGCCGAAGCCGCTGCCACCCGAAGCTCTCTGCCGCCGCTGCCCTACCCTGCCGTTCGAGACGACGGCGGAGCTCGCCGACGTGGAGGGTCCGCTCGGGCAGGAGCGCGCGATGGAGGCCCTGGAGTTCGGCACCGGGCTGCGCGCCCCCGGCTACCACATCTTCGCGCTGGGCCCGCCCGGCGTGGGCAAGCGAAGCCTGACCACGCGGGTCCTCGCGCGGCGCGCCGCCGCGGAACCTGCCGCCGAAGACTGGTGCTATCTCAACAACTTCTCCGATCCGCAGAAGCCGCGGGCGCTGAGGCTACCCGCAGGCCGCGGCGGTCCCTTCAAGCGCGACATGGAGCAGCTCATCGAGGACCTGCGGGCCTCCATCCCCGCGGGGTTCGAGAGCGAAGAATACCGGATGCGCCTCCAGGTCCTGGAGAAGCAGCTCGCCGAGGAGCGGGACAAGGCGATGGGCACCGTCCAGAGCCGCGCCGCGGAACGACACGTCACGCTCGTGCGCACGCCCGTGGGCTTCGCCGTGGCGCCGGTCCGAGGCAGCGAGGTCGTCGACCCCGAGCAGTTCCGGCAGCTGCCGGAGGAGGAGCAGCAGCGCATCCAGAAGGACATCGCCGCCATCCAGGAGGAGCTCCAGGTGGCATTGCGCGGGATGCCCCAGCTCGAGCGCAAGCACCGGGACCGGGTGAAGGAGCTCAACCGTGAGATGGCTCTCTATGCCGTCGGGCACCTCATGGACGAGCTGCGCCAGCGCCATGCGGACTCGCCTGAGATCGTGGCTCACCTCGAGGCCGTGCAGGCCGACGTCATCGAGAACGTCCACGACTTCCTCGGGTCCGCCGAGGCCGAGGACGCAGCGGGGCAGATCCGGAAGCTCTTCTCCGAGTCGCCCGCCTTGAGCCGCTACGGCGTCAACCTGATGGTCGACAACGGTGGCGCGCTCGGACGGCCGGTGGCCCGCGAGGACCTCCCGACCTTCGCGAACCTCGCCGGCCGGATCGAGCACCACGCCCACTTCGGCACGCTGGTGACCGACTTCACGCTCATCCGGCCGGGCGCGCTTCATCGCGCCAACGGCGGGTACCTCGTCCTCGACGCGCGCCGGCTGCTCTCGCAGCCGCTGGCCTGGGAGTACCTCAAGACCGCGCTCGAGGCCGGAGAGGTCCGCATCGATCCTCCCGAACGGCTCTACGGCCTGTCCGCGACGGCTTCGCTCGAGCCCGAGCCCATTCCGCTCGACGTGAAGCTCGTCCTCCTCGGCGAGCGGCACCTCTACCACCTGCTCGCCGCGTATGACCCGGAGTTCCTGGCGCACTTCAAGGTGGCCGCCGACTTCGAGGACGCGATGCCGCGCGACGGCAACGAGCTCCAGTACGCCAGGCTCGTCGCCACCCTCGCCCGCGCCGACAAGCTGCGGCCCTTCTCGCGAGCGGCCGTGGCGCTCGCGATCGAGCGGGCCTCCCGGCTCGCGGAGGACGCCGAGAAGCTGACCGCCCAGATCCAGCCGGTCGAGGATCTCCTGCGCGAGGCCGACGCCTGCGCTGCCTCCGCCCACCGCGACGGGGTCGGCTCCGAGGACGTGCAGGCGGCCATCGACGGCCAGATCCGGCGGCAGGGGCGGGCGCGGGAGAGGCTGCTCGAGCAGATCGCGCGCGGTACGCGGCTCATCGACACCTCCGGCGAGAAGGTCGGCCAGGTGAACGGACTGTCCGTCGTCCAGCTCGGCCAGTTTGCCTTCGGGACCCCGAGCCGCATCACGGCGCGCGTGCGGCTCGGAAAGGGCGAGGTGGTGGACATCGAGCGACAGGTGGAGCTGGGTGGCCCCATCCACTCGAAGGGCGTCCTCATCCTGGCGAGCCTCCTGGGGGCGCGGTACGCCTCCGATCGGCCGTTCTCGCTCTCCGCGAGCCTCGTGTTCGAGCAGTCCTACGGGGGCGTCGACGGTGACAGCGCCTCCTCGGCCGAGCTGTATGCGCTCGTCTCGGCGCTCTCGGGTCTCCCTGTCCGCCAGTCCGTCGCGGTCACCGGGTCCGTGAACCAGTTCGGTCAGGTGCAGGCGATCGGCGGCGTGAACGAGAAGATCGAGGGCTTCTTCGACGTTTGCCGCGCCCGCGGTCTCGGCGGGGACCAAGGGGTCCTGATCCCGGGCGCGAACGCGAAGGACCTCATGCTGCGCGAGGACGTGGTGGAGGCCTGCGCGTCCGGGAAGTTCCACGTGTGGACCGCCGAGCACGTCGACGAGGGCATCGAGGTCCTCACCGGGGTCTCCGCGGGCGCGCGCGGGGCGGACGGCGCCTTCCCCGAGGGGACGGTGAACGCGCGCGTCGCGGCCCGCCTCGGGCAGCTCGCCGCAGCGGCCCGCGCCTTCGCCGCGCCGCAGCCGGCCAAGGAGCAGCCGTGACGACCCAGGCCCGGCCCGACCTGCGGCGCGTCCTCGTCGCGCTCGACGCCTCGCGCGCGAGCCTGGACGCGCTCTCGGCGGCCGCGGCGCTGGCCGCGCGGCTCGGGGCTGAGCTGGAAGGGCTCTTCGTCGAGGACGTCAACCTGGTCCGCGCCGCCGGCCTGCCGTTCGCTTCCCAGCTGTCGTCCCTCTCCGGCGCGCCGCAGCCACTCGAGCGCCACTCCGTCGAGCTGGAGCTGAGGGCCCTCGCGGCGGCGGCGCGCGCCTCGCTCGCGGAGGCAGCCGGGCGCCTGCAGGTCGAGTGGTCCTTCCGTGTCGTGCGGGGGCAGGTGTCGGCGGAGGTCCTGTCGGCCGCCGCCAGGGCGGACGTGCTGGTCCTGGGCCGAACCGGCCGCCGCGTCCGTAGCGGACCCGGCGAGACGGCGCGTGCCGCCACGACGCGCTCACCCACCTCCGTGCTCCTGGTGGGCCGCGGCACCGACCTCGGCCAGCCGGTCCTCGTCGCGTACGACGGCTCGCCCGCCGCCGACCGCGTGCTCGATCTGGCGGCCCGCCTCGACGCCGGCGCAGGGAAGCTCACCGTCCTCGTGACCGCAGCCGCTCCAGGGCTCGCGGACAGGATCGCCGAGCGCGCCCGCCGCCGGCTCGAGAACAAGGGCGCGGCACGATACGTGGTCGTCGCACGCAGGCGAGATCTGGTGGCCGCGGCCCGGTCGAGCGGCGCGCTCCTCGTGTTCGGGCCCGCGAGCTCCGCCCTCGGTGACGCGGACCTCGAGCTGATGCTCGACGAAATCGAGTCTCCGCTGCTCGTGGTCCGCTGAGGAGCCCACGGAGCGGCTGGCCCGCGGGTCATCCGCAGCCGTCGCTTTTCGGAGCGTCGTCCGCGGCTGTCCTCGCGCCTCGGGTCTCATCGCAATACTGCTCACTTAGCGCCTGGGCTTCGGGCCTCAGGCTTCGGGCTTCAGGAGAAGCCTGGAATTCGCGGTCGTTCGTTTCCTGAAGCCTGTAGTGCGTAGCCTGGAGCCAGCGCTAACTGACTGGCATCGGGGTCTCATCGTGGCGCAAACTCCGAGCTCATCAGGATGCTACTATCCGGCCGCTTTCCAACTCGGCGGGGAACCGCCGAAATGCGGAGGTTGCCATGCGAGGGAGGAGCAGCGCGCTGCTCTGCGCGGCGCTGGTGGTCGCGCTCGGGTTCGCGAGGACGGCGCTCGCCGCCGAGAAGACGATCCGGCTGTCCCACGTCACGGCCAAGGACTCGCCGTGGGATCGCGGCGCCCAGAGGTTCGCGGAGCTGGTCGCCAAGGCCACGAACGGCCGCATCGCGGTGAAGGTCTTCCCGCAGAGCCAGCTCGCCAACGGGAGCCAGAAGGCCGAGCTCGAGATGCTGCAGTCCGGGGTCCTCGAGATGAGCTGGGAGTCGCCCATCATCCTCGCGCTCTTTCTCGACAAGCGCTTCGACGTGTTCAACCTGCCGTGGCTCTACCCCTCCATGGACGTGGCGAATCGGGTCGCGGACGGCCCCATGGGAGACCTCGCCTTCAAGTGGCTGGCCGAGAAGGGCATCGTCGGCCTGGGCATCGGCGTGAACGGCTACCGCGAGCTGACCAACTCGAAGCACCCGGTCGTATCGCCCGACGACATGAAGGGCATCAAGTTCCGCGTCGCGGGCAGCAAGCTGTACCTCGAGACCTTCAAGCTCCTGGGAGCGAACGCCGTCACGATGAGCTTCGGCGAGGTGTTCACCGCCCTGCAGCAGGGAGTCATCGACGGACAGGAGAACCCCACCGCGATCATCGACTCGAGCAAGCTGTACGAGGTGCAGAAGTACCTGACGCTGTGGCACTACTCCTTCGACCCGCTCGTCCTCTGCGTGAACAAGAAGGTCTTCGACGCGCTCTCGCCCGCGGACCAGCAGGCGCTCCGCGCCGCCGCCAAGGAGGCGGTGTCCTTCGAGCGCACCATCTCCGCCGAAGAGGAGAAGCGTCTCCCCGAGGAGCTCCGCAAGAAGGGGATGCAGGTCAACGCGCTCTCCGCGGCCCAGATCGCCACCTTCCGTGACCGGGTGAAGCCCGTCTACACCATGGTCCAGGAGTACGTCGGCCCCGAGAACGTCAAGCTCATGCAGGCGGAGGTGGAGAGGTCTCGATGACGCCCGGGCCTGGGGCGGGAGACCGCCCCACCGCGGCTGCGCGCGGCCCCGCGCCGCGCCCCGCCGTGCTGCGACGTGTCTGGGACAACCTGGAGGAGGGGGCGATCTGCCTTCTCCTCGTCGTGATGGTGCTGATCACCTTCGTCACGGTCCTCACCCGGTACGTCTTCAGCCTGCCGCTGTCTTACATCGACCAGCTCGTCCCGAACCTCTTCGTGTGGCTGACGTTCCTGGGCGCCTCCGCGGCCGTCAAGCGGCGCGCGCACCTCGGCCTGTCGTTGCTCTACGACGCTCTTCCCGCGGGGGTCCGCGCCGCCCTCGACGTGGTCGTCCTGGTGGCGACCGCCGCGTTCTTCGCCGCCACGGCGTGGTACGGCGGGAAGGTGGTGGCCCTCCAGGTGGAGAACCAGCTGACAACGTCGCTCGGGTACCCGAGCTGGCTCATCGGCCTGGCGGTGCCGGTGGGCTCCGCGCTGTTCGTCGCCCGAGCCGTCGAGGCCTGGTGGCGCCGCCGCCGGGAGCTGCGCGGGCCTTTGCCTGCCTCCGCCCCGGGGATCTGACCGAATGGATCCGCTCGTCCCGCTGCTCCTGTTCGGGAGCTTCGGCGTCCTCATGCTCCTCGACTTCCCCATCGCGGCGGCGCTGGGGATCTCGAGCGTCCTCACCATCGTCGCCTTCGACCTCGCCCCGCTGCAGCTCTTGCCGCAGCAGCTCCTCAGCGCGACGGACTCGTGGACGCTGCTGGCCGTCCCGTTCTTCATCCTGGCCGGGAACCTGCTCGCCAAGACGGCGATCTCGGAGCGCCTCGTGCACCTGGCCCGCGTCCTCGTCGGGCGGTTGCCGGCGGGCCTGGCCATGGTGGCGGTCATCGTCTCCATCTTCTTCGCCGGCATCTCCGGGTCGGGTCCCGCCGATACGGCGGCCCTCGGCGCG
>JBGQLS010000162.1:0-12194 GCA_041500205.1 Anaeromyxobacteraceae bacterium | reverse complement strand
CGGGGGCGCAGGCCGCCCCCGCCCCGCCGGGCAAAGCCCATCGGGGCCCCACCCCGGCCACGCCGCCGAGCGATCGCATTTTTTGACGGGTCTTGACTGCCGCTGTCCTGGAGAAGCGCGTGGCGTCACGGGGCGACACGGGGCGATGGCGGACATGGTGGGGGGAGCAGCGCGGTGGCGTTTACCTGCGCACAGGTGGAATGGCCAAGGCGCTGGGGCGACCCCCTGCCTTCGGGGACCCACCTCGTCCGGCCCGAGGTTCCAGCACTTGGGAGGGCGCGAACCTTGCTGCGAAGCGGAGGCTCCTTGGTGCGACCATGATCCGTGTCGGTATCCGGCTACCCGATCTCGTCCTGCGCGGCCATCCGCCAGGGCCAGGTGGTCATGGATGCCCACGGCGCGCAGCTCCCCGACGGAACGAGCCGGGCACTCCCGGGCAGGAGCCTGTGATGCGGGGCGTCTCGCGGGCTGGGCCCCTCGCCCGGGTCGTCTGCACGCCCTGCCGCGCAGACGACGCCGTTCTCTTCAGGAAGGCGGAGACCGAGGCCGGCGGCTCTTCGTCGGACAGCGAACCGTGGGCGGTTGCAGGTGGCGAAGCTAGCGCGCCGCGCCAAGCCCTGGGTGCTCTGTCACGGGAGTCCGCGGGTACGACCGCGTTCAGCGGTTTGGCTACCCTCGAGATCCCCGCTGAAGCCACGGATGGAGCCCCGACCACCATGGCATTGAAGCTCGCAGCCGGAGCGCACCACCTCGGTGAACGTCGCCTTCTTCCGAGCCGCCCGCGCGACGACTCGACCTTGCTCTACGTCGTGATCGGTCTCGCGGGACTCGCGCTTGCCGGTGTGCTCATCCGCCTCTCAGGTTGAGCAGCGGGGCGGCTGCGGCTGGCGCGACGTGGTCTTCGAAGGAGCGTCAAGGGGCGGAGACCTCTCGCGCCGCCGTGCTCCGAGCGCCGGCCGCCCACAGCACCAGGGCGGCGACCAGAAACGAACCTTCGGCGATGCAGACGCCCTGCCAGCCGGCGGCCGACCAGGACCAGGTGCCGAGGAGCGTGCCCAGGGCGCCGCCAGGGGCACCGCCAGCTGAGGGACGACGGTGGTCATGCCCACCGCAAGGGAGCCGGCCGCAAGGAGCGGCAAGGTCGGCGCCGCGGCCACGGCCACCAGCGCCAGGGTCACCGCGCCGAGGAGCACCAGCATGAGACGCCGACGCTCCACCACGTCCCCAAGAGGAACGAACAGCATGAGGCCGAGCCCGTACCCGACCTGGGTCAGCGTGGCGACGAGGCCCACGCCGTGCGGGGTAGTAGCGAAGTCGCGCGCCATCACCGGCAGGAGCGGCTGGGCGATCCAGAGGTTGCCCACGCTGGCGCCAGCGGCTACCGCTAATACCGCCACGAGGAAGCGGAAAGGCGGCTGAGCGGCGTGCACGGCCGTCCTCTACCTGGCGGTCCGCGCGCGGGCTACCGGAACATGCGGTCTTGGTCAGCTCGGCGTCCGGGGTACCGCTCACCTGTCAATTCGTTGTAGTTATTGCTTCTGTCCCCCGGGAGGATCGTCAATTACTTTGAAACCCTCCACCGACACGTAGCCTTGGTCCTTCAGGTAGGCGGCAAGGGTGATATCGGACCCGGTTCGCCGCTTCTGTGCAAACGCTTCCTCCAAGTGCTGGGTGGCGGCATTGACGGCAGCCTGCTCCTCCTCGAAGGATGCGTGCGGGTTTGCCAGAACGAAATGGTAGGCCCACTCTTCAGGCCGCACCTCTTTGAGGCAGGAGATAGAGGCCGCGAACATGCCCTTGTGGCCATAGCTACCGGGCTCAAAGCGAAGCTTCCCGCCGGTCAGGCCTGCGGCGGTGGCGCTGGAGGACGTGCTGGTCGTTGCCTTTCCCTCGCAGCAGCGCTTGTACTTGCGACCGCTGCCGCAGGGGCAGGGTTCGTTCCGGCCGACCTTTGTCGAGTTCATCGAGAATGCACCTGTCGCCATGACGCGTGTAGTTCGGAGGTTCAGTCGCCATGGTTGACGAACCACACGGCGTAGTCCCCCAACAGATTGTAGTTGGTGCTGACGTAAGACCGAGACGTTTCGCAGTCGCCGCCCAACCCCTCGCCCCCCATCCCCATCCCCCGCCTCGGCCCCAACGGTCGGGGCGGTCGTGTTAGTGGCCCGGGGAAGAGCGAAGGGACAGGGTCGCGGAAGTCAGCACGCTACCCTCCGCCGAGCCGACTCCAGCGTAGGCTCCTCGGGCCAGTTGGCGAGCGCTCAGCCCCGCGCGCCAGCGGCGACGGGAGCGGCGTCACCCGCCCGCCCAGAACGAGCCGCGCGGCAAGCGAGAAAGCCTGCTGACGCCGGGAACCCTCGCCCATGAAGAGGCGAGCGGAGCGCACGGTCTCCCGCACGTCGAAAGGTGAGTACCGGACTCCGAGCGCGTCCAGCGCAAGCCGGGCGTCCTGTACGTCCCGTACGAGCTGATCAGCGGTGTCGGTGGCCGCCATGCGCATGCTTAGCGACTGACCGGAAGCTCGGCAAGCGGCGCCGCCGGGCGCCCGGCCTGAGAGGCGCGGCCCGCGCACAAAAAAAAGGCGAGGAGGAGGGCTCCTCGCCTTGGGCGCTATGGGCCGGAGGGCTGCACCCCACACCGCCCGTATGGAAAGCTAGGCGATCGGACTGCCCGGTTACACCCACCGATAGTTAAAATCGCTTCGCACAACGACGCGCCGCGTTGTCTGTCACGCTTGCCGCTGGCCCGTCGGCAGAATCTAAACCTCTTCTTACAGATCGTGCAGACGGGGCTGGATCACGCACCCGTCGCCGCGCACCGCCATGGACGGTTACAAACGGCTCTCGCTGCTCTGGCCGGCGATGTGCGAGTCCGTCCGGTGCATCCCGGTCGAGCTGAAGGAGGGCAAGATCATCGCGCTCCCGCTCGTCGCCCGGGGAGACGTGGGGGAGACGAAGGAAGCGGTCGCAGGAAACGTCAGTGCACTCGCGTAGTTACTGGCGGTAGAGCACGGGAATCGAACCCGCCTGCAGCGCCATTCAGCACCACACACCGGTTTTGAAGACCGGGCCCGGCACCAGCCTAGGAAGCTCTACCGCGCTCGGGTTTAGGGCGTCTGCGGTCACGGGTCAAGCGAGCCGATTCTCGCTGTGCTTCGCCCGGGACATGTCTGACGATAGTAGACATCACGGTGGGTGGGTGCGCGCCGGTGCGTGCGAGGCCCGTCGAGGCACAGTCGAACTCGCCTCGTCCACTTCCATTGCAGGGCCGATGCGACTCGTTCTGAGCGTGAATTCAATTCCTCCGCCGTTCCAGCGGCCTTGTTTGTCCGAAAGGTTCACGAGGGGTTTGACGGCGTGCTCCGACCGCGACCTCGGCAACCGGGAGGTCATCGGCCTCACCGCTTCGCCGATCCTGCAGCTCGCGAGATCCGTCGCGCTGATCGTTCGGCGCGGACGGCGTCACCGCAAGGAATGCGCGCACATTGTCGCCAGCGGCCAATCTCGCAAAGAATGCGCGCACATTGACGCGATCCCTTGATCGTCGTCAAGGAAGTGCGGGCACGCGAAACTGTATTCCTGATGAGGCTTGCGATCCTCCTCCCTCCTGCTCATTGCCGTCGTCGCGTGTGCACACGTCCAGGCCGAGCCCTCGGCCCGGATCGAAAGCGTCCGCATCGGCGAAGCGGTCTTCGAGCTTCGCTACGAGGCCGAGGACGCACAGGCGGCGAAGCAGGTCCGCGAGGCGCTCCGTCGAGCGGTCCCGGCCGCGGAGCGATGGGGCCGGCTGTCAGGCCCCATCGTCGTCACGATCCACCCGACGCACGGGTCCCTGGAGAACACGGCGCATCGCTCGGGTTACGCCTGGTTGCGGGCGTGGACGCGCTACGGCTCCATCGACCTGCAGTCACCGCGCACATGGTCGCGCGGGATGGCCACCGACGGCGAGATGGCAGAGTTGCTCTCGCACGAGATCACCCATTGCGTCATGTACCGATCCGCCGCGAGCGAATCGACCTGGCAGCACGTCCGCATCCCGCTCTGGTTCCGGGAAGGCATGGCGACGGTGACGGCAGGTGAAAGAAAGCGCGTCGGCCCGCCCGAGATTCGGCGCTTCTACCAAGAGGCGACGACCTCGCCGGCGGCGGGAGACCCGCTCAGCCGGCCCGAGCCGCTCTACAAGTCGAACTCCGAGCTCGTCTACGGCACGGCCCACAGCGCCTTCCAGTTCCTGCTCGATCGCTACGGCGAGGACCGGATCCGGCGCCTGCTCCCTGGCATGGCGGAGGGCAGCGACTTCAGCGCGGCTTTCCAGCTCTCGATGGGGATCTCGGTCGAGGAGTTCGAGCGCGAGTTCCGGCACTACGTGCTCTGGCAGGGCGGCCTCGCCCTCCACGTACGCGGGACCTGACGCTCCCGGAGCGGCCCGAGCCCTCGTCGTTGGGCTTACTCGCGATCTGGGGTGAGCCGACCGCGCCAGGAGCCCCCGCAGGGGCGCCACCTCGCCGCAAGCCAGTACGTCGTCAGGGCTGCTGGGCCGCCGGTTTCAAGGCGCCTGCGACCGATTCGGAATTGAGGTCGTGCCCGAGCGGGTACTCGGGATGAGTCGCGCCTTCGCCGTCCTTAACTACAGGGGAGGCTGGGGCGTGCCATGCAGGTCAAAAACTACATCGCGTTCGCGATCCCGTTCTTCCTCCTCTTCATCGGGCTCGAGATCCTCGTCGCGCGAGCGCAGCGGCGGGGGGTCTACCGGTTGCAGGACGCTCTCGCCGACCTCGGCTGCGGCATCGGCCAGCAGATCGTCATGGTCTTCGCGGGGGCGGCGATCGTGGCCGTCTACGCGACCCTGTACCACCGCTTCAGAGTCGTCACCTTCGCGGAAGGGAGCCCCATCCCCTGGGCCATCTCGTTCGTGGTCGTGGACTTCGCCTACTACTGGTGGCACCGGCTCTCCCACCAGGTGAACTTCCTCTGGGCGGCCCACGCGGTGCACCATCAGTCCGAGGACTACAACCTCGCGGTCGCGCTGCGCCAGTCGATCCTCACCAGCTTCACCTCGCTCCCGTTCTACTACCCGATGGCGCTTCTGGGGGTGCCGCCGGTCGTCTACGCGACCATGGTGGCGCTGAGCACCCTCTACCAGTTCTGGATCCACACCGAGCTGGTCGGGAGGCTGGGCTGGCTCGAGCGGTTCCTCAACACGCCGTCGCACCACCGCGTCCACCACGCGGTGAACCCGCAGTACCTCGACAAGAACTACGGGGCGATCCTGATCGTCTGGGATCGCCTCTTCGGCACGTTCGTCGCGGAGCGCGAACCGGCCGTGTTCGGTACGACCAAGCCCATCAGAAGCTTCAACCCCGCCTGGGCACAGGTACAGACGTGGTTCGAGATCGCAGAGAAGGCGCGCCCGCTGCGGCGCTTCCGCGACCGCGCACGTATCTGGATCGCGCCACCTTCCTTCGACCCGCTGGGGCTGCCAGGGCCAGGCGAGGCGGAGCTGCGAGCGCGCTCCAAGCATGCGGTGACCATACCGAGCGCGCTCAAGGCCTATGCGCTCGTGCAGTTCGCGCCGCTCATCGCGGCCACGTTCTTCATGCTCCTCTGGCAGTACAGCGCGCCGACGGGCTCCCTCCTCGTGGCGGCCGGCTTCGTCTTCTGGACGCTCATCGGGGTGGGCGCGCTCCTCGACGGGAGACGCTGGGGTGTCGCTCTGGAGCTGGGCCGCCTCGCGGCGCTGGCAGCCGTCGTAGTCGCATGGCAGCCGGGGGGAATCCCGGTCGAGCTCTGCGCGCCGCTCGCGGCCGCCGCAGGCGGCGCGTTCGCAGTCTGGCTCTTGCTGGCGGCGCGCGCCCCCGCCCCGCCGGCGGAGGACAGTACGTCTCTCAGGGTGAGCGGCGCATGAGCGGCGATGCAGCCGATCAGGCAGTCAAGACCTGTCGAAGAATCAGTTGCGGTCGCAGGGGCCCGGGTGGGGCCCCGACGGCTCTGCCGGCGGGGCGGGGGCGGCCTGCGCCCCCGGGTACTCAGGCAGACCGGGTCGGCGCCAGATCCTCGGCCGTGTCGGCGTGCGCCTTCGAGGGCCGCGCGCCCGCCGCGGGCGGAGCGTGCTCGTCGCCGTAGGGCGCCAGGCGAGCCATGAGGCGTTCGTGGGGCATGGTGGCCCGCAGCGCGCGCAGGTACTGCATCGGCGAGTAGAAGAGGAAGTTGGAGGCGCGGCTCGTGTACAAGCAGGCGTAGTCCTCGATCTGCTCGCCGAAGCGCGAGTTCTCGTGACCTTCCTTGAAGGTGAGGCCCCAGTAGCGGTTGAACCCCAGCTCTACCTCGCGCTCCAGCTCAACGATGCGGCCGTCCGCGTCGCGGAGAGCGCGCCGCAGCTGCTCCAGCTCGTGCTTCATCTCGCGCCGCGATCGATCCAGCTGGGCGCGCTCGGATTCGTCAAGCGCGTCGCGCTCGATGCGCCGGTCGAGGATGTTGAGGCCCGTCTTCCGGGTGGAGATCTCGTCGTCGAGACGCGTGCGCGTCTCCTCCAGGCGGCCCATCTCCTCCAGAGAGACGGCGTTGCGCTCGAGCCAGGCCAGCTCCGGCTCCAGCTCCTGGACGATCATGCAGGTACGCCAGAGCGAGCTCTTCTTCGATCTGAGGATGTCGCCGTAGATGTGGTCGCCCACGTAGAGCACGCGGTCGCCCCCGATTCCGCCCACCCGCTCGAACTCGACCAGGCTGCCACCCTGGTAGACGTGGCCGCGCTCGAGCGCGCGCGCCTCGGCCACGACCGTGCCCTGGTCGTCGAGCTCCTGGATGGGCCTCCGCTCCGAGAACCACCCCGGCTTCTGCGCCCCGGTGATGACGATGTCGAAGTAGTTCTTCCAGCTCGGGTACTCGGGCAGGGCGCCGTCGAGGATGAACCGCATGACGTCCTCGGTGTAGTCCCAGAAGGAATTCGTGAGCAGGAAGAGCTTCTTGCCCCCCGATCGCAGCTTGTGGAGGGCTGGACCGAGCTCGAGGTCCTTCACCAGGAATCGCGGCAGGTCCTTCTTCACGATCTGCTTGAGCGAGTTGTCGCGGTGGACCGTGTCGATGGACTCGCGGATGTCGTCGTACAGCTTCGAGTACGGGACCTTCTCCCCCCGGCCCTCCAGCGTCTCGATGATCTCCGCGAACAGGCAGGCCTCGGGCAGCGCGAAGAGCGTGTCGATCCAGGCGAAGCGCGGGAGCGACAGGTGGATCTTCTCCTCGCGGTAGAGGCGCTTCACCTCCTCGTAGGTCAGCGGGCGCTTCCCGTGGTAGGCGCGGCCACAGTGGTTGTGCCGGTCCATCTTGAAGATGTTGCCGGCCAGCTTGTCCACCACCAGGCCGCGGATGACGAACTCGGGATCGTAGTGCAGCTCGCGGATCACCTCGGGATACCCATGGTGCTCGATCATCCGGGCCGCCGTCATCTGGAACGCCAGCTCCTCCAGGTGTCGCAGGTGGTAGATGCCCAGCGTGTAGTCCATGTCGAAGCCGACCAGGTCGATCTTGTCCATCCGGAGGTTGCGGTTGACGAAGATCTGCCGGGCGAAGGGCACCTCGCGGTGCGGCAGGCGAGGGTGCTCGAGCAACGCCGTCACGTCGGGGGCCGAATAGCTCTGGCCGGGGCTCTTCTCGGGTTCGCGCTTGGCGCTTCGATCGGTGCGGCGCATCCGCGTCGGAGATAACACGCGTACCAGGGACTCACAATTCGGTGGCAGCTCCCGTCATCGGGCGAAGGCGTCGTGCTCGTCAGCGCGTGCGCTTCGTTGACTGCGAGGCGACCCTCGGGCACGCTCTCGCCCATGCCGAGGGCTACTTCCCCGAAGGACATCGGTGCAAGGGTGGCGGCGCTCGAGGAGCGCGTGTCCCGGCTGGAGAGAGGGCGCCCGCCGCCGGGCGACGGGCGGACGCGGCCCACGGTGCCGAGCGGCGGGAAGGCAGTCGTGCGCTGCCCGGGATGCGGCCTGCCGCTCCGACGGCGGCGCGGCCGCTGCGTCGAGTGCGGGCGACCGCTCGACCTGTGAGCGCCCCCTGGCTCACCAGTCAGAGGGGGTCGGCTATGACCCGGTCGAGCTCGGCCGGGCGGAGGGCGGACGGCGAAGCGCTAGTCGCAGATGTCTCTCGCGGAGACCCCGAGCGCATGCGCGATGGCGACGACGGTCGTGTAGGGCGGGTTCCTCCCGCCGCGCTCGATGAGACTCACGTAAGCGACCGAGAGATCTAGTGTTTCGGCGAGCGCCTCCTGTGTCAGGCCACGCTCGTGCCTGAGCGCCCGGACCTTCGCGCCGAGCTTTCTCAGCACCTCGCGGCGCGGATCTCGCTGCAGTTTCTTGTTGGCCATTCTTCTCGAAGTCCTCGTCATGGATGACACTGTTGGAGAACCGTCACGAGTCCTTGGACCTTCTAGACCCGCAGTTTGTGCGTCGCCACCGACTGTCGGTTTCGCGACGCAGCGTGAAAAATGGGAGCGCCCACACCCGACCCTGTCTGTGCTCTAATCGATTATTTACCCCGGCGCAGCAGCCGAGGGGCCGTTGGACGGGGTGCCCGCGTGTCGCTATATCCAGGCCTCGAAAGAGGGCTACCAGTGATCCGAACGTCTGAAGGGCCCATCATCGACCTCGACCGCGTCGTGACCAGGGAACTCCCCAACGGTCTGCGCGTCCGGCTCCTGCCAGACCGGAACGCCCCAACAGTCAGCTACTACACGTTCTTTCAGGTCGGCTCGCGAAACGAGCGGCTCGGGACAACCGGCATCAGCCACCTCTTTGAACACATGATGTTCAACGGAGCGGCCAGGTATGGCCCAAAGGAGTTCGACCGCGTCCTCGAGTCGCGCGGGGGGAGCTCGAACGCGTACACGTCGAACGACGTGACGGCCTACTACGAGGACTTCTCCGCCGACGCGCTCGAGACCGTGCTCGATCTCGAGAGCGACCGCATGCGCTCGCTCTCGCTCACGCCCGAGACGCTGGAGCAGGAGCGGCAGGTCGTGAAGGAGGAGCGGCGGCTTCGCACGGAGAACTCGATCTTCGGCCTCATGGAGGAGCAGCTCGAGGCCATGGTCTTCCTGGCCCATCCCTATCGCTGGCCGGTCATCGGCTGGATGGAGGACATCGACCGGATCACGCGCGACGACTGCGTGGAGTTCTTTCGCACCTACTATGCGCCAGGAAACGCGGCCATCTACGCGGTGGGCGATTTCGATCCGGACGCCGCGCTGGCGAGCATCGAGCGTTCCTACGCCGGCATCCCGGCGGGCCCGGCCCCCAAGCCGGTGGCACAGGGAGAGCCCGCCCAGCGCGGTGAGCGGCGCGCGGTGGTCCGCTATCCCTCGCAGGCGGCCGCCGTCCTGGTGGGATGGCGCGGGCCGGCGGCCAAGAGCGCCGACTCGGCCGCGCTCGACCTGCTCCAGACGGTGCTGGCTGTCGGCGAGGCCTCCCGACTCCGCAGGCGGTTGGTCGAAGCCGAGGAGCTGGCCGTGTCGGTGCACGTCTCCTGGGGCTGGCGCATCGACCCGGGCGTGTTCCTCGTCTTCGCGGAGCTCGCGCCTGGCGTGAAGGCGGAAAAGGCTGAGCGCGTGCTGTGGGAGGAGATCGCCAAGGTGGCCGGGAAGGGGATCGCGCCGGGCGAACTCCGGCGCGCTCAGCGGTTGCTCCGCAGCTCCGTCCTGCACGAGCTCGCCACGCACAACGGGGTCGCGCACGCGCTGGGGCAAGCAGAGGCGTTGCTGAGCGACTGGCGCGAGGCCGGCCGCGCGCTCGAACAGTACGCCGCGGTGCAGACGAAGGACGTGCGGAGGGTCGCCGCGACCTGGCTCGATGCGGGCAAGCGCTGCGTCGTCACCCTCGAGCCGGAGGGCGCGAAGTGAGCGAACCCGTCGGGTCGATCCAGCTTCCTCCCCTGCACGAAGAGCGGCTCGAAAACGGGGCGCTGGTGGTGGTGGCGCAGCGGCCGGGCGTCCCGCTCGTGGCGGTGCGCTTGGTGGTCTCGGCCGGCGCCGCGCTCGATCCCCCGCGCGGGCACGGGCTCGCCAACCTGGTGGCGCAGGTGGCGCGCCGGGGAACGTCCCGTCGGACCGGAAAGCAGATCGACGACCGGGTCGAGTCACTCGGCAGCGAGCTGGGCGCCGGCTCGGACGAGGACGCCACCTACTTCGGCTTGTCGGCGCCGTCGGAGTTCCTCCCGGAGCTGCTGGACGTTGTGGTGGACGTCGCCACCGGCCCCGTGTTCCCGGCAAAGGAATGGGAACGCCTGCGGCGCCGGGAGGTGGCCGGGCTCGCTCACGTGCTCGACGAGCCGGGGGCAGTGGCGGACCGGGCCATGATCGACGCGGTCTACCCCGGCCACCCCTATGGCCACCCGACCGACGGCCGCGCGCGCCACATCGCGGGGCTGCGCCGCGCCGATGCGGTCGCCTTCCATCGCCGCTGGTTCGCACCGGCCGCGACGACCCTCGTCATCGTGGGCGCCGTCGACCCGGAGGCCGCGCTCGCGCTCGCCCGCAAGAAGCTGGGCCGCTGGAGGGCCCAGGGAAAGACGCCTCCGCCGGTCCCTGCGGCGGCGCCCGTGCCGCGCCGGGTGGTGGTGGTGGACAAGGGGGACTTGACCCAGACACAGGTCCGCATCGCATCGCTCGCGCTCCCGCGCTCGAATCCGGAGTACTTCCCGGCCCTCGTCGCGAACGCGGTGTTCGGCGGCGGGTTCACCTCGCGCCTCATGGAGGAGATCCGAGTCAATCGCGGGCTCTCCTACGGTGTGCGCAGCCGCTTCGCGATGAGCCGGGCCACCGGCATCTTCTTCGTCACCTCCTTCACGAAGGTGGACAGGACCGCGGAGCTCGTGCAGGTGACGCTCGACCAGGCCGAGCGCTTCGCCGCCGAGGGGCCACGGGACGAGGAGCTCGAGCGCGCCAAGAGCTATCTCTCCGGCCTCTTCCCGCTCTCGCTCGAGACACACGAACAGGTGGCGGAGAAGCTCGCCGACGTCCAGCTCTATGGCCTTTCCCTGGAGGAGGTGACGAGCTACCGGGAGCGCGTGCGCGCCGTCACTGCCCAGCAGTGCCGGGACGTCGCGCAACGGTATTTCCCGCTGGCGCGCGGGGTGATCATCGCGGTGGGGCCGGCAAAGCAGGTCGCACCCGCGCTGGAACGGTTTGGTCCGATCACGGTCGTTCCGGCGAAGAGGGTGATCTGAGTACCCGGGGCTCGCGCCGCCCCGCCCCACCGGCAGAGCCGTCGGGGCCCCACCCTGGCTAAGAAGCCTAGGGCATTTTTCGAGAGGTCTTGAGAGCCCTGAAGCCTGAGCCCGAGCCCCTGTACCCATGGCCCTCTCCGTCCTCTACGCCGACGAGCACCTCATCGCCGTCGACAAGCCCGCTGGCCAGCTCGTCATCCCGGGCCGGGGCGCGCGCGAGCGGACAGCCCTCGACGAGGCTCAGGAGGCTTACGGGCGGCTCTGGGTGGTGCACCGCCTCGACCGAGGCACGAGCGGCGTGGTCCTCTTCCCGCGCACCGCGGAGGCGCACCGGACGCTGAACCTGGCCTTCGATCGGCGCGAGGTCGCGAAGCGCTATCTCGCGCTGGTGCGGGGCGCGCCGCCCCGGGAGTCCCGCATCGAGGTCCCCATCGCGCCCGCGCGCCGGGGCCGCATGCGGCCAGGCCGTCCCGGCGATCCGAAGGCCAAGCAGGCAGCGAGTGTCGTCCGCCTCCTCGAGGCTTACGACTCGCGGCCGCCGCTGCCGCTATTGGCGCTCGTCGAGGTCCTGCCCGAGACGGGCCGCACGCACCAGATCCGCATCCACCTCGCCTGGGCAGGGATGCCGCTGGCCGTCGATCCCGACTACGGCGAGCGCGCACCGCTCCTGGACGCAGCGGGCGCGGTCCTCCTCGCGCGCACGCCGCTCCACGCGGCCAGCCTCGAGCTCGCCCACCCGGCGAGGCGCGTGCCCCTCCGGATCGAGGCTCCGCTGCCCGAGGACATGGCGAGGACCATCGCGGTGGCGAGGGGAAGCGGAACTGGAGAATGATTGATGCGACTGGCAGCAGCCGTGGCCGGTGAGCTTCCCAAGGCGGAGCCTGCTCAAGACCTGCCGAAGAATGTGATCGCTCTGCAGCGTGGCCGGGGTGGGGCCCCGATGGGCTTTGCCCGGCGGGGCGGGGGCGGCCTGCGCCCCCGGCG
>JBGQLS010000161.1:0-12213 GCA_041500205.1 Anaeromyxobacteraceae bacterium | reverse complement strand
CTTTCCGTTCAGAGTCAGGATGACGTCGCCGGGCTGGACGCCGGCCTTCGCGGCGGGGCCGCCCGGCTCGACCGAGCTCACCAGCGCGCCGTCGGGCTTCTGAGGCCAAGGCTCGGCCACGGTACAGGTAGCCGCTCGCGAGTCCGACGACGAGAGCGCCCGCGACGGCGACGCTCTTGACCAGCTTCCTTTGCATGTTGGCTCCTCGATGTGGGTGCCCGCGCTTCCGGGCTTCGGGAAGAACGGTAAGGAGCCCGGCTTAAGGGACGCTTAAGGCCGGTCAGCCCCGATGGGTGCCGCCGCCTGGAGGCCCGCCGATTCCCCGACCTTCGCTATCGGCCGCGCGGAACGGAGGGGAAACTCGACGCGGACCGTGAGTCCGCCCCGCGGCGTGTCCCCCAGCGACACGCTCGCCGCATGGCGCTCCGCGATGGCCTTCACGATGGCGAGCCCGAGACCGGTGCCGGAGGCCGAGGCCACACCGCGGCGGTAGAAGCGGTCGAAGACCCGCCCTCGCTCGGCTTCGGGGATGCCCGGCCCGTCGTCTGCGACCTCGAGGTACGGCCGATCACCCACGAGACCGGCGGAGACGTCGACGCGCCCACCCTCGGGCGCGTGGCGGATCGCGTTGTCCACGAGGTTCGCGAGCAGCGTGCGCAACGCTGCCGGGTCGCCGGGGACGCTCGCGTCGTCCTCGACCTGCTTCGCACCGAGATCCACCCGCTTCGCCTCGGCCACGAGCGCGTGGTCGGCCACCGCCTGACCGACGAGGTCGACGAGCCGCACCGCTTCGCCGGCCGGCGCCGTGGCTGCGTCCGGCTCGGCGCGAGCGAGCGTGAGGAGCTGTTGCACCACGTGGGTAGCCCGGTCGAGGCCGGCGTGGAGCGCGGCGAGCGCGACCGCTCGATCGCTCGCGTCGCTCGCGCGCTCCACGAGCTGCGCTTGCAGCTTGAGCGCTGCGAGCGGCGTGCGGAGCTCGTGCGCGGCGTCCGCCACGAAGGCGCGCTGGGCCGCCAGCGCTGCTCCGAGGCGGACCAGCAGGAGGTTGAGCGAGCGCACCAGGGGCAGGGCCTCTTCGGGGGCGCCGTCCTCGGCAACGGGATCGAGGGCTGCCGGCGTGCGCGATCCCACCGTGCGCGCCAGGCGGTCGAGAGGCTCGAGAGCGCGACCCACGATGCGCCACACGAGGAGCGCGAGGAGCGGGAGGATGAGGAGGACGGGTGAGAGCGTTCGCGCCGCCGCCGCGAAGGCCAGCTCCTGCCGCACGCGGAGGGGTTGGGCGACCTGGATGACCTCTCCCGCCAGCTGTGCGGAGTACACGCGCCAGTCCCCGGTCCGGGACCGCACCGTCGCGAACCCCAGCTGCGCGACCTCGGGCAAACCGCTGTCGGGGCTCGAGAGATAGAGCCTCTCCCCGTCGCGGTCCCAGATCTGGATGATGAAGTCGAAGCCCTCGGCGGCGGCGCCCGCTGCTGCACCACGGCCGGGTGCCTGATCACGCAACGAAAGCGCGATCTGTCGGAGGTGGTAGTCGAAGACCGCGTCGATCTCGCGGCGAGCCAGGCGGTAGACGAGGAACGCAGCGACGAGCGTCACCGCCGCCACGGCCGCGAGGAGCGTCAGCAGCAACTTCCGGCGCAGCGACCTCACGGCCGCCTCGGGACCATGTATCCGACTCCGCGGAGCGTCTTGATCCACTCGGCGCCCAGCTTCCGCCGCAGCGAGTGGACGTGCACCTCGACCGCGTTGCTCTCGACCTCCTCGCCCCACCCGTAGAGACGCTCCTCGAGCCGGGCACGAGAGATGGGACGCCCGGGATGCTCGAGCAGCGCGTGCAGGAGCGAGAACTCGCGCGCGGACAGGGTGATCGGCGCACCGGCCAGGGAGACCTCGTGCGCGGCGGGGTTCAAGGTGAGTGACCCCAGCTCGATGGTGGGCTCTGCACGTCCAGCGCTGCGCCGCTGCAATGCCCGGACGCGCGCGGCGAGCTCGTCGAGATCGAACGGCTTCACGAGGTAGTCGTCGGCGCCGGCGTCGAGGCCCGCCACACGGTCCGGGACCGCATCCTGGGCCGTGAGGATCAGGACTGGCATGCGCCGGCCGCGGCGGCGGAGATCCCGCAGCACCTCCAGGCCTCCTTTGCGCGGAAGACCCAGGTCGAGCAGGACCACATCGTAAGGTTCTCCCGCCAGCGCTGCCTCTGCCGCCAGACCGTCCTGTACCCAGTCCACGGCGTGGCCCTGGTGGCGGAGCCCGCGCTGGACACCCTCGCCCAGCATCCCATCGTCTTCGACCAGGAGGACGCGCACGGCGGAATAGTATTACGTCGGGTGCGCGTCGCCGCTAGACGGGCGATCGTCGACTATTCCGTCGCTGGTCAATTCGACCTCAATGTGATGGGTATTCATGGCCGACGGGCCGTGCGCCCCGTGCTTCTCGGGAGCGTTGCCGAATGTGTGGCGCGCGAAGACCCTTGTCCGGTCCTGACCGTTCGGAAGGGGTGAGCGAAACCGCTAGTCCTTCCCGGATCCCGACGGGCTCTCCACTGCCCGATGACGGATCAGCGCCTCCGCCAGGGACAGGGGCCCGGACGCGACCTCCTCGTCGTCGAGGACGATGATGTCCGGCGGGATGGGCGGCGGCAGATTTGCCGCAGCGACGACGAGCAGCGCGGCCGGCACGAGTTGCCTGAGCCAGCCGAGGATGGACTGCGTCCCGGAGCCCGGGCGGACCACGATGACGAGATGGGAGTCTTCGGTGGGCATCAGGTGGCCGACGCCGAGGTCATGCCGCCATGGCCAGCTGGAGCCCGCACCGCTGACCGGGTCCTCGCGACTCGCAGCGTCATCTCCATGGAGAGCTCCTCTTGGCTACGCGACCTTCGCAGCGCCGCATGTCGCCACGAACGATAGCTCATGCACCTTAAGCGAGTCTTAAGGCCCGCGAATGGAGAAGTTGAGCGGTCAATGCAGCTCCTTTCGGGGCTTGATTGAGTAGTTCCACTCGCCATGGAAATCGTCTGGCTCGATTTTCAGCGCGCGAAGCTCCCTTTTCGACACCTTCTTGCCGGTTGGATAGCGGCGACGATCGAGCCTCGCGCGCACGACAAGGCCGCCGCGGTTGCTGGTGTTGCCGATGAGGCTGATGACCGTCTCGTAGGTCCGCAGGGGACGACCGCGCCAGTTGATCGAGATGAAGGAGGAGTCAAGGTCAAGGGGTCAAGACCTTCCACTTGACACATAAGTTGGGGCGGCGACACGACGCCGGGGAACCTCGGTCACTCTCCGCTGAGCACGAGCCTGATTCGCGAGGGAACTGCCATCAGCCCTTTGGCACGTATCCCTGCCGCAGCCAGCCGCCACGGCCCGTTCCCCACAAGATGCAGTTCGAGGACGAGCCTGGGACGTCCCAGAGCTGGACGCCGCCGGCGCCTCCCCCAGCGCGTCCTTGAGCGAGAGGATGATCTCGACCTTCCCGTCGCCGTCCACGCCGTCCACGTCGGCCACGGTGGGCTCGGACATCGCGCCGCGGCCCGCGACCTCCACGCTGTGGAGCAGCACGCCGTTGCCGTTCAGGACGACCAGGTGGGCGGGGCTTTCGGGATGGCCAGGAGTGCCGGAGGAGTGGGTCGTGAAGATGACCTCGGGCGCGCCGTCGCCGTTGAGGTCGGCGATGACCGCCTCGCTCGCCCCCGCGAACGGCTCGCCGGGAGGGCGGACGGGATCAGCGAAGGGCAGGTCGCGAAGGTGCTGTGGCGCCTGCGGCGCGACGGTCCTTCGCCCGGAATGGCCGAGTGGATGTCTGCCCTGGCGGAACCGCAGCATGTGGAAAGGGGAAGGTCTTGACCCGTATTCGTATTCCGGCCAGCGAGTACGTCACGCGTCAACGCGGGCCGCTTCGCACGACGCGACCGGCGCGTAGCTCGAGGACGTGCGAGATGGAGCTCGGCAGCTCGTCGGGCTGGTGGGTCACGAACACGAGCGCGGTCCGCTCGCCGACGGCCGTGTCGATCGCCTCGAGGACGCGGCCACGCGCAGCGGCGTCGAGCCCGTGGCAAGGCTCGTCCAGGACGAGGAGCGGCGGGTCGGAGACGAGGGCGCGCGCGAGGAGCACGAGGCGTTGCGTGCCGTGCGATAGCTCCCCCAGCGTTCGGGACGCGGACCCAGGGACGAAGCCCTCCAGGAGCGCCCGGGCGCGCGTCTCGCGCTCCCTTCCCAGCGGCGAGTGCAGGCCGATGGAGGCGAAGAAACCGGAGCCGACGACGTCGAGAGCGCAGACGTGCTGGGGGTGGTGGGCATGGAGCTCCGGGGAGACCCAGCCGATGCGGGCCTTCACCTCCCAGATGCTCTCGCCAGCGCCGCGGCGTCGCCCGAACACCTCGACGTGGTTCGCGTACGCCTGCGGGTGATCCGCGAGGATGAGGCTGAGCAGCGTGGTCTTCCCTGCTCCGTTGGGGCCGGTGATCGACCACCGCTCCCCGGCCGCGACGCGCAGCGTGACCCGGTCGAGCGCGATGACGCTGCCGTAACGCACGGTCACTTCGCGCAGGTCGACGACGGCCACTCCCTCCTCGGCGGGCGGGGCGCGCGGCCGTGGAGCAGGCGCGCGGACGCCGGCGCCCCGCAGGAGAGCCTCGGCCCCGGCGCGATCACACTCGGAGACGACGTGGTGGTCGCGGACGAACAGCACCCGGCGCAAGCACGACGGGAGTTCCTCCGGCCGTGACGTGGCGATCACCAGGGTGAGTCCGGCCCTGCCCAGCTCGTCGAGCGCCGCCCGCAAGAGGGACCGCGACGAGGCGTCGAGCCCGGCGAACGGCTCGTCGAGCACGAGGAGCCTCGGTCCGCGCGCGAGGGCGCGAGCCAGCACCAGCTTCCGCAACTCGCCGCTCGAGAGCTGGACGACGCGCCGATCGAGAAGAGGCTCGAGGCCAAAGACGCGGACCGCGTCCGCCCTGCGCCGTTCGAACCGGGCGGGGTCGTCGAGGGCCGGCAAGACCTCATAGGGGTTGATGGCCTCGACGCTCTGGCGCGTAAGGAGCTCGCGGACGGTCGCGCCCGTCGCGGACTCGCTCGCGTGCCACCGCGCCTGGTGGAAGCCGAGCTGCGGGCGCGCGAGCTCCGCGTAGTCATCCGCGCTCACGTGCATGACGGTCCCGGTCGGGAACCAGCCATACTGCGCGTCACGTTCCTGGCCGTCCGCGAGGAAGTGGTACTGGACGCGCCCTCGCAGGACTTGCGCGCGTCCGCACAGCGCCCTGGCGAGCAGCGACTTCCCTGATCCATTGGCGCCGACGATCCCCCAGTGTTCTCCCGTGTGCAGCACCCACGTCGTGTCCGGGAAGAGCGTCCTCTCTCCGACGCGGATCGCGACGCCGCGCAGCGAGACGAGCGGTTCTGGACCATCGGCGGCGCGCGCGCCGAGAGCTCCTGCGTTCTTGCCGGCCTCCCCTGTGCGCATCCGAGCCATGGCGGTGGTACCCGGGCGCTCTGGGAGTTCGCCCGCGCGGACTCTAGACCCTGCGCGCCCATGACGCGAGGAGATCGGCTTGATTCACCAGGAGGTCCGCCAGCTCTTCACGCCCCCCGCACCAGCCGCAGCGTCTCGGCGGCAGTCATGACCTCGGCGCGCGTGCCGAAAGGGAACTCGAGCCGGTCGACTCGTCGTACCGTGCTCTCCGATGCGATCGCACCTCGCGGCTGTCGCGACGATGCTCGCGCTCTCCGGCACGGCCTGCTCGGCATTCTGGCCGACGGTCGTCCCCACGTCGCCCCGCGAACCGCTGTTCCACTCGGGGTTCCCGCTCGTGGGCGGCGCGCGCACCGACGGGTCGCTCTGCTCGCTCGTGTCCGTCGGGGCCGATGCGGTGCGGGTGGTGAGCCCGCCGGAGCCCCTCGACGGCGCCGTGTCGCTCGAGGAGGGTTGCCGCGACGCGCTGCCGAGCCGCCCGGGAGAGCAGGGTCGCGTGGGCAGGTTGGTCAGGGTGAGCACCGGGTCCGGCCCGATCCACGGCTATCTCTTCGCGGCGAAGGGTGCGACCGGAATCGTCGTGACCTTCTCCGGACTCGGGATGCCGCCCGCGGGTTGGGTCAACGAGCGCTTCCCCACGGTGGGCGCCCGGCGCGGGCTCATCACCTTCGCGCCGGTCCGCGACGAGGCCGCGCGGCCGATCTACTTCGATCCGCTCCGCGAGGCGCGCCGCGCCATCTTCACTTGACGCGGACCCGCATCCGTGGTGAACCGCGGGCATGCGCGACACGCTCCTCGTCGGGGCAGGGTCATGGCTTCTGCCCCTTCCGGCTGCCGTCTGGAGGCGGGAGGCCCGCCGCAAGGCCCAGCGGATCGCCACGGGGCTCGGCTGGATGACGCCCGATCACCACCGGGTGCGGGACCTCGCCGTCCTGGAGCTGGCCCGCACTGTGCGACCGGTGTCGCCCGGGGCCCTGGCCGAGGCGCTCGGCCTTGAGATGGATCACGTGGCACGGCTCCTCGACGACCTGGAGCGCCGCCTAACCTTCCTCTTCCGTGACGCCCGCGGCGCGGTCGCCTGGGCGTACCCACTCACCGCGGATCCGACGGTGCACCGGCTCGCCTTCCGAACGGGCGAGCGCGCGTACGCGGCTTGAGCGGTCGACGCGATCGCGGCGCCCTTCGTGCAAGGGCGGCTCAGGAACGAACGGATCACGGCCGAGGTGACGAGCCCCTGCGCCCACTGCGGCGCGCCCATCCGCATCGAGACGGATGGCCGGGACGCGGCTTCGGCGACCCAAGGAAGCACGCCCCTCGTTTTCGCGCCGCTGGTGAACTTCCAGCGCTTGAGGGCGAAGAGCATCATCGACGATTTCTGACGGCAGAGCGTCTTCCTCTGGTCAGAGGAGCACGCCCGCGAGCACCGACGGCAGGTTCGGCTCCCGCGCGGCACGTATATGACGCTCGCGCAGGCACTCCACACCACGGCCCTCGTGCAGGGGGCGCTCTTCGCGTTCGACGCGCGCACGCGACCGCAGCCTTGAGAGCACAGCGAGTTCTAGACGGAAGCCGCTGAGAGCCGCAGGGCCTTGGTGACGAAAGGCGTGCCCCGTAGGCAGGTTGCACCGCTTGCGCCCGCCCCAGCGGTTTCGAATCCCGTACACCCGCCAGTGAAGGTCCGGCGAGAACGTCCTCCGAAGGACAACCGGTAGCGAGCCGACTGGTGGGAGCGGTGGCCGGCGAAGATCTCGTTGAGCGCCAGCAGCCGCTGGCCGTCGTCGAGCCGCGCCTCGGCGAGCGTGCGCGATTCGAGCTCGGCTCGCTCGGCGGCCATGGCGGCGAGGAGCGGACCCGCCGACCCCGGCCGGTGCGTACCAGGACGCCATCGTAGCGCTCCGGATCCGGGTTGACGCCCAAGCGTTGCGGGATGGCGCGCTCACTACGGATCGACCGCCCAGGGGCGTGGCACCACGTGATGCACAGCGGGGCGCGGCGCGAGCCGATCTTCCGGGGTGACGAGCCGCATCATGTGGAAAGGGGAAAGTCTTGACCCCTATCCCTCTATCCCCCTATCCCCTATCCGAACCATGTCGTTCCGAAGTGCTTCACCAGCTCCGCCGGGCCTCCCGCGTCGGCCGCGATCTCCCAGACCGGCACGTCGCATAGACCCTTGAAGCCCGCCAGGCCCGCGCGCCGAAACAGCTCGGCCGGGCGGCCGTCGAGCTGGAAGGTGATGACGAGCTCGAGCCGGGACGTACCGTAGAACCAGCGTGCGCGCAGGTTCGCGGGTATCTCGTCCAGCTCGAGGTCGACGTGTCTCAGATGCCTCGACTCCTTCACGGCGTGGAGGAAGCTCGTGAGCGCCTCCTCCGACAGCGCCACGCCGCTGTTGTAGATGTCGCCTGGCTCGTCGCCCGCGCTGCCGCTCGCGGCGCGCTCCACGGCCTGCCGGATGGGTCCCCCCAGGGCGCGCAGCGCCGTCGGCACGTCGCCCGCCCGCGCCGCCGCCACCGCGGCTCGTTCCAGCTCGGGTGACACCGTGATCGAGAGCGGCGGCTCGACGAACACGCTCCAAGCGTGCTGCAAGTCGGGGTTGCCGCTCGCCGCACGTTCCGCCGCGAGCGCGGCGTCGGCCCGCGCCCGGGCGCTCGCGGCCCGGGCCGTGCCGCGCGCCGACTCGTTGATCTTCTCGGCGATGGCGACGCGGTTGTGCCCGAACACGTCGTCGTCGATGAGCACGGTCACCGGTGCGGGGCCGAAGGAGAGGAACACGCCTGCCTCGATCCCTCCTCCCCGCGCGCGCGCGATCGCGCGATCGCGCTCTTCGCGGAGGCGCGCCGCGTGCTCCTCGACCTGCTGCAGCCGCCCCGCGGAGGCACCGGCCGCCTTCGCCTCGGCGAGCGTCCGCGCCGTCGCCTCGAGCTCCGCCTCGAAGCGCGCCGAGAGCGCCGCGAGCTGGCGCGCCACCGCTTCGCTCGAGATCTCCCGCGCCAACCGCGCCTGGTAGGCGATGAGGAGCCGCCGGATCTCCGCCGAAAGCGCGACCAGCGCCTCGATGTCTCCGGAGAAGGAGATGGCGTCGCCGACCAGGTTGTTGAGGGCGATGCCACCACGGTCCGCGAGGTGAGGCATCCCCACGAAGAAGCCCTTCGCCGCGTCGAGGATGGGCCGGTAGAACTCGGTGCGCAGGAACTCCGCCATGGCAGCGGGCCCGAGCAGCCCCGTGCGCCGCGTGAAGTCCTTCACGTCGGCGAAGAGGTGGCCGAGCGGCCGCTGCTCGGTGCGCTTCAGGATGGGCCCGGCCCGCGCGCTGATGCGGTAGAGCCTGCCTTGCTCCCATTCCGCCTCGAGCCCGCCCTCCGCCTCGGCGCCGGTCCGCGACACCAGCGCGCGGCGGGCGCGCCCGAGCAGCCGCTCGAGCGCGGCGTCACAGGCGACCCCGCCGGCCGCCAGCGCGTACTCGGCGCAGGCTCCCTCTCGCGTGAGGGCGACGCAGCTTGCCGGCTCCTTTCGCCGCCAGCTACGCAGGGCGCGCGCCACGTCCTCCAGGGCGGCCCCAGCCTTGCCTGCGAGGAGCGCCGCCGCCTCGATGCGGGCCGCGAACTGGAGGCGCGCGGCGTCGTCACCGCAGGAGGACGCCAGCGCGCCGGGCCCGGAGTAGACCTCGCGCAGCGCGGACATGCCGCCGCCGCGCCCGGCGAGCTCGGCCTGGGAGATGCCGGCGAGGAGCATTTCGCGCAGCCGCGACACCGCCACGGCGGCCTCGGCGCGCCGCGACAGCTCGTCGTCGGCGGCCAAGGCGTGCGCCAGGTCGCCCACCACCGCATGCGGATCGGCTCCCTGGGCGAGCCGCGCCACCACCTCTTCCCCGCGCGGCACGGCCGCCGCCAGCTCGCAACCGTAGAGCGTCGCCCCGCCGAGCGAGGCCACACCGCCGCCGAGGAGCAACCAGGGCGAGAACACCGCCTCGAGCTTCAGCAGCAACGGATCGCGAGCTGGCCGTCCGGCGGCGCGCCAGGCGCGCCCGAGACCGGTGCACGCCGCGATCCAGAGGCCGATGGAGGTGGCCGAGCGCAGGTAACGGTCGATGGGCGGCGCCGGCATAACGTCGCGGACGCGCTCATCGGCCCTGAGCAGCTCGTCGAAGAGCGCCATCGCCACGATGAGCGGCGTCTCCTCCCCCTGGCGCGGCTCCTCGCCTTCGGCGAGCGCCTGCTGCAGCGCCTGGATGAAGAGGGCGGTCAGCGACCGCCCTCGGCCGCCCGGGCCCATCCAGGCGCACACGATCCCTCCCGTGAGGGCCGGGTGGGCCGCCGCGCCGAGCTGGGCCGCGGCGCGCAGGTCAGTGCCGCCGCTGGACGGACCCAGCGTGGGAGCCGTGGCCGGGAGGCTGGCGTAGCCCTCGGACACGTACACGCGGTCGAGCTCGCCGGCGGGCACGAAGTGGTGGTGCTGCGTGGCGAGCAGCATTCCCAGCTCGGTCGCGGCGGCGCTCACGATGCCGGCGGCGTCCGGCGCCACCTGCACGGGGATGCGCACGTCACTGAGGGAGGTGCCAAGGGAGAATCGCAGCTTCGCCGGATCGAAGTTGACCAGGGCGCCGGCGGCGGCGCGCGCGGCGGCCATGATCTCGACGCGCCGGGCGGCGACTCGGGGCGCTGCCACGCTCATGTCACTCCCGCTTGCGCTCGCCGAGCGCGATGGGCGCGCGGAGCTTCTCGGCGCCGCGCTCCCACTCCACCTCGACCACGTCGCCGGGCCGGTGCGAGCGCAGGACCAGGCTCAGGTCCTCGAGGCTCGCGATCGTCGTCCCGCCGACCTTCACGATGACGTCGCCGCCGCGCAGGCCGGCCTTATCGGCGGGGCTGCCGGGGCGCGCGCCCGTCAAGCGCACGCCCGGCTCCCTGCGCTCCTCGAAGTCGGGGATCGATCCCAGGTAGGCGCCGTAGCCCGAGCCACGCTCGCGCGCGCCAGCATGCGAGCCGGGCGGCGCCGGCGTCCTCACCACCGCGTAGCGCTGCGGAGATTCCGCGGCGGCGCTCACGGCGCGGTACGCGAGGCGCGCCACCTCGCGGAGCCCCCGGGGGTCGACCTTGTCCGCCGTGTCGCTCGGGCGGTGGTAGTCGGCGTGCGCGCCGGTGAAGAAGAACACCACCGGCACGCCCCTGGCGTAGAAGCTCGTGTGGTCGGAGGGCCCGTACCCGTCTCCCCCGAAGGCGAGCTTGAGCGAGATAGCCGGCGCCTCGGCGGCCAGCCGTGCCACGCGCGCGCGCCCACCTTCGGCGGTGTCGGCACCCTCGACGTAGACCTTCCCTCCCTGCGGCCGGCCTACCATGTCGAGATTCACCATGAGCTGCATGTCGTCTACCGTGCAACCGGCGGGTGGCGCTTTCACGAAGCGCGCCGAGCCGAGGAGCCCCAGCTCCTCTCCGCTGAACGCGACGAACGCGACCGTCCGGCGCGGCGGCGGATCGGCCGCCATGGCGCCAGCGATGGCGAGCAACGCCGCGACCCCGCTCGCGTTGTCGTCAGCGCCGGGGTGGATCACGTGCATCTCCGGCGCGAGCGACGACTCGCCGCCAAACCCGAGGTGGTCGTAGTGCGCTCCCACCACCACGCAGCCGGTCCGTTCGGACGGCGATGTCTCCAGCCCCCTCGCCCCGCTTCGCGGGGAGAGGGTTGGGGTGAGGGGTGCGGCCGCGCTTCCCTTCGGCGCTCCCGTCCCGGGCAGGAGCCCGATCACGTTGGCCGTGCTCGCTTCTTGGCGCGCGATCCCGACCACCAGGCGCACCGGCAGCCCGAGCTGCCTCGACCGCGGGTCGCCCCCCTGGTCGATTACCGCCCCGAGCCGAGCAGCGTCCACCCCCACCTCATGGAGCGCCGCCGCGGTGACGCGGGCCGCGACGATGCCGGCGCGCGAGGTGACGTGCCCCTGCCACGGGGCGAGGTCGTCCGGGCCCGGGTGGTTCCAGTCGTCACGCACCGCCAGCATCCCCGCCGCGCCATGGTCGCGGGCGTTCATGGCCTTGTAACGCCACTCTCCGAACTGGAAGCTCCGAGGGTCGCGGAATTGCGAGCCAGGATCGCTCTCGCGCGGGAAGTGCGCCGCGACCAGCACGACCTTCCCCTTCACGTCGAGCCCCGCGTAGTCGTCGTGCCCGAGCGCCGGCGCCGTGATCCCGTACCCGGCCCAGACGAGCTCGCCCTTCACCTGGCCGTTGTCGCTGAACGTGAAGGGCTGCCACGCCGTGGCGAGGGCGACCTTCCGGCCGTCGATCTCGAGCGCGTTCTCGCCCTCGAGCTTCGCGGCCACCGGCGCGTCGAAGAAGGCGAGGAACGTCCCTCCGACGCCGCCCGGCTGGAGCCCTATCTCCTTCATCCGGGCGGCGATGAAGGCGCCGGCGGCGGCATTGCCGGGGGTGCCCACGCCTCGGCCGGTGCGGGCGGGGTCGGCGAGCCAGGTCACGTCGCGGGCCACGTCGGCGCCAAGGATGCGCGCCTCCGAGCCGCCGGGATGCGCGCTGCGGGCGACCGCGCACGCCAGGGCGAGCGCGGAGACCGCCCCCAGGGCCAAAGCCAGCGAGCGGCGCACCAGGGTGCGGGCGCGGAGACCTCGGGGCGAGCCTCGTCGTGCTGGCATGGGAGGGCGAGTCTATCTCCGGACCGAGTCGCCGGGGGCGCAGGCCGCCCCCGCCCCGCCGGGCAAAGCCCATCGGGGCCCCACCCCGGCCACGCTGCAGAGCG
>JBGQLS010000160.1:0-12418 GCA_041500205.1 Anaeromyxobacteraceae bacterium | reverse complement strand
CACAGCAGGTCCAGCCGCCCGCGCCGCTTCAGCTCGTCAACCGCCTTGCGGACGTCTTGCGCCTTGTCGCGGCGGCAGACCAGCACGGCGTCGCCGGCGTCCACTGCGATCACGTCGTCTAGGCCGATCACGGCCAGCGGCCGCCCCGGGTGGGCAAGGACGACGTTGTTCCTGCCGTCCAGGATGAGTGCCTCCCCCTCGTAGACGTTCCCCTGGGCGTCCGGCACGCGCACCTCGGAGAGAGCGGCGAAGCTACCCACGTCGCTCCAGCCGAAGTCGGCCGGGACCACCGTGATGCGCTGGCTCTTCTCCATCACCCCGTAGTCGATCGAGACCGACGGACACTCGGGGAAGACGTCCTTCAGGACGCGCGCCGCGCGGGGCGTCCCGAGCGCGGCGCCGATGGCCTCCAGCTTCTCGCCGAGGAGGGGCATGGCGCGGCGGATCTCGTCCAGGATGACGTCGGCTCGGAACACGAAGATGCCGCTGTTCCAGAGGTAGTCCCGCTCCGCCAGGTAGCGAGCAGCCGTGGCCGCGTCGGGCTTCTCGACGAACCGGTCCACCCTGTGCGGCCGGAGCCCTCCCTTGGCCGCGCCGGCAGCGCGGGAGGCCGCACGCTTGCCGCCAGCAGGCCGACTCGCGGCCAGGCGGGGACCGAGCTTCAGGTACCCGTAGCCGGTCTCGGGGCGTGTCGGCCGCACACCGATGGTGACGATGGCCCCTTGCTCCGCCACGACGGCAGCGGCGGCGAGCGCTTCCCGGAACGCGGAAGGCCGCGCGATGTGGTGGTCCGCCGGAAGCATCGCCATGACGCCCTTCGGGTCGCGTCGCGCCACGTGCAGCGCCGCCAGGCCGACGCACGGGGCCGTGTTGCGCGGGCACGGCTCGACGATGACGTTCTCCTTGGGCAGCCTGGGGAGCATGTCCCTGACCGCACGCGCGTGCGCCAGCCCGCAGACGACGTAGGTGTGGTCGAGCTTTGCCAGGGGCGGCAGCCGCGCCACGGTCGCCGCGAGGAGCGGCACGTCGCCTAGGAGCGTCAGGAACTGCTTGGGGCGGCGGGCGCGCGAGAGGGGCCAGAACCGCGTGCCGGAGCCACCTGCCATCACGACCGGGAAGAGCTTCACGGAGAGCTCCAGAGGGAGAGCAGCTGGTTGAGGACGCGCGCGGTGGCGCCCCAGATCGTCACCGCCGGCAGCTCGTAGAAGTGGACCAGGTGCAGGTCGCCGTAAGCCTCGCGCTCCTCGGTGCGGTGGACGCCCGGGCGCGCCAGGGCCGCGAGTGGCACGTACAGGATCGTTTCCACCTCGGCGGGCTGGGCCAGGTAACGGTAGGGATAAGGCACGAGGCCGACCCACGGCGTCAAGCGAAAGCCGGTCGCCAGGACGAGCGTCTCGTCGAGTCTCCCGAGCACGTCGACCCTCGCCGGATCGAGCCCGACCTCCTCCTGCGCCTCGCGGAGCGCCGCCGAGAGCGCGTCCTCGCCCGGCTCGATGTGACCCCCGGGGAAGCTCACCTGGCCCGGGTGGCGGCTCAGGTCGGGGCGGCGCCGGGTGAGGAGGACGTGCGCCTCGCCCTCCTGTTCGAAGAGCGGGACCAGCACCGCCGCGTGGCGCAGGCCGCCCTCCGGGAGGAGCTCGGGCTGGAGCGAATCGAACCGGTAGCTCCCGGCCGTCCGCGCGTTGAGCGTGGCCCGCAGCCGGTCGAAGGCCGTGATCACGAGGCGCTCGCCGTAGGAGAGGCCTGACCGCACTCGCGGTCAGGCGCGCGGCCGAGAGAGTGCGCCGGCTGGCGAGCCGTGGACCCCGAAGACCGCGGCGACTCGTCGGAAGACGGGAGCACGCCTCGCCAGAGCAGCACCGCGATGACCACCCCGGCGAGGATGCGCCAGGCCACGAAGACGTAGGTCGTGCGCGTCCTGAGGTAGGCGAGGAGCCAGCCGATGACGACGTAGCCGGCCACGAGCGCAACGACCGTCCCGAGGATCGTCGCGGACGTCCAGTCCGGATTCCCGGAGAGCGCCGGCAGCATCTTCTTCAGCTTGTATAGACCCGCGCCGAGCGTGATGGGCACGGACAGGAGGAAGCTGAAGCGCGCCGCGTCCTCGCGCCTGAGGCCGAGGGCCATCCCCGTGCTGATGGTCGCGCCGGAGCGAGACGTGCCGGGAACCAGCGCGAGCGCCTGCCCGGCGCCGATGGCAAGGGCGTCCCCGAGCGCAACATCGGAGATCGTCCGGCGGTGACTGGCGAAGCGCTCGGCGGCGAGCAGGATGAGCCCCCACGCGACGAGGGAGCAGGCGATGACGACGTTCCCGAGCGCCTCGATCCGGTGCTCGAGGAGCTTCCCGGCTACCGCCGCCGGGATGGTGCCGAGGACGATGAGCCAGGCCAGCCGGGCCTCGGGCGATGCCAGCGGGCGCCCCCGCGCCAACCCGGAGAGCGCCGCGCCCGCGAGCCGCCATAGCTCGCCTCGGAAGTAGACGATGACGGCCAGCGTCGTGCCGGTCTGGATGATGGCCACGAAGGCACGGAAGCGCGCGTCGGACAGGCTCTGGCCGAAGAGCTCTCCGAAGACGAGGAGGTGCGCAGTCGAGGAGACCGGAAGGAACTCCGTCAAGGCCTGCACGACCCCCAGCACGGCCGCGACGAGGAGGCTCATGGGCGCGGCATTGTAGGGTGGGTCGGGCCCCGCCGCCACCGTGGAGCGCCAGCCACGCCCAAGGACTACCTGGTCGCTTGGTTGCCTCTACTAACCGACCACGGCCCGGATCTTCGACACGCCGACCGCGTCCCGGAGCGCGTCCTTGCGGTCCACGCGCTCCCAGGTGAATTCCTTCTCGGTGCGGCCGAAGTGACCGTAGGCGGCGGTCTTCTCGTAGATGGGCCGCAGGAGGTCGAGGCCCTCGATGATCGCGCGCGGCGTCAGATCGAACACGTCGCGCACGGCGGCGGCGATCTTCTCTTCGGGCACCACGCCAGTCCCGAAGGTGTCGACCATCACCGAGACGGGCTGCGCGACGCCGATGGCGTAGGCGACCTGGACCTCGCAGCGCCGCGCGAGGCCCGCAGCGACCACGTTCTTCGCGATGTAGCGGCCCATGTACGCCGCCGAGCGGTCCACCTTGGAGGGGTCCTTCCCGCTGAACGCACCGCCGCCATGCCGGCCCATCCCGCCGTAGGTGTCGACGATGATCTTGCGGCCGGTGACGCCGGTGTCGCCCATCGGGCCGCCGATGACGAACCGGCCGGTCGGATTGATGAAGATCTTGGTCTTCCGGTCGACGAGCTTCTTCGGGAGCGCCTTCGCGATGACCTCCTCGCGCACGGCCGCGTGCAGCTTCTTGTTCGAGACCTCGGCCGAATGCTGCGTCGACACCACCACGGCGTCGATGCGCGCCACCTTGCCGCTCCGGTACTCGACCGAGACCTGGCTCTTCCCGTCGGGACGGAGGAAGTCTGCGCCGGCGCGGCGCGCCTTGGCGAGCTGGCGCGTCACCGCGTGCGCGTACGTGATGGGGGCCGGCATGAGCTCCGGCGTCTCGTCGCAGGCGTAGCCGAACATCATCCCCTGGTCGCCGGCCCCGCCGGTGTCGACGCCCTGGCCGATGTCGGACGACTGCTGATCCACCGCCACCAGCACCGCGCACGTGTTGCCGTCGAAGCCCATCTCCCCGCTCGTGTAGCCGATGCGCTTCACGACCGAGCGGGCGAGGGAGGGGTAGTCGACGCGGGCGGTGGTGGTGATCTCGCCCGCGATCATGACGTAGCCCGTCTTGAGCAGCGTCTCGCAGGCGACCCGGCCCTTCTTGTCCTGCCCTAGCACCGCGTCGAGGACGGCGTCCGAGATCTGATCGGCCATCTTGTCGGGGTGGCCCTCCGTCACGGATTCGGAGGTGAACAGGTAGTCGGTCGCCGGCATGTTCTCTCGTCCCCTGGGAAAAGGCGGTGAAGCTACGCGGTCGCGCGCGATCCTGTCAATATCACGGATATCTTTGCCGTGCTGACCGCACAAACAAAGGGAGCAGGCGAGCGCCGGCTGCGGGGCCCCCACCTCGACGTGTTCTTCACCCCGCCACCGGGCCGATCTTGGTTTCGTCGAGCAGGTCCGGGAACCGGCGCGCCATCTCGGCCCGCACCTCCCTCTCGATGTCGTCGGCGGCGGTGTACTCGAGCAGCCTCTCCACCAGGCGCTTCCCGTCGGCCGCCGACGCCGCGCGCAGGACCCGCTTCACGAGCGGCACCGAGGCGCTATTCATCGACAGCTCGGACAGGCCGAGCCCGAGCAGGACCAAGACGTTCATCGGGTCGCCTGCCATCTCGCCGCACATGGAGACCGGAATGCCGGCCGCCTGCCCCGCCTCGCAGACGAGCTTCAGCAAGCGGAGCACGGCGAGGTGCAGTGGCCGGTAGAGATAGGCCACGTCCTTGTTCTGCCGGTCGATGGCCATCGTGTACTGGATGAGGTCGTTCGTGCCGATCGACAGGAAGTCGCAGTCCCGGGCGAGCCGGTCGGCGATGACCGCGGCGCTGGGGAGCTCCACCATGATGCCGATGGGCGGCAGGCGCGTCTCGATGCCCTCGCGGCGCAGCTCCTCGCGCGCCTCGAGGAGTGCTCGCTTGGCGGCGCGCAGCTCCGCCACGCCGGACACCATCGGGAACATGACCCGCAGGTTCCCGTGAACGCTAGCGCGGAGGAGCCCGCGGAGCTGTGTGCGGAACATGTCGGGGTGTCTCAGGCAGTAGCGAACGGCGCGGAGCCCGAGCGCCGGGTTCACGTCGTGGCTGCGCGTGCCGGTGGGGAGCTTGTCCCCCCCGAGATCGAAGGTGCGGATGGTCACCGGGCGCGGCGCCAGCCCCTCCAAGATGTGCTGGTACGTCCGGCAGTGCTCCTCTTCGCTGGGGAGGTCGCTCCGCCCCAGGTAGAGGAACTCCGTGCGGTAGAGGCCGACGCCCTCGCCGCCGTGCTCGAGGAGACTCCTCACTTCTTCCTCGAACTCGATGTTGCCGTTCAGGCGAACCGACACGCCGTCGGTGGTGGTGCCGGGCAAGGCGCTCGTCGCCATGAGCTCTCGCTCGGACGCGAGCCACCGCTCGCGGGCGACGTCGTAGTCGCCGCGCTCGCCCGGCGACGGGTTCAGGATCACCACGCCGCGCTGGCCGTCGACGACGATCCAGTCGCCCTTGTCCGCGAGCGCGCTGATCCGTGCCACGCCCACCACCGCCGGGATCTCCAGCGCGCGCGCCACGATGGCGGTGTGCGACGTCTTGGTGCCGAGATCGGTGACGAAGGCGGCCACCTTGCGCTCGTGCAGGAGGAGCACGGTGTCTGCCGGCGAGAGGTCGTGCGCGATGATGACGGCGCCCTCGGGCGGCGCCTCCTCCACGTCCACCGCCTCGCCCATCAGGTTCTTGATGATGCGCTCGCCCACGTAGTCGACGTCGGCGCGCCGCTCCTTGAAGTACTCGTCGGCCACGTCACTGAAGGCGCTCTTGATCTTGCGGACGGCCCGCTTCACCGCCCACTCCGCGTTCACCTTGTCCTCGCTGACCAGGCGCTGCGCCTCGACCACCAGCATCTCGTCCTTCAGCATCATCCGATGCATGTCGATGATGGCGGTGTGCTCGCTTCCTTCGAGCTCCTCCACCTTGGCCCGCACCTCGGCGAGCTGCCTGTCCGCGGCGTCGATGGCGGCGCGCATGCGCGCGAGCTCACCCTTCACCTCCCCCGACTCGATGAGGCGCTTGGGCGTCCTCACCTTGCGCCGATCGACCGGCCAGCAGCGGCCCACGGCGATGCCGGGGCTGGCGGCCAGGCCCATGAGCGTGGTGGAGGAGGCCATCTCCTTCACTTCTCCCCGAACCCGTTCTCGATCATGGCCGCCAGCGAGGTCATGGCCGCCTCCGCGTCGTCGCCTTCGCAGCTCACCACGATCTCCGTTCCCTTGGCGGCGGCCAGGGTCAAGACCCCCATGATGCTCTTCCCGTTGACCTGCATGCCGTCCTTCTCGACGTTCACGCTGCACGTGTACCGGTTGGCGGCCTGGACGAGCTGGGCGGCAGCGCGCGCGTGCAGTCCGAGCATATTCACGATCAGGAAAGTGCGCTCGACGCGCGGCATGCGCTAGGGACTCCCGTGGAAACGGCCGGCCGCGAGGGCCGCGCCGGCGCCGGCCAGGATGGCGGCATAGAGGGTGGGAAGGAGGCGCGCTCCGCGCGCGAGGGCGAGATACCCGAGCCCGGCCGCGAGCACCGCTACCGGCACGGCGCCCGAACGGATGAGGAGGTCGGCGCGGGCGGCGACCGCCGCGGCGGAGAGGCCGCACAGGGCGGCGCCCCCGAGCCGCAGCCGGTCGGCGACGGTGGGCAACGACAATCCGGCGATGGCGCCGACGATGGCGTCGCCTTGACGATAGCCGGTCCGAAACAGGCCGATGCGCAGCGCGAGGTGGATCGCATTGTAAATGGTAAGGGCCACCACGACCGCCGGCCAGCCGAAGAGCAGGGCGCCGAGCGCGGCCAGCGCGCCGAAGAAGGGGCGGAGCGCCGTCCAGAAGAAGCCGTCGCCGATGGCCGCCAGCGGCCCCTGCAGCGTCGCCTTGTAGGCGAGCGGAGCGCCAGCGGCCTCCGCTCCCGCGGCCACCCGCTCCTCGTGATGGATGGCGCCACCCAGGATGGCCGCGGCCGTGTACGGATGGCAATTGAAGAACCCGAGGTGGCGCCCGAGCGCGGCGCGGCGTAGCTCGGGGTCGGGATAGAGAGCGCGCAGCGCCGGGTCGATGGCGTAGGCAAAGCCCAGGTTCTGCATCCCGCGGCGATTCCATGCCGCCTGCAGGAACAGGCTCCGCCAGAAGCAGCGCGCCAGCGTGGCTGCGGGGACCTTGCCGGAGAAAGGAACCGCGGGCATGCTCAGGACCTCCCCCTCGCCAGCGCTGTCGCGAGGACGAGGCACAACCCGAGCCCTATGGCCCCGAAGTAGAACGCGCCGGCGCGAACGGCGCGCATCGCCTTCGCACCCGAGGCGCACGCGAAGGCGGCGAAGGCGACCCAGCCGAGCGCCAGCGCCGGCAGCGCTCCGGGAGCTCGCTCGACGGCGAACGGGACGAGCGCCGCGGCGATCCCCGCGCCGAGTGGCGCCAGAACGAAGCCGACCGCGAACGGCAGGGCGAGGCCGTACAGGTTCACGCGAGCCGCCGCGGCGGCGTTGCCTGCCGCGAGGTGGCGCTCGGCGCGGGCGTACAGGCGCTCGTTCCACCGCTCGGCGAGCCTGTCGGCCCGGCGGCCGAGCAAGGCCAGCGGCGCGCACAGGAGCACGGCCAGCGCCGCCACGGCGGGCAGGAGCGCCGGGCCGGACAGGCCAGCCGCGCGCAGCGCGCTCACGCCCAGCACGGTCGCGCCCGTGATGGCGGCAGTGCCTAGCGCCTCGTGGACCGGCAAGGCCGCGCCCAGGTTCACCGCCCCGAGCCAGAGCAATTCCAGCGGCGCCGCCACGTACAGGCCGCTCGTGACGTCGCCGAGCACGAGGCCGATGATCGTGGCGAGCGCGATGGGGCGCGAGAGCATCGCCTGGAGGAAGCCTTTACGCTCCACCGAGGCGAGACCCGCAACGAGACCCAGGGCGAGGTAGCTCACGGGATACCGAGTCTATCGTTTCTCCGCCGCGGCGTCGTACTTCTGCACCAGCTGGCGCGTTCCGGTCGGGGCGTCGGACGGAACCGGGCGCGCTTCCACCTCGAAGCCCAGGGCCGAGAGCGCCTGGACGGCGGCGATCTCCTGGCCGGAGAGAAACACGGAGGGTGTCACTGCCCGGCGGCCTGGCGCGTAGTGCACGTTCCCGAGATTCACCTTGTGAGCCAGCGCAGGGGTGAGCCCGGCGGCCACGGCTCGCTCGAGGCCCGACACCTCGCGGAAGAGGAGCAACACAACCGTCCTCCCGGCGGCGAGGGCCTGGTAGTCCACCTTCACGACCGGCAGCACCTCCACCGGCAGCGCCGGCGGCAGGCACAGGACCATCGCAGCCTGCGCCAGGGGCGACGCCGCAGCCTCGTCGTCGGCGATCACGATGCGCTCGACCTTGAGCCGGGGGACCCAGGCCTCCAGGATCTGGCCGTGGAGCAGGCGGTTGTCGACCCGGACGAGGATGATCACGGCGGTAGGATCTGGACCTCAGGCTTCAGGCCTCAGGCCTCGACAGGAGAAGGGTGTTCGAGCCGGCAGGACCTTTGCCCGGATGAGCTGGCCCTGCCTTCACGATGCGGCGCCTGAGGCCCGAAGCCCCGCGTGGAGTACGACGTCACTTAGCTCCGATTCGAGCGGGCGCGCGTGCGAAGGAGCTCGCTCGCGAGGGTGATGTTCTTCTGGCCATACCCGGTCAGCATCCGCGCCGTCTCGAGCAGCGGCGCGTCCTCGGCGCGGCAGGTCGAGAGCTTCACCAGCATGGGCAGGTTCACGCCCGTGACGACCTCGATCTTCTCGTCGAGGAACGTCAGGGCGAGGTTGGCGGGGGACCCGCCGAACATGTCCGTGAGCACGAGCACGCCGTCGCCCGAGTCGACGGCGCGGATGGCATCCGCGAGAAGGCCCCGCGCCTCCTCCATGGCCAGCGAGGCACCCACCGACACTGCGCGGCATTGCTCCAGCGTGCCGCACACGCCCTCGGCGGTGCGGAGGAGCTCTTCGGCGAGTTTACCGTGCGTCGCAAGGACGAGTCCCACCATGGTCTTGAACCTATTCCTTCTCGACGTCGCGGTGCCAGAGGCGAACGCTGGTGCCGGGAGCCTCGAGGCGGCGCGCCAGCGCGCCAGCGACGACGACCGAGCGGTGGCGCCCGCCGGTGCAGCCGACGGCGATGGTGAGATAGCTCTTCCCCTCGGCGCGATAGCGAGGGAGCAGGAAGACGCACAGATCCACAGCTCGCTCCAGGAACGCCTTCGCGTCTCCCTGGGACAAGACGTACTCCATGACGCGATCGTCCGTGCCGGGAAACGGCTTCAGCTCCGGGACGAAGTACGGGTTCGGGAGGAAGCGCACGTCGAGCACCAGGTCGGCGTGGCTGGGAAGGCCATAGCGGAAGCCGAAGGAGATGACCGTCACGCCCATCTGCTCCACCGCGCCGTCGACGAAGCGGGCGTGGACGAGGTGCTTCAGCTCGTGGACGTTGAGCGAGGAGGAATCGATGACCTCGTTCGCGATCGTCTTCAGGCCTTCGAGCGCCTTGCGCTCGGCGGCGATACCTTCCGAGACGGTGCCCGAATCGCCCGCCAGCGGGTGGCGGCGTCGGGTCTCCGAGTAGCGGCGCAAGAGCGCCTCGTCGGTGGCCTCGAGGAAGACGACCTCCACCCTGGTCCCGGTGCGTCGCACGTCGTCGATGACGCGCGGGGCCTCCGCCAGGAAGCGACCCTCGCGGGCATCGACCACGAGCGCGATGCGGGTCACCTCGCCAGCCGTGTGCGCGGAGAGCTCGAGCAGCTTCTCCAGGAAGACAATGGGGAGGTTGTCCACGCAGTAAAACCCGGCGTCTTCGAGCGCGCGCAGCGCCGTCGACTTGCCGGATCCGGAGACGCCGGTGAGGATGACGACGTGAGGCTCCTGCCGTGGGCGGGCGGGCTCCTGCGCCTTCCTGTCGGGTCCCTCGCGCGATCTCATTCGACGTCCATCTCCCCGCCACGACCTCCGGGGGCGAGCGCGATGGCGCGATTGAGCCTCTCCTGGAACTCGCGGGCGGAGTGGTGCCCTTGCAACTTGAGGAGGTGGTTCCGGGCCGCCACCTCGACGATGGTCGTCATGTTGCGTCCGGGGCGGACCGGCACGATGAGCATCGGCACCTCGACGTCGAGGATGCGGAACTTCTTCTCCTCCACCCCCAGGCGGTCGTACTCGACGTTGGGGTCCCACTCCACCAGCTCGAGCACGATCTCGACCTTCTTGCGCTCGCGGATGGCGGCCACGCCGAAGAGGTCCTTGATGTTGATGATGCCGAGACCTCGGATCTCCATGTGGTACTTGATGATCTCGGAGCCGGTGCCGTAGACGGTCTCGGGCGCCACGCGCTTCACGTCCACGATGTCGTCGGCGACCAGTCGGTGGCCGCGCATGACGAGGTCGAGCGCGATCTCGCTCTTGCCGATGCCGCTCTTGCCGAGGAGGAGGATGCCCACGCCGAAGACGTCGAGGAGCACGCCGTGCATGGACGTCTGCGCGGCCAGGATGTCCTGGAGGTAATTCTGGATGCTCTCGATGAAGGTGCTGGAGAGGTGCGACGTCTGGAGTACCGGGACGTTACTCTCCTCGGCCGCGGTCGTGATCTCGGGCGGAATGGCGAGCCCCTTCGTCACGACCAGGCACGCGACGTCCATCGAGAAGAACGCCCGCAGGACCTCTCGCGCGCGTTCCTTGGAGAGCGTCGTGAGGTAGCTCATCTCGGTGTTGCCGAAGACCTGCAGCCGCTCCTTGTGCAGGTACTCGGTGTAACCAGCCAGGACGAGCCCAGGCTTCTGGATGCGCGAGCTCGAAATCTTTCGCGACAGCCCGCGCTTGCCCGCGATCAGCGTGAGCCGAAGGTCGAATTTTCGATCGTCGAGGAGCGCCCCGACGCGCGTCGCGTCCATGCGGGGCGGAGTCTACCCCGCGGAATGGCAGGCGTCATCTTGCGAGCGCTGCGCCCGCAGGTGTCCCCGGCGACCCCTGGGCCGCCGGCGATGCACGCGCCCCTGCGCTCCACGGAGCCGCTCCTCCCCGGAACGGGGAGTTGGGGCCCCTCTCGGCCGGCTGCCAGGCTCCACCCCCGAAGGACGTGCTACCCGCGACGGCGGCCCTCGCGCGGGAGCCCCGCCGCGATCTTCCCCGGTTGACCGCGCCCTTGGATGGTCACTAGATTGGCACGCCTACATGCGTCTCAAGGTCCTGTACCACGCGAACTGCTTCGACGGTTGCGCCTCCGCCGCCGTCTTCGGCCGCTTCTACGCGGAGCGCGAGGGCGAGCGGCTCGCCCTCACCACCTTCCAGCCGGTTCAGCATCAGCAAGGCGACCCGTTCCCGCGAGGCATCTTCGACGGCGACGTGAACGCCTGTGTGGACTTCCGCTTCTCCCCGTCACCGGACATGCACTGGTGGTTCGACCACCACGCGAGCGCCTTCCAGCCAGCCTCCGACCGGGAGATCTTCGATCGTGATACTTCGGGCCACAAGTTCTGGGACCCCGCCGCGCCCTCCTGCACCGGCTTCATCGCTCGCACGCTCGGGGAACGCTTCGGCTGGGCCGCGCCCGACCTCGGCGAGCTCATACGCTGGGCCGACACCATCGACGCGGCTCGCTTCCCCTCGGCGGCAGTGGCGGTGCGGCTCGAGGAGCCCGCGCTCCGCATCATGACCCTGCTCGAGGCGACACACGATCCCGAGCTGCCCACGCGGCTCATCGGGGTACTGCGATCGCGGCCGCTCGCGGAGATCGCCGCCCAGCCCTGGGTGACGGAGCCGCTGCGCCCCATCCTCGACCGGCACGTCCGTTCCATCGAGACGGTCAGGAAGCTCGCCCGGGTGGAGGACGGCGTGGTCGAGTTCGATCTCTCCGAGAGCGGGATCGAGAGCGCCAACAAGTTCATCGCCTACGAGCTCTTCCCCGACGCGCGCTACACGGTCGTCGTCTCGCGCGACCGCAAGCGAAGCAAGGTGTCCGTCGGCTCGAACCCGTGGTCGACCGTTCCGCGATCGCACGACATCGCGAAGATTTGCGAGAAATACGGGGGCGGTGGTCACCCGGTGGTGGGTGGGGTGTCACTCGACCCCGATCACATCCTTGACGCGCGGCGCGTGGCGAGAGAGATCGCGGAGATGCTCAGGGACGGCGGCACCCCATGACTCCAGGCCAATACATCTTGGTCGTCGACGACGACGACGACTTCCGGGAGGCCCTCTCGGAGGTGCTCAAGGAGGCCGGCTACCCCGTGCAGCAGGCCGAGAACGGCGAGGTGGCGCTCGCCCGCGCGTCCGATGAGCAGCCAGGGATCGTGCTGCTCGACCTCAAGATGCCTGTCCTCGACGGATGGGGCGTGATGGAGCGGATGCGCGGAGACGCCAAGAGCGCGGCGGTGCCCATCCTCATCCTCTCCGCCTACGGCTTCGAGTGGGAGGCCGAGCTGCTCGGCGCGCAAGGCTACATCCCGAAGAGCGTCGGGATGGAAGAGATCCTGGACCGCGTCCGGAAGGCGGCGGGCCCGCCACCCATGCGGCACTGAGTAGCCGGGGGCGAAGGCCGCCCCCGACCCGACGGCAAAGCCGTCGGGGCCCCACCCCGGCCCCTGCGACCGTGATTGAGTTTTCGACGGGTTTTGAGTCGCCGGGGGCGAAGACCGCCCCCGACCCGACGGCAAAGCCGACGGGGCCCCACCCCGGCCCCTGCGACCGTGATTGAGTTTTCGACGGGT
>JBGQLS010000159.1:0-12422 GCA_041500205.1 Anaeromyxobacteraceae bacterium | reverse complement strand
GAGTCCTCGGAGCCTCCTCCCACCGAGCTGCTCGAAATCCAGGACGACGATATCCTCGAGGTCGGCGATGCCGTCGTCGAGGTCGCGGAGGCCGCTGCGGCGGACCCGTTACAGACGCCTGGAGGCGCTCCGCCTGAAGAGGCGGTGCTTCCTCCGCCAGGCATCGAGCCGCTGAATGCAGTGGAGGCGGTGGAATTCGTGACCACGCCGCTCGAGGAGACGTTGGCCTTCGACCCGCCACCGCTGCTCGAGCCGACGTTGGCCTTCGAGCCGCCACCGCTCGAACCGGCGGCGGACGAGCTCGAGCCTTCCCCCCTCGTCCCGGCCTTGAACGCGACGGCGGAGCCTTTCCCTGAGCCGGAGACGCAGCCGTTCCCCGAGCCGGAGCCGCAACCTCTCCCGGTCAGCTACGTCTCCGGCACGCACCGGGTGGTCATCCACACCGCCGACGGGCAGGTGAAGCGGGGCACCGTGAGCGACCTCGCGCTCGAGTCGGGGGAGGTGCTCCTCACCGCGCAGGGTGGCCTCGCCGCCGAGTCGATCGCCGTGGAGCAGATCAAGGCCATCTTCTTCATGCTCCCGCCTGGCGCTGAACCAGCGGAACCCGACGGCAGGAAGGTGCGAGTCACTTTCCGCGACGGTCGGCAGGTGGCCGGCTTCAGCGCCGACTACGCCCCGGAGCGCTTCGGCTTCTTCATGGTGCCTGCCGACACGCGGACGCACACGGCCCGGATCTGGGTGTACCGGGCGGCGGTACGGCAGGTCTCGATCTCATAGAAGACCGCGCCGGTCGTCACCATCAGTTCAGCCAGGTCGGCGGGTCCTTCTTGACGACCTTCAGGTGACTCGCTCGCCTGCGCGCGCGCCGTTCGTACTGCTTGATACGCAACGACTGCCAGAGGCCGCGCAGCGACCAGCCGCGCGCGTATCCGATCATGAGGAGTTGCGCCGAGAGGTGCGGCACGAAGTAGGCGTAGTCTCGGCCAAAGATCGCATAGAGCACGGTGCCGCCGACCGTGATCCAGAGCAGCGTCCGGCCCGTGATGGGCAGCGCGAGCATGAGCAGGATCTGCCGCTCGGGGAAGATCATGGCCCACGCGACGACGAGCGCAGTGGTCGCCGGCCAGGATCCCGTCCAGATGCCGCGCATGAGCGGAGGCCAGACCGTCGCCAGCAGGCACGTCACGACCGAGGCGGCCACGGCGATCCCGATGTACGTGAGCAGGAAGCGCCGCGGACCCCAGGCGTAACAGAGATCGCGCCCCAGCCAATACAGCGTCAGCCCGACGAAGAGCAGGTTGAGGGGCGTGCCCGGGCCACTCTCGAAGAAGATCCAGGTGACGAGCCGCCAGACCTGCCCGCTCCACACGAGACCGGGAACCAGGGCACTCTCGGCGACGAGCACGGGCGCCAGCGCGCCGAGGAGGCTCGCGACCACCACGGCGCTGATGAGGCCGCCGACAGTGGGCGGAACGCGGCCCCCGAACGAGAGGACATCGCCGATGGATCGTGCCGCGCGCATCGAAGCTCCCCGAACATAAGGGCGACCCGCCACGGGCGCCAGCCGGCAAACGCAGGGCGTCTCTCAGCTCGGCGTCTCTCAGTTCAACGTGCGCTCTCGCGGTAGAACAAGAGGATGCTGAGGCAGTGGAACTCCTTGTCGGAGCTCTGCCTTACCATTTGGTCGACGATCTCGAGCTGCGGGTTCTCACGGATCCACTTCGTGATCCGTTCGGAGAGCGCGTCGCGATCGCGCGCGAGTGTGGTCGAGAAGACCTTGACGCCGGTGAACGCCGGATGCGGTCGCTCCACGCCCCCGAACCTACCGTCAGCAGCCCAGCCCCGCAAGGAAGTTGGCGAGCTTTTCGCGGTGGCGACAGGCGTGGAACACGCACCAGCGGTGCGCTGGCAGCGGATCAGAGCGCCTCGAGGGCGACCGCGATCCCCTGCCCGCCGCCGATGCACGCTCCGCCGAGCCCGTAGCGGGCTCCGCGCCGGCGCAGCTCGTACAGGAGGTGCATGGTGATCCGCGCGCCGCTGGCGGCCAGGGGGTGACCCACCGCGATGGCGCCACCGTCGACGTTGGTACGATCGCGGGGCAGCCCGAGCTCCTTCTCCACGGCGAGGTACTGGGGCGCGAAGGCCTCGTTCACCTCGAAGAGCTGGAACTCCGCCAGCTTCGCCTCGGCTCGGGCGAGCGCGTTGTGGAACGCGGCCACCGGGCCGATGCCCATGATGGTCGGGTCCACGCCGGCGAAACCCCAGTTGACGAGTCGGGCGAGCGGCCTCGCGCCGTGCTTCTCCGCCCAGGCGCGCGTCGCCATCACGAGCGCCCCGGCACCGTCGGAGACGCCGCTCGCCGCGCCCGCGTGGATGACGCCGTCCTTCTTGAAGACCTTGGGCAGCCTGCGCAGGGTCTCGACGGTGGTGTCAGGGCGCGGGTGCTCGTCCCGGGCGAACTTCACCGGACCCTTCCTCGTCGCCATCTCGAGCGGCGCGATCTCCTCCCCGAACCGGCCGGCTTCCTGCGCCGCGGCGAAGCGGCGCTGCGAGAGCACGCTGTACTCGTCCACCTCGTCCTGGCCGATGCGGTATTGCTCGGCGAGCTTCTCGGCCGTCATCGCCATGGGCATGCCCGCGTAGGTGTCGGTGAGCGCGGACCACAGCATGTCCTCCATGGCCGGCGGCTTTCCGAGCGGCCAGCCCCAGCGCGTGCCGCGCAGGACCAGTGGCGCCTGGCTCATCGACTCGGTGCCGCCCACCAGCACTACCTCGGCCTCCCCAGAAGCGAGGAGGCGGGCCCCCTGCACCACCGCCTCGAACCCCGAGCCGCAGAGCCTGTTGACCGTCAGTGCCGGGGCGCTGACCGGCACGCCGGCGCGCAGCCCGACGTGGCGCGCCAGGTAGATGGCGTCGGAAGAGGTCTGCGCCACGTTGCCGAAGACGACGTGGCCCACGTGCTGCGGCGAAACCTCGGCCTGCGCCAACGCCGCCTTGGCGACGTGGACGCCGAGGTCTGTGGCGGACATGTCCTTCAGCGCCCCGCCGTACGTCCCGAACGGGGTGCGCTTCGCGCCGAGGAAGACGACGTCGGTGGCAGTGGCAGAACGCATGCTGGGCTCTCCTCCTTTGAGGGTTGTCCAAAACACCGGTCCCGTCGCCGCGGCGAACGATCCGCGGCGCATCGCTTCGTTGCTCCTCCCTCACATAGCCTCTGGCTATGCTCGGTCGTCGCGCCTCGCCCTGCTTGCGTCTCGCTCGCCTGGCTCGGTCCCCGGTATTTAGAACAACCCTGGATGTCTTACCTAGCGCCGCGCAGCAGGACGTTCACGGCCGACGCGAAGAGCGCCAGGCCGAAGAGCATGATCGCGAAGGACAGGGCGTGTGAGCGCCGTAACTCGCGCCGCCCTTCGCCTCCGAACCACGCCCTCGTCGCCGCGAGGCGGGCCTCGAGGTCGGCGGAGACCGCGGGATGGCCGTGCCTGGCCGCGAAGCGCTCGACCGCGACCTCGTGCGCCGCGAGCACCCCCTCGAGTGGCGCGTCCGGGATGCCGCCCGCCTGGACGCGCTCGGTCGCGATGGCTCGCCTTGGAAAGTTGGCCGTGAGCACGGCCGCGCCACCCTCGAAAGGGGTGAAGAACATCACGCCAGTCTCACCGCGACGGCTATCGACCACGTCGGCGAACGTCCCTCGCCGCGCGGCCGCGTACACGTCTCCTTCGGCGGCGAACGCACCCATCGCGCTCCGCACGTGCTGGATCCCGAGCGAGGTGAACCCCAGATCCTCCAGCGTCGCTCCCAGCCGGAGCCGCCGCGCAGAGCGCGGGGCGGCGCCCGCTTCGCCCCAGATCCGAACCTTGGGCAGGATAAAGAGGACCGCCCGGCGCGCGTACCGGAGGCACTGGAGGATCGCGAACGCGGCGACGATGAGGTTGAAGCTGCGCATCCCTGTTCGATGCGGGCGATGGCCCACTCCGCCCGGTCCCGCTGCGGTTGGAGAATCGACGACGCGATGTCGCTTCTAGGACGCCGCCGGCTCGGCCGGCTTCTTCTTCCCCAGGATGCGAGCCAGGATGATCCCGATCTCGTAGAAGAGGATCATCGGGATCGCCATGAGGGCGAGGTTGAAGGGGTCGCCGGTAGGTGTGATGATGGCCGCCAGCGCGACGTTCGCGACGATGGCGTGGCGACGGTACTTGGAGAGGAAGTCGGCGGACACGAGCCCGATCATCGACAGGAAGGCGATGATGACCGGCACCTCGAACACGATGCCGAAGCCGAGCAGCATGCCGAGCACGAGGGAGAGCTGCTCGGTCATGGTGAGGATGGGCCGCATGTCGTCCCCGGCGATGGCGGCGAGGGCGGGGAAGGCGACCGGCATGACGAGGAAGTAGCAGAAGGCCGCGCCGCCGTAGAAGAGCAGCGTCCCGAAGGCGAGGAAGGGGACGACGACCCGCCGCTCGCGCTTGTAGAGCCCGGGCGCGATGAAGAGCCAGACCTGCCAGAGCACGTATGGCGCGGCCGCGAAGATGCCGCCGTAGAGCGCCACCTTTAGGTACACCATGAACGGCTCGATGTAGCTCGTGTAGTGGAGCTGCTGCTGGTTCTGGGGTAACGAGCGGAGCACGGGCAGCATCACCCAGCGGAAGAGCCGCTCGCTGAAGTACCCCACCGCGCACATGCCCACCGCGATGCCGAGCACGGCCCGCAGGAGTCGCTTGCGCAGTTCCTTGAGGTGCTCGAAGAAGCTCGCCTTGACGTCCCCTTCGGGCTCGGTCGGGGCTTCGGGAGGAGGGAGCGGCTTCGCGGGCTCGGTCATGACGCCTTCAGAGGCGCCTGCGGCACAGGCTCGGAAGCTGGCTTGGCCTCGGCCAGCGCGGCCTCCAGTCCTGGCACGTTGTCTGCGGTAGCCACCGGGACGTCTGCCTTGGCCCCGGCCGGAACGCCGCCGGGCGGGACACCGGCCGCCGCTTCACCGCGCGCGGAAGGTGGCTCCACCAGGGTAGGCTTCGCGTGCTTGGGGTCGGAGTAGAGCTCGGTCTCGAACTGCGACTTCAGGTCCTCCGTGGCCTTGCGGAACTCCCGGAGCCCCTTGCCGAGCTGCTTGGCCGCGTCGGGTAGTTTCTGGGGACCGAGCAGGATCAGCGCGAGGACCAGGATGATCACGATCTCGCCCATTCCGAGGCCGAACATGATGCCCTCTATAACACGCCCATTCCCCATAACGCGCCAGGCCAGCGCGTGCCTTCCGGGACCTTTGGTCGCTCTGACGTTGCGCCCGACCTCTGGCGCTCCTAACTCGCCTAGGGATGGCCTACTGGCTCCTCAAGACCGAACCCGGGCAGTATGCGTTCGAGGATCTCCTGCGCGACGGCGTCACCGCCTGGAGCGGTGTGAGGAATGCGCAGGCGCAGGCCAACTTGCGATCGATGAATGTGGGCGACCGGGCGGTCATCTACCACTCGGGCGAGAAGCGCGCGGTGGGGATCGCGGAGGTGGTGAGGACCGCGTATCCTGATCCCACGGCGGGCGACGAAGACGTCGTCTGCGTGGACGTCCGCGCGCTGGGGCCGCTGCCGGCCCCGGTTCCCCTCGAGGCGCTCAAGCTGGAGGCGGCGTTCGCGGGTTCTGCGCTCCTCAGGCAAGGCAGGCTCTCGGTGGTACCGTTCTCGCCCGCCGAGTGGCGGGATCTCGCCGGGCTGGCGGAGATCATCGCGAAGACGGGCGGGCTCAGCCGGGAAGACCGGTTCTGAGTAGCCGGGGGCGCAGGCCGCCCCCGCCCCGCCGGCCGAGCCGTCGGGGCCCCACCCGGGCCCCTGCGATCGCAGCTGATTTTTCGACAGGGACGTCCGAGGGCCGGCTTTCTCACATCTTGAACCGCGTCACCTCCTGGCGGAGCACGTCAGCCTGCTGGGTCAGGTCGTCGATCGACGACTCGAGCTCGTTCACGGAGTGCGTCTGCGCCTCCGCAACCCGCTTGATCTCCTCGACGGCGCCAACGACGCGCTCCGAGCCGATCGTCTGCTCCTTCTGGGCGCGGCCCAGGTGCTTCACCATCTCGGTGATCGACTCTATCGCCCTCGTGATCTGCTTCGAGCCATGGGCCTGTTCCTGGCTCGAGCGCTCGACGTGCTTGGTGATGACCTTCATCTTCTCGGAGCTCTTCATGATCTGCTCCGAGCCGCGCGCCTGCTCGCCGGTCGAGGTCGCGATCTGCTGCACCGTCTCCGCGATGCGCGTGATGGCGGTCGTCACGTGCTTCGAGCCGCGCGCCTGCTCGATGGTGGCGCGGGCGATGGCCTTCACCATCTGGGAGGACTTCACCGACGAGATCTGGATCTTCTTGAGCGCCGCCTCGGCCTCCTGGCCCAGCCGGACGCCCTCCTCCACGTTCTTCACGCCTCGGTCCATCGCCGCGACCGCGTTGGCGCTCTCGTCCTGAACCGAGCGGATGAGCTCGGCGATCTCCTTGGTGGACGCGCCGGTCCGCTCCGCCAGGTCCTTGATCTCGTCGGCTACCACGGCGAACCCCTTGCCGTGCTCGCCCGACTGGGCGGCCAGGATGGCGGCGTTGAGCGCGAGCAGGTTCGTCTGCTCGGCGACCTCGTCGATCACGTTCAGGATGTTTCCGATGGTGCTGATCTTCCGGCCGAGCGAGTCGATCACGCTGGCGGCCTCCTTCGAGGAGTCCTTGATCCGGCCGATGCCCGCCAGCGTGCGCGAGAGCGCCTCCGTGGAGAGCTCCGCGTCCTTCAGGGCCTGCTCGGAGAGCTTGGCCGTCTCGTTGGCGTTGGTCTCGACCTGGCTGATGGAGACGTCCATCTCGTTCATGGACGAGCTCGTCTCCTGGGCCGTGGCAGCGAGGTCCTCGATGTTCTTGGCCACCTCCTTGATGGAGTGGGTCATCTGCTCGATGGCGGCGGTGGTCTCCGCGACGCTCGCGGCGAGCGCGTTGATGTTCTCCGCCACCTCGTCGTTGGTGGCCGCCATCGCCAGGATGGAGGAGGACGACTCGTCGGCGCTGTGCGAGAGCACCTCGATGTTGTCGGCGATGCCCTTCAGCGAGACGATCATCTCGTGCATCGAGGCGCTCGTCTCGACCACGCGCGCCGACACCGTGCCCGTGCCCTCCGCGAGCTGGGAGCCGCTCTTCCCGATCCGTTCGATCACGTGGCCCACTTGCTCGGACACACCGGCGATCTGGAGAATGGTGGCGGTGAGGTTCTCCCCGATACGGTTCAGGGACTCCGCGAGCTGCCCGAGCTCGTCGCCGGCGAGCGCCGGAGCCCGAGCCCTGAGGTCGCGCTCCGATACGCGCCCGGCCACCAGGCTCATGTCGGTGAGCGGGCGCAGCACCAGGCGCTGCGCGAGCCACCACAGGATTCCCGCCAGGGCGAGGCCGGCGGAGACGAGCAGCGCCAGCAAGATGAGCTGCGCGTGCGCGAGATGGGCGTCGAGCTGCGCCGCCGGCAGGACGTCCTCGAGCTCGGACCGCAGCGTCCGGGTCGCAACGGTCACGGTGAGCCCCACGAACAGGAGCAGGGCAGCCGTGAACGCGATGTAGAGCGTCCGCTTGGATCCGACCTTGTCGAAGAGCTGGGGCATTGTCGCGTTGGGCGCCGAGAAGTCACTGTCCGAACAGGTCCTGGACTTCCACGCGCGGCCTGTCCGGCGAATCCACGACCGGCTTAGCTTCGGTCTTGAAAGGCTCGAGGACGGCCTTGGCGGAATCCGACGCGACCTTGCCCGTCGCCGGGTCGATCGCCACGAAATCGATCCCGTCGGGCACGGGGAAGCTGGGCTGCGGCCGATCGCGCAGGGCGCCCTGCATGTAGGCGAGCCAGATGGGCAGCGCGGCGCGCCCGCCGGTCTCGTGTCGCCCGAGCGGCATCTCGTTCTGGTCGTAGCCGAGCCACACGCCCGCGAAGAGGTCGTGCGTGAAGCCCATGAACCAGGTGTCGAACGAGTCGTTGGTCGTCCCGGTCTTCCCGGCCGCCGGTTTTCCCAGCTTCGCCGCCTGCGCGCCGGTGCCCACGGTGGCCACTTCGTGCATGAGCGAGACGGTGATGAAGGCGGAGCGCGGGTCCATGACACGATCGGGAGGCGTCTGCGCGGCGGCGGCGGCGGCCAGCCGAGTCGAGAGCGGGACCCAGGCGTCGGTGGGGGCGGAGTGGTCTTCGAGCAGGCGGCCGTCGCGGTCGAGCACGCGCTTCACGAGCGTCGAAGCCTTCTTCTCGCCGTAGCGGTCGAGCAGCGCGTACACGTTGGCCAGGCTCCACAGCGTCGTGCAGGAGGACCCGATGGCGCTGCCCAGCTCGCGCTTCACCGGCGTCGTCATACCCAGGGTTTGGGCCCACGCCACGAGCTGGTCGACCCCGAGCGCCGCCGCCGTCTTCACGGCGGGCAGGTTCATGGAGTGCACCAGCGCGTCACGGAGCGTCACGTCACCCTTGAACGAGCCCCCGTAGTTCTCCGGCTTCCAGGAGACGCCCGAGCTCTCGTCCCGGTAGACCACCGGCGCGTCGGTGAGGAGAGTCGCCGGCGTGTAGTTGAGCTTCTCGATGGCGCCCGAGTAGACGATGGGCTTGAAGGCGGACCCGGGCTGGCGGCATGCCTGGAAGGCCCGGTTGAACTCGGAGGCGTCGAAGTCGTAGCCGCCCACCATGGCGGCGACGTATCCGGTGAACGGCTCGATCGAGACGAGCGCGCCCTGCAGCTTCGGCTCCTGCTCGAGCGCGAAGAGCACGCCCGCCTCGGGGACGAGCTTCTGCCGCTCCTTCGGTTCACGGGCGAGGAGCTCGGCGCGCTCCACGCGGCGGACCAGGATGACGTCTCCCACGTGCAGCGCCGTGGAGGGTCGCGAGATGAGCGCGTCAGGATAGTTCTGCTCCGGGTTCGGCTTGCGTGCCCAGCGCATGCCGGAGATGGGGAGGATGCCCTCCAGCGCGCCCACCGCGACCCGCGCCAGGGCCGCGGAGTCCTCCACCCCGGTCACGATCGCCACCGCGTAGCCGCCCGGCTGGAGGGCGCCTTGCGGCCACGCCCTCGCCAGGCGCGCCGAGAGCTCCACGCGCTCCTTCCCTTCCACGTGCGTGACCGCCCCCAGGAAGCCTTGCCGATGATCGACCTCCATGAGCCCCGCGAGCATGGCGGCCTGCGCGCCGCGCTGCATCTCGAGGTCCATCGCCATCTCGACCCGCAGCCCCTCGTGCAGGACACGCTCGTTGCCGTAGCGGTCGACGATCTGCCGCCGCACCTGCTCGACGTAGAAGGGCGCCGTCTCGCGGAAGATGTCGTCGACCGGGAAGACCTTCACCTCCGCCTCCTCGGCCTTCCGCCGGTCCTCGCCTGTGATGACCCCCTCCTCGAACATGCGCCGTAGCACGTAGCGGCGGCGGGCCTTCGCGGCGTCGGGGTGGGTGAAGGGCGAGTACCGGGTCGGCGCCTGGGGCAGGCCCGCCAGCAAGGCGGCCTCGGGGAGCGTGAGGTCCTCGGCGTTCTTGCGGAAGTAGTTCTCCGCCGCTGCCTGTACGCCGTAGCTGTGGTGGCCGAGGTAGACGCCGTTGAGGTAGAGCCAGAGGAGCTCCTGCTTGTCGAAGGCGGCCTCGAGTCGCCGGGCCAGGATGAGCTCACGGATCTTGCGGCGCAGGTTGCGCCGGGTGCCCTCCTCGAAACCCTCCGCCGAGACCAGGATCGACTTCGCGGTCTGCTGGGTGATGGTGGAGCCGCCCTGCACGCGGCGCCGGAGCACGTAGGTGTTGACGGCGGCGCGGAGCGTCCCCAGCCAGTCCACGCCCCCGTGCTCGAAGAAGTTCTTGTCCTCCGAGGCGACCAGCGCCTGGACGAACAGCTTGGGGATCCGCTCGAACGGGACCACCTTGCGCCGCTCGTCGAACAGCTCGCCCGCGAGCTGCCCGTCGGCAGACACGAGCTCGGTGACGATCGGCGGGCGGTACTGCGCGAGCGTGGGGATGTCGGGCAGACCCCGCGCGAAGTGCCGCAGGGCGAGCGCGGCCGCCACGGCACCGGCAGCCGCGAGCACCAGGGCGAGCAGGACGAGCGCCAGCGCGATCCGCGCGATGAGCGAGAGCGAGCGGCGCGGCGCGGCCTTCGCCACCGCGCCCTGCGCGCCCTCGTCGGGTGGTCGTGAACGCGGCGTGGGGGGGCCTCGGCCATCCATCGGTTGGCGAATCTATGCGCTGCCCCGGCCAGGGATCAACGTGTAGGACTACCGGCGCCAAGGGGGGCGCCCAGGTTCATACGCCCGAGCACCGCCAGGAGCTCTTCCGGGACGGGGGCCTCGAGCCGGAGCGGGCGGGACAGCATGGGATGGGGCAGCTCGAGCTTCCAGGCGTGCAGGAACATGCGCCGCAGGCCCCAGCGCGTCTTGGCGGCGCGGTTGAATGGGAAGTCGCCGTAGCGCGCGTCGCCCGCTACCGGGTGGCCGATCGCCTGCAAGTGGCGCCGGATCTGGTGCGTGCGGCCGGTCTCGATCCGGAGCTGGAGGAGCGACGCCTCACGCATGGACGAGACCACGCGGTAGTGGGTCGTCGCCTCCTGGAACTTGACGCCGCGCTGCGACTTCGACCGCGCCGTCTGCTCGTGCTCGGAGAGCGCGAGCTCGACCGTGCCCTCCGCGCGCGGCATCTTGCCCTTGGCGAGCGCGAGGTAGCTCTTGCGGACGCCTTCTCCAGAGGTGAAGAGCTCGGTGAACCGCGCCATGCACTTCCTCGTCTTCGCGACCAGGACGACTCCCGACGTTTCGCGGTCGAGCCGGTGCGCCGGCGAGGGCTTGAACTCGGTCGAGGGAAGGTGGGCTGGCACCTTGAGATAAGCGCGCGCCTCCTCGACCAGCGTCGCGCCGGTGATGCCGGTGCCGGGGTGGGCGGCGAGGCCGGCGGGCTTGTTCACGGCGAGGAGGTGCTCGTCCTCGAAGAGCACCTGGAAGGTGACCTTCACTTTGGCACCCGGCGCTTGCTCCCCGTCGCGCTGGTTCCTGAGGAGCTGCTCCTCGTCTCCTCGGACGACCACCGCGTCCCCTTCGGCGACGAGCTGCTCGCCATGCCCGCGCGCGCCGTTCACGCGCACCTTGCGGGTGCGCAGGAGCTTGAAGATGTGGCTGAGCGGCACGTCCTTGAGGGCGCGTCGCAGGAACTTGTCGAGCCGCTGGCCGGCGGCGTCGGGGCTGACCTTCATCTCGATCACGAGAGGGTTGTAGCAGATGCACGTCTAACGCGGGTTCACAGCAGCTCGAGCTGCTCGCGCTCCACGAGCGGCTCGGAGCGGATGCCTTCCCGGCACAGCGCTGCGGCGAGCTCGCGAGCGTATCCATGCACCGTGAGGACGCGGCTCGCGCCCGTCGCCCGGGCGTACCGAAGCAGCGACGGGAAGTCGGCGTGGTCCGAGAGCGGAAAGGCAGCGTCCACCCCGCGGAAGCCACGCCGGCCGTCCACCGCCCAGCCAGTCAGAATGGCTGTCCGTCGCTTCGCGATGCGCAGGATGGAGGAGGTGCGCGCGAGGTGCGGTGGCGCCACCACCACCTCGCCTGGCCCTGGTCCCTCCGGGCCGAGCAGCTCGACTCGCGGCAGCGCGATCCCCTGTGCCTCGTAGATCCTGTTCACCGCCTGCACCACCGGGTGCGCCCGGCAGCGATAGCCGGCCTCGCCCAGGTACTTCAGGATCTCCTGCGCCTTCCCGAGCGCGTACCCGAGGAGCACCGGCGTCATCTTGTCCGAGAGCGCGTCGTCCACGAACCGGCGAACGCGGAGCAGGACTTCGTCCTTGGGCGGGAAGACGTAGCAGGGCAGACCGAAGGTGGACTCGAGCACGAGCACGTCGCATTCGACCACCTGCGCCTCCTCGGCGGTGAGCGTCGGCTCGAGGCACAGGTCACCGGAGTAGCCGAGCGCGACGCCGTTGCGCGTCACGCGCAGCTGGGCCGAGCCGAGGACGTGGCCAGCCGGAAACAGCTCCAGCGTGAGCTCGGAGAGGCCGAACGGCTTCCGGTACGCAACCGGGAGCGCCTCTCCCTTCGACCTCTTCGCGCCCAGGCGATGTCGCATCAGCGCGACGGTGGCGGGCGTGGCGATGGTGCGATCGTGCCGCGCGATGTGATCGCCGTGGGCGTGGCTGACGAAGGCGCACTCGGAACGGCGGTGCGCGTCGAGGAAGAGGCTGCTTTCCGCGACCTTCAGCTGGCCCTTTCGGAGCTCGATGGGCAGGCGCCTCACGGCGTCTTCTTACCTCACGGGACCGACACCGATCGAGCGAGCAGGCAGCTTCCACAGGCCTGATCGGCCTGGACCTACCCATGCTTACGCTGGCCCGTCCGGGAGGCCGGTCGGCATCGCGCCTGACGTTCCGGGCAAGCGGCGGCCAGGGCCGGCCGGCGCCGACCTCGGGGACTGCTTCCCTCACGCCCT
>JBGQLS010000158.1:0-12541 GCA_041500205.1 Anaeromyxobacteraceae bacterium | reverse complement strand
GCGAGCGAGAGCGCCGAAGGCGCAGCCGCCGGGACCGGTGTTTTGGACAACCCTCTCAAGGGCGTGTCGCCGATGCGGTCGAGAGGGCGGAGCCCCAGTCGCGGAGCCCGCTCCTCGACGCTCTGGAAGTGACGCGGGGCCAGCGTGTGCATGTGGACTTGGATAGTCTTGTATTCGCACACACTGCCGCCTGCCGCGCCCCGATTGAGGCCAGGACATCAGCCCGAGCGCCAGTGGTCGAACGGGAGGCGCCTGTCGGGAGCCCGCACTGCGGTGCTTCACAGGGTTGTTCAGAATACCGGGGACCGAGCCAGGCGAGCGAGACGCAAGCAGGGCGGCGTCGGCCGAGCATAGCCAGAGGCTTATGTGAGGGAGGACGCAACGAAGCGATGCGCCGCAGATCGTTCGCCGCGCGGGGGATCGGGGGCGCAGCCCCCGAATCCAATGACGGCAAAGCCGGCGGCCGCTCGCGGCAGCGAGCGAGAGCGCCGAAGGCGCAGCCGCCGGGACAGGTGTTTTGGACAACCCTCTCAGGGCACCCGATTCAGGGCGCCGCAAGTGCACGAGAAGAGAAGGCTCCGGAACAGGCCGCGACGGGCGCCGATGCAGACAAGAGCGCCGCAATTCCCGCATGCGTAGTCGAGATCACCCCACCCGCGATACACCGCCGAGCGATCTCGGTTGGCCGGAATCACGAACCCTGCTGCGTCACCGAGATCCACGATCTCCAGCGCCAGACGCTTCCGAAGCCATGGCCTGGCGTCTCTCAGCGCGACGTCTTCGACAGGGACCTCGAGCGCTCCATCTTCAGCGATCATGCGGCCCTCTCACGGCTGAACGTTGGGGCGTCCTCTACGGCTTCCCGCCTCGGCTAGGAGCTCATCCAGCTTCCTGCATCAAGGTAGGCGTTCCCCGCGGCACGCGGCAGCCACTCGCTCATGGCAGCCTCGTCCGGGTGATGGCGCACTCCGGAGCAAGGGGACAGGCGAGCAGCGGATCATCTCTTCTCGGCGTGCCCTCCGAAGGCGAAGCGCATCGCGGAAAGGATCCGGCCGGCGTAATCCGCCTCTCCTCGCGAGGAGAAGCGCTCGTAGAGCGCCGCCGTGAGAACAGGCGCCGGCACTCCCACGTCGACTGCCGCGTGGATCGTCCAGCGGCCTTCGCCAGAGTCGGATACGCGGCCAGCGAACCCGGAAAGCGCCGGATCCTGTCCCAGCGCCGCCGCCGTGAGATCGAGGAGCCAGGAGGTGATGACGCTGCCGCGGCGCCAGACTTCGGCGATCTCGCCGACCTCGAAGTCGTACTGAAAGTGCTGCGGATCGCGCAGGGGCGTCGTCTCCGCGTCCTGCTCGCGGTGGCCCTTCCCGGCCCCGGCGTGGCGGAGGATGTTGAGCCCCTCGGCGTAGGCGGCCATGAGGCCGTACTCGATGCCGTTGTGGACCATCTTCACGAAATGGCCTGCGCCGGCTGGGCCGCAGTGAAGGTACCCTCGCTCGGCGGTGCCGCCTGCCTTTCGCCCCTGCGTGCGCGGCGCTGACTCCGGCCCGGGCGCCAGCGCCGCGAAGATGGGATCGAGCCGCTTCACCACGTCGCTCTCGCCACCGATCATCTGGCAGAAGCCGCGCTCCAGGCCGAAGACGCCGCCGCTCGTGCCGACGTCGACGTAGTGGACGCCCTTGTCCGCGAGCTCCCCCGCCCGCCGGATGTCGTCGCCGTACCAGGAGTTTCCACCGTCCACCACGACGTCGCCCCGCTGCAGGTGGGGGACGACATCCCTCACCGCGCGGTCCACGACGCCTGCCGGTACCATGAGCCAGACCGTGCGTGGGGGGGAGAGCTTCTCCACGAACTGCTCGAGTGACCGGGCGCCCACCGCCCCTGCGTCCGCCAGGGCCTGTACCACGCCAGGCGAGGTGTCGAACACGACGCACTCGTGCCCGGCGCGCAGCACCCGCCGCACCATGTTTGAGCCCATACGCCCCAGACCGATCATGCCCAGTTGCATGACTTCCTCCGAAGAGGAGAACGTAGCGACGACGGGCGAACGGCGCTGCCGAGACGGGCTGCTGGCCACGCTCGTCACGGTGGACTCCTGGCCGCGTCTCGTCGCGGCGGACTTCTGGACGCGTTTCGGCGCGGCCAGAAGCAGGAGCACGAGACTGCGACGGCTCGGCCGGCGCAGTCGAAGCAGGGGCGCGAGGCGGCGACGGCTCAGCCGGCGCTGCCGAGGACGATCGCGAGACCGCGGTGGCTCTGCCGGGGAGGGGGGAGGTCGAGGTCGGGCTAAAGGCCGGGACCGCCCGCCGTCACGCCTCTCCGCTTGACTGTCCCTCGACCATCACTCGAATGGGCTCCCTCACCTGTCCCGTTGGCAGGTTCTTCATGCGCTCGATGAGCCCTTGCGTCACCGTTTGCCCGCGCGCGACGAGGAGCGTGTTGGTCCGCGAACGCACATCCTCGGCGAACACCATGCCTGGCCGCAGCGCGTTGAGCGGCAGCTCGCGGATGTCCTCGGTCTTCGCACCCACCTGCGCGCGCAGCCCCTCGAGCAGCTTGGGATCGTACGCGCCGGTGCGCTGGGCGAGCGTCCCGAGCGCCTCCGAGGCGGGGGCTCCGGACGCCTCCAGCCGGTCATAGTCGACGAGCAGCCGGAGCATGCGCGCGCCCAGCGGAAGCTCCTCGCCCCGCGTCTGCCCCCAGGGCGCATCGGAACCGTCGAAGCGGCGCGTCTGCAGCGTCAGGATCTCCCGCACGGATTCGAGCCGCGGGATGTTTCCCAGGAGCTGGTCGGCCATGGCGGGGACGCGGTCCGCCAGCGCCTGCTCGGCGGGTGTCAGGCCCTTGCCGAAGTAGAGCTTCTCCGCGAGATCGGGCGGCAAGGTGATGCAGCCGAGCTGCGAGAGCTGGGCGGCGGCCTCGATGTGCCACCGGGCGCCGACCTCGAGTCGATCGCACAGCTGGGTCGCCAAGCGCTTGAGCCGGATGGCGCGACCGAAGGCGAGCGGGTTCGCGAGCGACAGCACCTCGGTGAGCATCTTGATGGCGCCCGCCAGGGTCTGCTCGAGGAGGACGCGCTCGGCCTGGATCAGCCGATGCTGCTCGGCTGCGGCGGTGACCGCCTGCACCATGAACGGGGCTGGACACGGCTTGCTGAGGAACCGGAAGATCTGCCCCTGGTTGACGGCCGCCACGGCGGAGTCGAGGTCGGCGTAGCCAGTGAGCAGCATCCGGACGCTGTCCGGCGCCAGCTGTCTGGCCTGAGCGAGGAACTCCGCCCCGTTCATCTGCGGCATTCTCATGTCCGAGATGACGACCGCGAAGGGGCCATCGTGCTTCAGCCGCTCGATGCCGGCGGTGCCGCTGGTCGCGGTGAGGAGTTCGAAGCGCGTTCGCAGGTTGAGCACCAGGCCTTCGAGCACCATCGGCTCGTCATCCACGCACAGAACCCGCGGCTTGTTAACGTTGGCCATGGCCGCTCCCGCGTCACGCCAGCGCGCGCGCCTCGGCGAGCGCGATCTGGCGGCACTGCGCGATGTCCTCGACGCCGCTCAGATCGACGCGCTCGTAGTCGGGGCCGTCCGGGTCCAGCACCTCGTGAGCGAGCACGTTCGCGAGCGCAACCATCGAGGCCGTGTCGGAAGGCTCTCGTCGGGGCGGCCGGGAATGGTGCAGCGCCACGGGTTCGACGACCGCGTGGGGGAGGTCCCAGAGCCCGAGCAGGTACGCGCCCACCTCGGCGTGCGTCGCGCCCAGCATCTCGGCCTCGACGACGTGGAGCGGGGCGTGGCGGCGACGTGCCTCCTCGAGGACCGCGCCGAACTGGTCGCCCGCGCGGCTCATCAGCACGAGCCTGCCTGCGTCGTGCAGGAGACCGGCCGCGAACGCGACATCGGCCTGCGCGCGATTTGGAGACAACTTCCGCGCGATCCGCGCGGCCAGGAGCGAGTGCATCTCGAGTTGGTCGAACGCTGGCCCGCGCGCGGCACCCCACGCGTTGAAGACCTCGAAGGTGAGGGCGAGGTGGCGCACCGCGGTGGTCCCCAGGCAGACGATGGCGGATTCGATACTGGACACGCGCTGGACGAAGCCGAAGTAGGCCGAGTTGGCGAACTTCAGCACCCGGCTCGACATGCCCACGTCCTTCTCGATGATGGCGGCGAGCTTCTTCACGTCCGAGTTGGGATCCTCGAGCGCTGCCGTCAGCGCCTGGTACATGCGCGGCGCCGAGGGCAACGTGCTCAAGCTCCCCACCACCCTGCGCAACGTCTCGTTCGCGAGCAGCTCCTTGACCCGGAGGGCGCGCTCGATGGCGCTGCGCAAGGCGTCGGCCTCGCAAGGCTTCATGATGAGCTGGTGCGCGACGACGCTCGCTTCGGCGGCCTGGCCGAGGTCGGAGTACCCCGACAGCACGATTCGGGCCATCTGCGGATGGGTCCGGCGGACCTCCCGCAGCAGCGCGAGCCCGTCCATTCCAGGCATCCGCATGTCGGTGACGATCGCGTCGAACGGCTCTTCCGCCATGGCCTCCAGGGCCGCCGCGCCACCCTCAGCGAACCTCATGGTCCAGCGCTTGCGCTCTACGCGGAGAACGTTCCTCAGGCCCTCGAGAATAGCGACCTCGTCGTCGACGAAGAGGATTCGCGTCATGGAGTAGGTCCCACGGGCCAGATCAATGCACTACGCGTTCCAGAAGCCTCTCCGCCGAAAGCCCAGTGCCGACGCGGGGCGCCACCCTTCGGCTGGAGGTGCGAGAAGACCCGGGGCGCCACAGACCACGGGCTCGGACCCAGTGCCGTGTTGACGCGATCGGAACCTGCCCTTGACTTGGACCGGACCTGCTCCCGCGGCGTGGCCGGGGTGGGGCCCCGATGGGCTTTGCCCGGCGGGGCGGGGGCGGCCTGCGCCCCCGGCGACTCAGTACACGATCTCGAAGCCGCTCCAGTCCGCGCCGCTCTCGCTGTTGGTCTGATCGCCGTCTGTCATGACCGCGACGCCCACCAGGTCCGGGATGTCGGCGTGCGGATTGCCCTTCGCGAAGTGATTCACGAAGGCCCGGCGTAGATCGACGACCTCCGTCAACCACACCCCGACGACGCCACCGGACTCCAGGATGATCGTGTCCCGGGCCAGGAGCAACGTCCGCTTCTGGTCACATACTGCGCCGAGGGGCCCCACCGAGCTCCAGGCGTACTTCAAGAGGTACCACTTGAGCCCCCGCTTGAAGGCTGCCACGACGGAGGCCGCAGAGTCGCCGCGACCTGGCCGGCACTCGTTCCCCTGGGCGGGGAACGCCCGGGCCCGCCACCGCCAGCGCAGCCGCCGTGCGGAGCGACGGGCCTGCTCCGGGACCTCGATGCCCATGGTCACGGTCTCGAGTCCGGGATGGTAGCCGCCCCGGAGGAACGTGCCGTCGGAGTCGGCGCTGATGACGCTGTAGTAGACCTCGGGGCCGGAGCTCGGGCCATCGACTGGACGGAATGAGCGCACATCGAGCGACATCAAGGACTGGCCCGAATGTGGGACAGCTTCCTCCTGCGCGCTGGCGGAACCGAGAAGGAGCGCAAGAACGGCTGCCGCTCCGGTCCGATCCCGCCGCGATCGTGCCCAGGAGGTCAGCATCCCCAGGAGCTTAGCGAGGGCGACCGGCTGCGCAATGGCTTGCATGCCTCACCCCTCCCGGACAGCGCTCGCCTCGCCGATTAAACCAGGTCTGCCAATCATCCCAAGTTTATGAGAGATTCTCGCCTTTGGTGCCCGGATGCGGTAGGTACGCATCGCCCATCCAGCGCCCGTTGACGAGTGAGGAAGAGGGAGCCTAGAGCTTGAGCGCACGCATACTGTTGACCGGGGCAGCTGGGTTCATCGGGAGCCATGTGAGCGCCCTACTGCTCGCTCGTGGCGACGAGGTGATCGGGATCGACAACTTCGACCCGTACTACTCGCCAGCGAGGAAGTGGGAGAACGTCGAGGCCGTGCGGGCGGGACCGGGCGGGCAGCGTTTCACGCTCGTCCAAGGCGACATCCGCGATCGGAACCTCCTGGGCACCTTGTTCGCGAAGCGGTTCGACGGTGTCGTGCACCTTGCCGCGCTGGCAGGCGTCCGCGCCTCGGTGGAGCGCCCCTACGACTACGTGGACGTGAACTTGGGCGGGACGCTCAACCTGCTCGAGGCTACCCGCAAGGACTCGGTGCGCAGCATGGTGCTCGTCTCGACCTCGTCGGCCTACGGCAACGCCAGCCCGCCATTCGTCGAGACCGATGCCGCCGACCGCCCGCTCGCGCCCTATGCAGCCACTAAGCGCGCGGCCGAGATGCTCTGCCACAGCTACCACCACGTCCACGGCCTCGCCTGCAACGTGGTCCGGCTGTTCACGGCCTACGGTCCCCGCAACCGGCCAGACATGATGGCCTTCAAGGTCCTCGACAGCATCTTCACCGGCAGGGAGATCCCGCTCTTCGGTGGGGGCGAGATGTTCCGCGACTGGACCTACGTCGAGGACATCGCGCGCGGCATCATCGCCGCGCTCGACCGGCCGCTCGGGTACGAGATCATCAACCTGGGGCACGGCCAGCCCGTGCGTCTGCGTGACTTCATCGACGTCATCGAAGGTCTCGCGGGCCGGAAGGCGAACCTGCTGCCCGCCCCGCGCATGACTGTCGATGCTCTGGCGACCGGGGCCGACATCACGAAGGCGCGCCGACTCCTCGGCTTCGAGCCGCGCGTCACGCTGCAGGAAGGGGTCGAGAAACTGTTCCGCTGGTATGTGGAGCGCATGAATCGCGAGAGCCCGGCCCGGAACCCTCCGCCGCGCCTCGGGATCGCGCAAGGGAAATGAGCCGGTCCGGAGGCCCCGGCCAGCGCGAAGCGAGCGAGGCCGTCACCGAGCCGAGCGCGCGAGGAACCGAGCAGTGGAGGCGTAGCTGAAAGCCACATCGAGCAGCACGGGGACGAGCCTGCCCGACGCAGGAAGGCGTCGTGGGCCGCAGCAGGCAGGGGCTTTCCCGGCGGGCTCGCGTTCCGCCGGAGTGACGGCGGGATCCGATCCAGCGGCCCTGCGCGGGCGCACCCTTCCGTGGGGCCGCCCCGCCGCTCTCCTGCTGGCGGCGCTCGTCCTTTTGGGGCTGTGGCTGCGCTTGCGCGGCCTCGCCGCAGAAGGATTCGCGGACGACGAGGTACACAAGTGGCTGGCGGCGAACCGCTATCTGACCGGCGACTTCGGCGGCGACGACGTCGAGCACCCGATGCTCATGAAGTCGATGGTGGCGTTGGCCCTCGCCGCGCTACGCGGCATCCTCGCGCCCGAGGCGCTGACGCGGCTTCCCAGCGCCCTGGCCGGCGGACTCACCGTCTGGGTCACGGCCATGCTCGGCCGGCGGCTCTTCGGACGCGGGGCGGCGCTCCTCGCGGCGGCCCTGCTCGCGCTCTCGACCACCGCCATCGGGTATCACCGTATCGGCAAGGAGGACATGCTCCTCGGGCTCTTCTTCACCCTTTGCCTGTGGTCTTTCTGCGAAGCCAAGGCTGCGGCCGACGACGGCCGAACCAGCGAACAGCACAGGTGGGAGCTCGCCAGCGCCGCGGCGCTCGGCGCCGCTTTCGCGTCGAAGTACTTCATCTTCTACTTCCCCATCCCCGTGCTGGCGTACCTGTGGCTTCGGCCCGCGAGCAGCTGGCGGGTACCGCTCCGGCGCTGGCTCTGGCTCATCGGGGTGGCGCTGGTCGTCTTCCTGGCGCTGAACTTCACCCCGCTCATGCCGAGCACGTACGTCTACCTCACCCACTACATTCGCGGCGACGTCATCAGCACCGACCGCGGCGTGAGCGAGAGCTTGCTCTTCATGGGGCGCCTCCGCGGGAACCTCGGGCTGCGGGGCGACGCGCCGCCGTGGTGGTTCTATCTCGCGTTCGCGGGCGCGAAGTTCGCGCCGCCCACGGCCGTGCTGATCGGGTCCGGGCTCGCGCTAGCGCTCGGCCGCCGTGCCCCTGCACACCGGGTGTTGCTCGTCTGGATCGGCATCTTCCACGCCTTCTCCTTCATCGCCGGGGCCAAGTACGGGCGCTTCTTCGTCAGCGTCATGCCGGCCTTCCTGCTCCTCGGGGCGGACGCGGCGGTGCGGCTCGCGAGCTGGGCCTGCGCGCAGCTCCCGGTGAGCATGGGCCGGGCAGCACGGCCGGTGGCGGTGGCGGCGATGGGCCTCCTGCTGGTCGTCCCCGAGACACGAGCCGCGGTGGCCCACACGCCACACTACCGCCTCTACGTCAACGCGTTCGCAGGCGGCGACCGGGCCGTGACGTCCTTCTTGCCGCACTGTGATTACTTCGACGCAGGCGTCCGCGAGGCGGTCGCCTGGATCGCGGCCCACGCCGAGCCCGGCGCGGAGGTGGCGTCCGAGGTCGACTGGACGGTGCGGCTCTATGCGGAACGGGGCGGTCGCCCGGACCTGGTCTCCTCGCCCATCCTGCCGGACCGCGGCTGCCACACGGGACGGCCGTGCTACGTCCTGGTCCAGCCCGGGCGCGTCTACCGCCACAACCAGGCGGCCCTCGAGCGGCTCGCCGGAACCAAGCCAGTGCACGTCGAGCGTGTCCGCGACGAGGACGCGGCCCGGGTATACCGGCTCGCGCCCGGTGAGCCCCTCTTCCCGTCCGAGGCTCAGGTGGCGGGGAGCCCGCGGGCCTGGTGATCGAGGGTCGAGGGTGGACCCTGGCCGCGCTCGTCGCGGCCAGGGCGAGGGTCGCGAGACCGCGACGGCTCTGCCGGTCGCGGTCGAAGAGGTCGAGGGTCGTGGGTGGCGGTCAGGGCACCTAGTTCGCCCACTCTCGTAGCGCGGGGGCTTGTCCCCCGCCTCGGGGCGCATCAGCTGGGATGTCCCCACCTCCTCTGCCACATGAGGAAGGCCGCCAGCGTCCAGAGCGGTTTGCGCAGGTCGGCGACGCCCGCGAGGTGCCGGTCGAGGAGTGCCCGGGCGCCCTTCGGAGCGAGCACCCCCGAGGCCGCCAGCGACGCGTGCGAGAAGAGGTCCTCGAAGAGGGGGCGGAGCGGGCCGCGGATCCAGGCGGCAACCGGGATCCCGAAGCCTTTCTTGGGCCGGCGCAGGATGGCGTCCGGGACGACCCCGCGCAACGCGGATCGGAGGAGCTTCTTGGTTTGCCAGGGACCGAGCTTGCGCCGCCAGGGCAGGCGCAGGACGTACTCCACGACGGCCGTGTCGAGGAATGGCGCTCGCACTTCCAGCGAAGCGGCCATCGAAGCGCGGTCGGCCTTCACCAGGATGTCGTCCGCCAGATAGCGCGTGAGGAAGAAGCGTAGCGCCTCGTCCACGGAGCCAGGCGCTACGCCCGCGCGTGACGCCTGGGCAGCGTCGTCCAGCACTTCCCTCCAGGCCACCTCCGGTCTCGCCAGAGACTCGAGATCGGGGTGGAGCACGCCGCGCAGCTCGGCCGGCGTGAAGGAGCCGATCCACGCTTGGTGCCGTAGCGACGGAGCGACCTCGAGGCCGCGGAGGAATTGCTTTACCCGGAAATCGAGGCTCATGTTCTTCGCCGAGGACGGGAGCCGCGCCGCCAGCGCCGCCGCCGCCGCCAAGACCTGCCGCGGCAGCCGGGACGCCCAGACGGCGGGCAGATGGGCGAGAAAGGTGTCGTAGCCGGCGAAGAGTTCGTCGCCGCCGTCGCCCGCGAGCGCCACCGTCACGTGGCGCCGGACGAATCGAGAGAGGAGCAGGGTCGGCAGGATGCTGGGATCCCCGAATGGCTCGTCGAGCACGTCCATCACGTCCGGGACGAGGTCGAGGCAGGCGCGAGCCGAAAGGCGCTCGAGGTGATGCTCGGAGCCCACGCTTTCCGCGGCCATGCGTGCCCAGATGGACTCGTCGAAGGAATCCTCCTCGAAGCCGATGGCGAAGGTGGAAAGCGGCCGCTTGTGCCTCGCCGCTAACGCCGCCACTGCAGTCGAGTCGATGCCGCCGGAGAGGAACACGCCCACCGGTACGTCCGCGACGAGCCGGCGCGCCACGGCGCCTTCCAGGAGGCGCAGGAGCTCGGACGCCGACTCCGCCTCCGTCGGCGCCTCCTCGTGACGCATGGGGGGCGGCAGTTCCCAGTACCGCTCGAGCCGCAGGCCGCGCCGATCGAGCACGGACAGGTGAGCCGCCGGCAACTTGAAGACGCACCGGTGGATGCTGCGCGGCGCCGGCACGTACTCCACGGCCAGATAGCGCACCAGCGCCTCCGGATCGAGCTCGCGCGGCACCGCGCCATGGGCGGCGAAGGCCTTGAGCTCCGAGCCGAAGACGAGCCCGCTCACCCCTTCCTCCGGGCACCCCGAGGTGGGGGGCGTGGCCTGCCAACCTCCGCCGCGCGCGAGAGCGTAGTAGAGAGGCTTCTTGCCTAACCGATCGCGCGCCAGGACGAGCTTCTCCGCGCGCGCGTCCCAGAGCGCGAGCGCGAACATCCCATGGATCCGTTCGACGAAGCGCTCGCCCCACTCCAGATACGCCCGCAGCACGACCTCGGTGTCGCTGCGCGTCGTGAACGCGTGCCCCCGGCGCGTGAGGTCGTCTCGCAACGCATGGTGCTCGTAGGCCTCGCCGTTGAAGACGATGGCGCAGCCGTCGCGCACCATGGGCTGTCCGCCACCCGCCAGGTCCAGGATGGACAGGCGGCGATGGCAGAGCGCAGCGCGCCCGTCCACGTGGAGCCCCTCGGCGTCCGGACCGCGGTGGCGGAGCGCATCGGACATGCGGCGCACCGCAGCCGCGTCGGGCGGACGGTCGAAGCGAAGCTCGCCGGCGATCCCGCACACGGCGCTAGCTCCCCGTCTCCTTCTCGCCCGGCGCCGGCTGACGCGATCCGCGGATCTCCTCGGAGATCAGGTAGGGCCGCTTGTTCTGTGACTCGTAGTAGGTCCGGATCACGAGCTCGGCCAGCAGGCCCATGAGGAGGCAGAGAATCCCCGCCAGCGCGAAGGCGACGGCCAGCAGCGGCAGTGGGGTCTCCACGAAGTCCTTCTGCCCGGACAGCTTGTAGAAGAGCGCCCCACCGAAAGTGACCACGCCGCACAGGAGCGCCACCAGGCCCGCTCCGCCGAACAGATAGATGGGCCTCGTCAGGAAGCTGGCCAGGAACTTCACGACCAGGAGATCGAGCACCACCTTGAGCGTGCGACCGAGACCGTACTTGGAGTGGCCGGCGCCGCGCGGGCGGTGATTCACCACCAGCTCCGTGACCCGGGCTCCCTGCCAGCTCGCGTAGATGGGAATGAACCGGTGCATCTCGCCATATAGGCGCACGCCCTCCAGCACCTCGCGCCGGTAAGCCTTGAGCGAGCACCCGTAGTCGTGGAGCCGCACGCCGGACACGGCGCTGATGAGCCGGTTGGCGATGCGCGAGGGCAGCTTGCGGCCGAGCTCGCGATCCTTGCGGTCCTTGCGCCAGCCGCTCACGACATCATGGCCGCGCTCGAGCTCGACCAGCAGGCGGCCGATGTCGGCTGGGTCGTTCTGGAGATCCCCGTCCATCGGCACGATGACGTCGCCCAGGGCTGCCTCGATGCCCGCCGACATGGCCGCGGTCTGGCCGAAGTTGCGGCGGAACCGGATCACCCGCAGGGCGGGCTCCGCGCTGGCCGCCTGGGCGAGAGTCGCGAAGGTCCCGTCGGAGCTGCCGTCGTCGACGCAGATGACCTCGAACCGTCGCCCCAGCGCACGCAAGGTCCCGAGAAGCTCCGCCAGCAGCGGCTCCACGTTTCCCTCCTCGTTGTAGAGGGGGATGATCACCGAGATCTCGCAGCCGTGGGCGCCGGGGCCAACGTTACTTCGCATGTGGCGCCTCCTCGGATACGGCCGCCGCGCGGTGGTGGAGCGGGGCGGCGGTCAGCCGGTAGACAAGAGTGGGAGAGCTCATCCTTTGGGAGCCCTGGGCAGACGAATAGCAGAGAATGCCCGGGGCGTCCGAGCGCGAACGAGGAGAGCTTACAAACGACGCGGGTTTCTCGCCGCCCCGGCGGCGGGAGCTCGCACTCAAGACCTGTCGAAAAATGGATCGCCCGGCTGCTGGGCGAGGGTGGGGCCCCGACGGGCTTGCCCGGCGGGGCGGGGGCCGCCTGCGCCCCCGGCGACTCAGTCCCGGCTCACCGGTACAGCATCCGGGGGAGCCACAGGCCGATGCCGGGGAACAGGTAGAGCAGGAAGAGCGCCACCAGCTGAATCCCCATGAAAGGCATCATGCCGGCGAAGATCTGGTTGAGCGTCACGTGCTTCGGGGCCACGCCCTTGAGATAGAACGCCGCCATCGCGACCGGCGGAGACAGGAACGCCGTCTGGAGGTTGAGCGCGACGAGGAGACCGAAGAAGAGCGGATCGATGTGGAAGTGCCCGAGCAGCGGCAGGAAGATCGGCATGAAGATGACGATGATCTCGGTCCACTCGAGCGGCCAGCCCAGGACGAAGATGATGAACTGGGCGAGCAACATGAACTGGACCGACGTCATGTGGAGCGAGAGCACCCACCGCTCCACGATCGCCTGCCCGCCCAGCAGCG
>JBGQLS010000157.1:0-12609 GCA_041500205.1 Anaeromyxobacteraceae bacterium | reverse complement strand
CTTGCTCTTGTAGCGGTAGAAGAGGATCCCCTCGGACACTCCCGCCCGCTTGGCGATCTTCGCGGTGGTCGTGGCGTGCCCGTCCTTGCGGAACACGTCTCGTGCGGCGTCGAGGATGTCTTCTTCCCGGATGCTGGGCGGGCGTCCGCGCATGATTTAGTGAGTATACACTCAATAATGGATTCCAGTCAAGGTGCAGCCGAGCGCGCCTCGCTGCGCTGCTGGCTGAACGATGGGGCGCGGACGTGATGCTCGTTCGTCCAAGATATGACGAGATGTTCGCCGACCTGTAAGGGCGAAGCTCCGACGGATCACTCCGAAGACGCCGGGCCGCTCGGCAACCACGGCAGGGATCGCCATCGCCAGCGCGCAGGCGTGGAGCCGACGGGAGTGTGTCGGTATCCTACACTGACGGTAGCTGCTGGCCCACCCGCAGCGCCAGCCGTGCGCTACCATCGGCTCCATGCGAACCGCGGTCGGGGCAGCGTGCATGCTGGGCTTGCTCGCCGGCTGTTCGGGCGGCTCGACGGGCCCGAACGATGGGACCTCGTCGCAGGTGCTCGACGGCGGGAGCCAGGGGCCGATCGTGACGTACGGCACGACCTACGCCGGAGGGCAGTTCCACCTCGGACCGGTCGACTATGCCGAGACGCAGTGGCACAACGCCTGCGCTCCGGGGACCAAGTACGATCCGCGCGTCCAGCAGCAGGAGGGGGAGCTTCTCGCCGGCATCTGGAACGGCGTCCCCAACGTCTCCGGCTACTGCGACGCCTGCATCTGGGTCGTCACCAGCAAGGGGAAGTCGGCGCTGCTGCGCGTGGTGACCTACGGCGACACGACCTCGAACAGCATCGACGTGAGCCCGCAAGCGTTCCAGCTGCTCGACACGGGCGAGTACCCGCGCACCATGACGTGGCAGTTCGCCAAATGCGGCGACACGGGCCCGATGATGTACGAGTTCCAAACCGGCGCGAACGAATGGTGGACGAGCCTCTGGGTGCGCAACGCGCGGCTGCCGCTCGCCAAGGTGGAGGTGAAGACCAAGAACCACGCCTCCTGGGTCGCGCTCGCGCGCGGGAGCGACGGCACGCTCACCGACGCGAGTGGCTTCGGAAACGGGCCATTCCAGATCCGCTCGACCGGCGCCGATGGGCAAGAGGTCGTCGATTCGTTCGACTGGCCGAGCGCGGGCATCGCCGGAGCGTTCCTGGTGGGCACAGGCAACTTCCAGTAGAGCAACCGCGCCAAGGTGGCGTTCGCGCCTGCCAGAGCTCGCCGGCGTCGCGGCATCGGCATCCCCGGCGCGAGGATGGTGACGCCCTTCGGATAACGCCGCAGGACCCTCTCCGTGAGCTGGACGAGGTAGTCGAGGCCGCCCGCGATCTGCAGCGTCGCCGACGCGGTCACGACCGCCAGGATGATGAGCATCACGTTGACCGGAGGCTCGGACGGGGCCAGCCGGAACCCGAACACGAGCACGGCGACGCCGAGGCCGCCGATGAGGCCGGGCGCCACGCCTCCCTTGCGAATTCCGAGCAGGACGAGGCGCGTACCGCGCCAGCGCCTGCCAGCGAGGCGACGAGCGCAGCGGCGGCCATGAAGGGGTGGGGATGGCGCGCTGAGGGAACCGTGTCCCCAGTAGTACGCGGTCGCCACGCCGATTTCATCGGGAATCACGGGCGCCTGGCCGTTGCCAGGTGCGCCACGAGGCGGAAGAAGACGAACTGTACCGAGCCGAACACTCCTCTTCTGTCGCTACACGTCCCCGTCCGCATCCAGTACCGTCTGGTGCGCCAATGCCCCGTCTTCTCGATCCGCGCTTCGCTCCCGACTGCGCCATCCTGGTGGACGGAGAGCGCCTCCCCGCCCGCGCGGGCGAGAGCGTCACGTCGGCCATGCTCGCCGCCGGGCGGCCCCTCGTCAGCAGGAGCTCCAAGTACCACCGGCCACGTGGCCCGTTCTGTCTCTCCGCCTCCTGCGCCTCGTGCATGGTGCGCGTGGACGGGGAGCCCAACGTGCGGGCGTGCGAGACGCCTTGCCGGGACGGGCTCCGGGTGGAGACGCAGAACGTGCTGGGCGGCGCCGCCCACGACCTGCTCGGCGCCATCGACTTCCTGGCGCCGCACGGCATCGACCATCACCACGTCGCCACCTGGAGCCAGTTCGCGAATCGCCTGGCGGTAGGCGCATCGCGGCGCCTGGCCGGCCTGGGCCGCCTTCCCGACGCCGTTCCCGGGCCGTGGCCCGAGGTCGCCGAGGAGCGCTTCGACGCGGTGGTGGTGGGTGCTGGACCGGCCGGCCTGGGCGCAGCGGCCGCGCTGGCGCGCTCGGGGATGCGCGTCCTTCTGGCCGAGCGCGAGCCCGGCCTGGGCGGACGGCTGCGCTGCCGGCTCGAGCTGCCGGACGACCCACCACTCGCCTGGGCTGGCGACGTCGCCGATGACCTCCGGCGCGCTGGCGGAGAGGTGGCGGAGAGCGCGGTGGCGCTCGGTCTTTGGCGCGACGAGAACGCTCCGCTCGCGGCCGTCGCGCAGCGCGCGGGCCGGCCACGCCTGCGGCTGGTGCGCTCGCCGCGCTGGGTGCTCGCGACGGGGACCTGGCCGCAGCTGCCTCCGTTCGCGGCGAACGACCTCCCTGGCATCCATGGCGCCCGCGGCCTCGCGGTGGCGCTGGCCGAGGACGGCGTCGTCCCGGGTGAGCGCATGGCCGTCCTCGGGATCGGCGCCGAGGCCCAGGCGGTGGCGAGGCGCTTCGAAGCCGCCGGAATGGCGGTGCAAGAGGTCGCTGGCGGTGTGGTGCGCGCGCGCGGACGCGGCCGGCTCGCCGGTCTCGAGCTGTCGGAGGGGCGCAGCATCTCCTGCGACACGCTGGCCGTCGCCACGGGACGCGCGCCCGCCTCCGAGCTGGCGCGCGAGGCGGGCGCGGCGCTCGCGCTCGACCGCGAGACTGGCGCGTTCTGGGTCCGGCCCGGTGAGGACGGCGCCGTGGCGCCGGGCGTCTTCGCCGCCGGCGAGGTGACCGGCGCCTGCACCGCGGCGGAAGCGGCCGAGTCTGGCCGCCGAGCCGGGGATGGGGCGGCCCGTGGCTAAGACCTTTCTCTGCCTTTGCGAGGACGTGACGACCGAGGACGTACGGGGCGCCTTCGAGCGGGGCTACCGCGACCTCGAGTCCGTGAAGCGCTACACGGGGATCGGCACCGGTCCGTGCCAGGGCAAGACTTGCCTCGCCAACGCGGCGCGCGAGCTGCTCCAGCTCGGCGCCATGCCGGGCGAGGTGGTACCGTTCACGGTGCGGCCGCCGCTCCAGCCCACGCTGCTCGGCGCCTTCGCCGCGCTCGATCCGGCTGGGCTGTCCCTCGAGGGTGGCGTCCCGCCGGAGCCGAGGCCCGCTCCGGATCCCCGGCCCTCCGCGCCGTTGCCTGACCGGGCCCGCGTCGTCATCGTCGGCGGCGGGATCATGGGCGTGGGGCTCGCCTACAACCTGTGCCGCCGTGGCGACACCGACGTGGTGCTGCTCGAGCGCGGGTACCTCAACGCGGGAGCCTCGGGGCGCAACGGCGGCGGCGTCCGCGCGCAGTGGACCACGCCCACCATGATCCGGCTGGCGCGCCGGTCGCTCGAGATCGGCGCGCACTTCGCCGCCGAGATGGGCATCAACAACTGGTTCCGGCGCGGCGGGTACCTGTTCCTCGCCCCCACGCCCGAGCAGGTGGAGCGCATCGAGAAGAACGCCGAACTGCAGGCCCACCACGGGCTGCGGACACGCGTCATCTCCCCGGCGGAAGCGAGGGAGGTCGTCCCCGAGCTCGACGACCGGCGTTTCCTGGCGGCCTCGTGGAACCCGGACGACGCGGTGGTGTTCCCCTGGCCCTTCGTGTGGGGGTATGCGTCGCGCGCCGAGGCCATGGGCGCGAAGGTGCTCACGTTCACCCAGGTCCAGGCGTTCGAGACCACCGGGAGGCGCATCACCGCCGTCGTCACCGACCGCGGCCGGATCGCCTGCGAAGTCGTCGTGAACGCCTGCGGCGCCTGGAGCAGGGACGTGGCCGCGCTCGCCGGCGTGAAGCTCCCCAACACGCCCGAGCGGCACGAGATCCTGGTCACCGAGCCGCTCAAGCCCTGGCTCGGGCCGCTCGTCTCGGTGCTCGGCAGCGGTCTCTACTTCTCGCAGAGCCTGCGCGGCGAGATCGTGGGCGGCATGGGCGACCCCGGGGAGCCGGGAGGGATCGAGACCCGTTCCACCCTTCGCTTCCTTTCCCGCTTCTCCCGCGCCATCACGGAAGCGGCGCCCATCACGGCCGGGCTCAAGGTCATGCGCCAGTGGGCCGGCTGCTACGACGTCACGCCCGACAACAATCCCATCCTCGGGGCGGCGGGCTTCGACAACTTCCTGCAGCTCTCCGGCTTCGTCGGTCACGGCTTCATGATGGCGCCGGCCGTGACGGAGCTCATGGCCGGCTGGATGGCGGGCGACCCGCCCGACGAGATCTTCGAGCGATTCACGCTCGCCCGCTTCGATCGTGGCGAGGCGAAGGGCGAGGATTTCATTATCGGATGACATGAGCCCGAGGCCTGACGCCCGGGGCCTCACGGAGGCAATCATGAGCGACGGCATGTTCCGGGTACCCGCGCCGCGCAACGAGCCGGCCCTGAGCTACGCCCCAGGCACTCCCGAGCGCCTCACTCTCAGGGCGCGCCTCGCAAAGCTGGCCGCGCACGAGATCGAGATCCCGCTCGTCATCGGCGGCCGCGAGGTGCGCACCGGGCGCCTCGCCGACGCACGGGCGCCGCACCGGCACGCGCAACGGCTCGCCCGCTGGCACCAGGCGGGCGCCGCCGAGGTGGAGGCCGCGCTGTCCGCCGCTCGCAAGGCACGGCGCGAGTGGGCGGCGACGCCGTTCCACGAGCGCGCGGCCGTCTTCCTCAAGGCCGCCGACCTGCTCTCCGGCGGCTGGCGCCCGACGCTGAACGGCGCCACCATGCTCGGGCAGTCGAAGACGCCCTCCCAGGCCGAGATCGACTCCGCGTGCGAGATCATCGACTTCTGGCGCTTCAACGTCGCCTGGGGACAGAAGATCCTGGACGAGCAGCCCTTCTCGCCGCCGGGCGTGTGGAACCGGCTCGAGTACCGCCCGCTGGAGGGCTTCGTCTTCGCGGTCACCCCGTTCAACTTCACCTCGATCGCCGCGAACCTTCCCACCGCGCCGGCCCTGATGGGGAACACCGTCCTCTGGAAGCCGGCCTCGAGCGCGGTCTACTCCGGCTGGTTCATCCTCAAGTTGCTCGAGGCGGCCGGCCTTCCGCCCGGGGTCATCAACTTCGTGCCAGGTCCGGGCCGGGCCGTCGGGGATCCGGTCCTCGCCAGCCCCGAGTTCGCCGGCATCCACTTCACCGGGTCGACCGCGACCTTCCACGGCATGTGGCGCACCATCGCCGAGAACCTGCCGCGCTACCGCGGCTATCCGCGCATCGTCGGCGAGACGGGCGGCAAGGACTTCGTGTTCGCCCATGCCTCGGCGGACGTGGAGGAGCTGTCCACGGCGCTGTGCCGCGGCGCGTTCGAGTTTCAGGGCCAGAAGTGCTCCGCCGCTTCGCGCGCCTACGTCCCCGAGAGCCTGTGGCCGAAGCTGAAGGACGCGCTCCTCGGGCAGGTGGCGTCGATCCGGATGGGCGACCCGGTGGAGGACTTCCGGGTCTTCATGGGGGCCGTCATCGACCGCGGCTCGTTCGACAACATCCGGTCCTACCTCGAGCTCGCGAAGAGCTCGCCCGAGGTCCGCGTCCTGGCCGGCGCGAAATGCGACGATCGCGTCGGGTTCTTCGTGGAGCCCACGGTGCTCGAGACGACCAACCCGCATCATCGGCTGATGGAGGAGGAGATCTTCGGCCCGGTCCTGACCATCTTCGTCTATCCCGACGCGCGGCTCGAGGAGGCGATCGAGCTCTGCAACACGACCTCCCCCTACGCGCTCACGGGTGCTATCTTCGCGCGCGATCGACAGGCAGTCGAGAAGCTCGACCGCGCTCTCGTGGATGCCGCGGGCAATTTTTACGTGAACGACAAGCCGACGGGCGCGGTCGTGGGACAGCAGCCGTTCGGTGGAGCCCGTGCCTCTGGCACGAACGACAAGGCCGGGTCGATGTGGAACCTCATCCGGTGGGTGTCTCCGAGGGCAATCAAGGAGAGCTTCGCGCCACCCACCCGGATCGAGTATCCGCATCAGGTGGAGAAGGACTAGACGCGCAGTTTCACGTGCATCAGCAGTTTTCCAAGCTCCGACGAGGACCACATGAAAAATGCGATGCGTTTGGCGTTGGCGCTGAGCCTTGCGTCCTTCGGCTCTGCCCGCGCCGCGGACACGATCAAGATCGGCCTGATGGCTCCCCTGACCGGCTCGTGGGCGAGCGAGGGCCAGGAGATGAAGAAGATCGTCGACCTGCTCGCCGCGCAGCAGAACGCCAAGGGCGGGCTGCTCGGGAAGCAGGTCGAGGTCGTCACGGAGGACGACGGCGGCGACCCGCGCACCGCCTCGCTGGCGGCCCAGCGCCTCGCGACCAAGGGCGTGGTCGCCGTGATCGGCACCTACGGCTCGGCGGTCACCGAGGCTACGCAGAACATCTACGACGAGGCCAAGATCATCCAGGTCGCCAATGGTTCGACGGCCATCCGGCTCAGCGAGAAGGGTCTCAAGTACTTCTTCCGCACCGCGCCGCGGGACGACGAGCAGGGCCGCGTCGGCGCAGCGCTGGTGCAGAAGATGGCCTCGAAGCAGCTTGCCATCCTCCACGACAACTCCGCTTACTCCAAGGGGCTGGCGGACGAGATCAACGGCCTCGTGAAGGGCAAGATGAAGGTGGTCTTCTTCGAGGCGCTCACGCCGAAGGAGCAGGACTACTCGGCCATCCTCACCAACCTCAAGGCGGCCAAGCCGGACCTCGTCTTCTTCACCGGCTACTACCCTGAGTCGGGCCTGCTCCTGAAGCAGAAGAAGCAGATGGGCTTCAACGTGCCGTTCGTCGGCGGCGATGCGCAGAACAACCCCGACCTCGTCAAGATCGCCGGCAAGGACGCCGCGACGGGCTTCAAGTTCCTCTCGCCGCCCATCCCGAAGGATCTGGACACCGCCGACTCCAGGGCGTTCCTGGCCTCCTACAAGCAGAAGTACAACGAGGAGCCGGGCTCGATCTGGGCGGTCCTGGCCGGCGACGGCTTCCTGGTGGTGACGAAGGCCATCGCCGAGACCAAGGCCACCTCGGCTGACAAGATCCGCGAGTACTTCGTCTCCGGGATGAAGGACTTTCCCGGCCTGACGGGCAAGATCTCCTTCAACGCCAAGGGCGACCGCGTGGGCGATCTGTACCGCGTCTACGCCGTCGACAAGGACGGCGGCTTCGTCCTGCAGAAGTAGCACGGCCGGAAGAAGGTGGGCTCCGCGCCGCGGGCCCATCTTCGCCCGTCCCGATCCGTAGCGCGGGGCCTCGGGCCCCGCTCAGATGCTCACCGGCGGGGGACAAGCCCCCGCGCTACGAGAATTGGCAGGTTGCGCATGGAGCAATTCCTCCAGCAGCTCACGAATGGGCTCGCAGTGGGTGGGATCTACGCGCTCATCGCCCTCGGCTACACCATGGTCTACGGGGTGATGAAGCTCATCAACTTCGCCCACGGCGACCTCTTCACCTACGGCGCGTACCTGGGGATGACCCTCATCACCTCGCTGTTGCTTCAGGACAGGCTCGGCCCGCTGTTGGGCGTCCTGGTCCTCGCCGTGATGGTGATGGGCCTCGTCGGCCTCCTCGGCGTCATCCTGGAGCGCGCGGCCTACCGGCCGCTGCGGAACTCGCCCCGGCTCTCGGCGGTCGTGTCCGCGCTGGGCGCGTCGATCTTCCTGCAGAACACCGTGATGCTCATCTACGGCGCCCGGATCCAGGTCTATCCCGAGGGGATCCTGCCCGAGACGTCGGTGAGCCTGTTCGGGCTGCAGGTTCCGCTCATCCGGATCCTGGTGGTGCTGGTGTCGCTCGCGATGATGGCCGCCCTCTACCTGTTCGTGCAGAAGACCAAGACCGGCACGGCCATCCGCGCGGCCGCCATCGACCAGGGCGCGGCCCAGCTCATGGGCATCAACGTGAACGGGGTCATCCGCCTGGTCTTCCTCATCGGCCCGGCGCTGGGCGGCGCGGCCGGGCTCCTCGTCGGCCTCTACTACGGCCAGGTCAACTTCACCATGGGCTGGATGTACGGGATGAAGGCGTTCACCGCCGCCATCCTGGGCGGGATCGGCAACATTCCCGGCGCCATGATCGGAGGCCTGGCGCTCGGCGTCATCGAGGCGCTGGGCGCCGCGTACGTCTCCATCGCCTGGAAGGACGCCATCGCCTTCTGCGTGCTCATCCTCATCCTCATCGTCCGCCCCACCGGTCTCCTCGGGGAGCGTGTGGCGGAGAAGGTATGAGCGAGCAGGCCGCGACGCCAATTGCAGGCCCCGGGTGCGTTGACGAGCTCGCCGAGCGTAGCGAGGCATTCCCATGAACAGGCGCCTCCTCCTCGCCTATGCCGCCCTCGCCGCCCTCCTCGCCGCCGCGCCCTTTGCACTCGACGGCTACTGGCTCGACGTCCTGAACAACGTCGGGCTCTACGCCATCCTCGCCCTCTCCTTGAACCTCATCCTGGGCGACGCCGGCCTCTTCAACATGGGCCAGGCCGCTTTCTACGCGATGGGCGCGTACACCGCCGCCATCCTGAACACGAGGTTCGGCCTGCCCATCCTGTGGGCGCTTCCCCTGGCGGGCATCGTCGCCGCCGCCTTCGCCGCGGTGGTGGCCCGCCCCGTCATTCACCTGCGAGGCGACTACCTCCTCATCGTCACCATCGGCATGGGCGAGATCGTCCGCATCGCCCTCGTGAACGACGTCTTCGGGCTCACCGGCGGCGCGAACGGCATCTTCGGCATCGCCCGTCCGTCCATCTTCGGCTACCAGCTTCGGCGCCCGCCCCGACCAGACTTCTTCTACCTCATCTGGGGATTCGTCGCGTTCTCGGTCTTCGTCTTCCACCGGCTCGAGCAATCGCGGTTCGGGCGAGCGCTCACCTATCTGCGAGAGGACGAGGTGGCCGCCGAGGGCAGCGGCGTGAACACCGTCCGCTACAAGCTCATCGCGTTCGTCCTGGGAGCGGGTTGGGCCGGGATGGCCGGGAGCATCTACGCCTCGAAGATGAGCATCATCTCCCCCGAGTCGTTCAGCTTCTGGGAGTCCGTCGTCCTCTTCATGATCGTGATTCTGGGAGGCTCGGGCTCGATCCCCGGCGTGCTCGTGGGGTCCTTCCTCGTGGTCGGGCTGCCCGAGATGTTCCGCGGCTTCGCCACCGCCCGGATGCTCGTCTTCGGCCTGGTGATGATGATCATGATGGTCTTCCGCACGCAGGGGCTGTTGCCCTTCAGGAGGCCGCGCTTCCGGGAGTCCGATCTCGCCAAGGCCGAGGCGGCACTCGCGGCGAGGACGAGGTCCGAGGCCGGGGCGACCGAAGCGTCCGCCGTCAAGGCAGGGGTGGCGCCGTGACGGCCCTGCTCGAGCTCCGCAACATCTCCAAGGCGTTCGGCGGCCTGCAGGCCGTGAACGGCGTCACCTTCGACGTCGCCGAGGGCTCCATCATCGGCCTCATCGGCCCGAACGGGGCCGGGAAGACCACCATCTTCAATCTCATCACCGGCAACCACCGGGTCGACAGCGGCACGATCATTTTCGGTGATCGCTCGCTCGTCGGGATGAAGACCCATCGCATCGTGGTGCTGGGCATCGCCCGCACCTTCCAGAACATCCGCCTCTTCCAGCAGCTCTCCGCAGTGGAGAACGTCCTGGCGGGGCGCCACTGCCGGACCCGCGCCGGGCTGCTCGCCGCAGCCGTCGGGGCTCCGGGGCAGCGCCGGGAGGAGCGCGAGTCCATGGCGCGCGCTCTCTCCGAGCTCGCCTTCGTGGGCCTTCACGATCGGGCCGTGGAGCTCGCCAAGAACCTCGCCTACGGCGACCAGCGGCGCCTGGAGATCGCCCGGGCCCTGGCCACCGACCCCAAGCTCCTCGTCCTGGACGAGCCCGCGGGCGGAATGAACGAGCAGGAGACCGACCAGCTCGTCGAGCTCATCCGGAAGATCCAGGCCCGCGGGATCACGATCCTGCTCATCGAGCACGACATGAGCCTCGTCATGCGGGCCTGCGAGAGCATCGTGGTCGTGGAGTACGGGATGAAGATCGCGGAGGGGACGCCGGTCGAGATCCAGAGCAACCCCAAGGTGATCGAGGCCTATCTCGGGACGGAGGAGGTGTAGCGATGGCGACCCCGCTCCTCGAGATCGACGGTCTGCGCGTGAAGTACGGCAACGTGGAGGTGCTCCACGGGATCGCGATCGCCGTGCAGCAGGGAGAGATCGTCACCATCCTCGGCGCCAATGGGGCAGGGAAGTCGACCACCTTGCGCGCCATCAGCGGCCTCCTCAAGCCCTCGGGCGGAGAGATCCGGTTCGAGGGCAAGGCGGCCCACGCCATCCCGGCGCACGAGCGGGTGAGGATGGGCATCGCCCAGGCGCCGGAGGGCCGTCGGATCTTCGGGACGCTCACGGTGCGTGAGAACCTGGCGCTGGGTGCGTTCACGAGGACCGACAAGGTCAAGATCGCCGAGACGCAGGCGTGGGTCGACCGGCTCTTCCCCGTGCTGGAGCAGCGGCGCGATCAGCTGGCCGGCACGCTCTCGGGCGGCGAGCAGCAGATGCTCGCCATCGGGCGCGCGCTGATGGCGACGCCGCGCGTCCTTCTCCTCGACGAGCCCTCCCTGGGGCTCGCTCCGCTCCTCGTGAAGTCGATCTTCCAGGTCATCCGCGAGATCAACCGCTCCACCGGGGTCACGGTCGTGCTGGTCGAGCAGAACGCGCGGGCGGCCCTCAAGCTCGCCCACCGCGGTTACGTGATGGAGGTGGGGCGCATCGTCATGGAGGGCTCGGCGGAGGCCCTCATGGCCAATCCCAGCGTGCAGAACGCGTATCTGGGGCGAAGGGTGGCCTCGTAGGACTGAGTACCCGGGGCTCGCGCCGCCCCGCCCCGCCGGCAGAGCCGTCGGGGCCCCACCCCGGCTAAGAAGCCGAAGGGATTTTTCGACAGGTCTTGAGGCCGATGAGGCGATTTCGGCATCAGGCCTCGGGCGTCAGGCTTCAGGTGACGGCGCAACCCACTTGAATTGCTGGTGGCACCGTCCCGCGGTCACGTGACTCGCGAAGCAGGCGATCGGTTTACAGTTTCCGGGCATGCGCCTGGGAACTGGTGAAATCCTCCTCATCTTGGCGGCCGTCCTGCTCATCTTCGGCCCGAGCAGGCTGCCTTCTCTCGGCGACGCCCTGGGGCGGGGCATCCGCAGCTTCAAGAGAGCCGCCAACGAGATGAGCGCAGGGCGCGAGCCCGTCACGCGGATCCTCGCGGCGGCGCCTGCGGAGGCGAAGGAGCGACGGTCAAGCGCGAAGGAGTGAGCGCCAGGAACCTGTTGGTTCAACCCACAGACCGGGCGAGGCATTCGATCGCTGGCCGGGAAGGGGCTTGCGGCAGTGCTCGCGCCGGGTCTCACCGGCGGAGTGGGCCGATCGTTTCCGGCCGCTCGGGTCGCGCAAGCCAACGAGCCACGCCCTCGAGCGGCGTTGCTTGCTGAGCGGTGCATGGGGCGTGGCTCCGGGCTTGCTCTGCTCCGCTGCTCTGCAACCGGTTCGGCCCGCTCCGCCCGGTCGCTGCGCGCTGGCGCAACCCCCTCCCCGGCCTGCAGCCGGTTCCGTGGCAGAGCACGTGTTTTGCCCGACGAATGGGCGCCACCACGTTCCAAGGGTGGCTGAAGCTCCCCAACACCGAGCGTCCTGGGGAGTAGTCTGCCGCAAAGAGCGTGGACCGTTCGCAGCACGGCTGTTGTGCCGCAAGGACAGCGGCCCTACGCTCACGCCATGGCCGTCGCCACCGCGAACGCGCTCGAGGTCGATCACCTCGACGTCCAATTCGGCGAGAAGTGCGTTCTGACCGACCTGAGCTTTTGCGTCCCGTCAGGGAGCGCTCTCGCCATCATCGGGCCGAACGGCGCGGGAAAGACGGTGCTCTTCCAGGCGCTCATCGGGGCGCTGCCGTACCACGGGTCGGTACGCTGGAGGCCGGGCACGCGTCTCGGATACGTCCCGCAGAAGCTCGGCATCGAGCGCGACTTGCCGCTCACCGGCGTGGATTTCCTGCGTGCGAAGGCCGCCATCACGCGTGCTCCTCGCGCCGACGTCGACCGGATGCTTTCGCTGGTCGGCCTGTCGCCAGCGTCGGCGCGCGATCCCATCGGCACCCTCTCCGGTGGTCAGTTCCAACGACTTCTGCTCGCGTTTGCGCTCCTCGCGCGCCCGAACGTGCTGCTCTTCGACGAGCCCACCGCAGGCGTCGATCAACCGGGCGAGGAACGGCTCTACGAGACCATCCATCGTCTGCAACTGGAGCAGGGGCTGACGCTCCTCCTCATCTCGCACGAGCTGACCATCGTCTACCGGTACGCCTCGGCCGTGCTTTGCCTGGGCCGCGGGCGGCCGTGCTTCGGCCCGCCCGACGAGGT
>JBGQLS010000156.1:0-12637 GCA_041500205.1 Anaeromyxobacteraceae bacterium | reverse complement strand
CTCGCCTACGACAGCAACATCAAGCAGCGGGCGGGCTCGGCGGTGACCGTCGCCATCCTCTTCCGCCCGGGCGACAGGGCCTCCGAGGAGCGGCGCGACGTTCTCCGACAAGCCTTCGAGGACGTCGCCCACGACGTGGTCGTGGCGGGCCTGCCCGTCCGCGTCGAGGTGCTGCCCTACCGCGATGCCACGAGCCTCGACGCCAGGCTGGAGGGGATCCGACCGGCGCTCGTCTACGTGGATCAGGCGCTCGCGCACGCCGTCACCGGACCTCCTTCACGGTGTCGCCTCTCGGGAGCGACTTCGAAGCCGAGATAGCACCAGCTCGCCGAGCCGGGCGGCGCGCTCCGGGAGCTCTTCCTGCACGGTGACATCGAGAGCGGCGACCGCGACGGCTGCGGCGAGCGAGTTTCCGCCGTAGGTGGAGCCGTGCGAGCCGGGCGTGAACACCCCGAGCAGCTCCTCTGTGCCGCAGACGGCCGAGTCCGCTCCACGCGTGGAGCGAGCGACCTGGCGCCCTGCAAGATGGCGCCAGTCCCAACGGTGCCACCGCCTGCGTCGACGGGATCGAAGAACGGGCCTTCCCTTCCGGGTTCCTACGTGCGCGTGGGGCGGATTGCCGCAGATCGGGGCGGTGTCGGACGGTCCAGAATGGAGGAGTGGATTGATCCTGGGGCGGAGGTGAGACGATGCAGGCGCCCGGAGGCCGTGAGCTGCGGGCCGCGCTGGAGAGGCTGTGCCCGGGCAGCCGCCTCATCGCGTGTGAGCCGCTCGGCAGCGATGGCGACGCCGGCGTGGCGCGGAAGCAGGCTGGATACGGCGAGCCGCTCAAGCTGAGCCTCGAGGAGCCCGACGGGACCCGTCGTACACTCGTGTTCCGCACCGCATCGGGCAACGAATTCGGGCACGATCGGAGATCGGACCGCGCGTGCGAGATCCTGCTCGCCTTTGATACCTTCCATTTGATCCCGGATCACATCCGGGCGCTCGACGTGGGCGCCATCACGCCCTCGGGGCTGCGCTCGCTCGGTGACGCAGGCGAGCTGTACCTCCTCACCACGTTCGCCGAAGGACGGCTCTACGCCGACGACCTCCGCCGGATCGCGCGCGAGGGGGTGGTCACCCAGCGGGACCTGGACCGGTGTGACGCGCTTGCGCGGTGGCTCGTGGAGCTGCACGAGGCGCCCTGCTCCGCCGATGCGATGGCCTGGCGGCGTGTCATCAGGGACCTGCTGGGGCACGGAGAGGGCATCTTCGGCATCGTCGATGCGTACCCGGCGGACGTGCCGGGATCACCCCTGGAGCGCTTGGAGCGGATCGAGCGAAGATGTCTCGATTGGCGCTGGCGCCTGCGAGGACGCGCCGACCGGCTCCACCGCACGCACGGCGACTTCCACCCCTTCAACATCGTGTTCTCCGAGGGCACGCGGTTCACCGCGCTCGATGCGAGTCGCGGCGGCAGGGGGGACCCCGCGGACGACCTCACGGCGCTCTCGATCAACTACGTGTTCTTCGCGCTGCAGGCACCGGGCACCTGGCGGCGCGCCTTCGGCCTGCTATGGCGGCGGTTCTGGAACACGTATCTCGCCGCCTCGGGCGACAGCGAGGTGTTCTACACGGTGGCGCCGTTCCTGGCCTGGCGGGCGCTGGTGCTCGGCTGCCCGAGGTTCTACCCCGGGCTCGACGCAGAAGCGCGCCGGGCGCTCCTCGATCTCGGCGAGAACGCTCTCGGTGCGTCGTTCTTCGTCCCGGGAATCGCGGAGGAGCTGTTCCCATGACGAAGGGATTGGTCGTGTGGATCACGGGTCGGCCTGCGTCGGGGAAGTCGACGTTCGCCGTCCGCCTCGCTGGCCTTCTCCGCGCGGAGGGAGTGCCTTGCGCCATGCTCGACAGTGACGAGGTGCGCGAGGCGCTCGGGCGTCCTGCCGGATGTGGGCCCGAGGAGCGGGACTCCTTCTACGAGAGCCTGGCGCGGCTCGCGGCCTTGCTCGCGGGCCAAGGCCTTTCCGTCCTCGTCCCCGCGACGGCCCATCGCCGCGCCTATCGCGAGCGGGCGCGCTCGCTCGCGCCGAGGTTCCTCGAGATTCACGTGGCGACGCCGCCGGGCGAATGCGAGCGCCGCGACCCGAAACGCTTGTACGCGCTCGCGCGCGAGGGCGCGGCGGTCGGCGTCCCCGGGGTCGACGAGCCGTTCGAGAATCCCCTGGCTCCGGACGTCATGGCGCAGGGCGGGCAGGACGAGCGTGCGCTGACGCACGCGTTCGCGCTGGTGCGCTTGGCGCGGGCCGGCGTTCGCGCGCCAAGCTCGCCGTGGCGGTGATGCTGCTCGCCCCGTGCGTGACGGGCTGCTCGGCCGCGAAGAGGGAATCGTTGTCCCTGTGCCCGTCGCCATCCTGACCGCTCCCTTCATTCCGCGACTGCTCGCCTGTGCGCTGATCGTCATCCCCGCGCTCGCTTCTGCGGGGCCGCCTTACACGACGGACGACCCGGAGCCGGTCGAATTCCACCACTGGGAGGTGTACCTCGCGACCAGCGATCAGTGGTCACGGGACGACGGCTGGAGCGGGACCTCGCCGCACGTCGAGGTGAACTACGGAGTGGTTCCCGATGTGCAGCTGCACGTGATCGCTCCGCTGGCGTGGGCGAGGCCGCCCCGCGGGCCGGCGCAGTTCGGCTACGGCGATACGGAGCTCGGAGTGAAGCTGCGCTTCGTCCACGAGGGCGACTGGATTCCCCAGCTCGGCGCTTTTCCGCTCATCGAAGTTCCGACCGGCAACGCCTCGAGTGGACTTGGCAGCGGCCAAACGCAGGTCTTCCTCCCGCTCTGGTTGCAGAAGACCTTCGGTCCGTGGACGACGTACGGCGGTGGGGGCTACCCGCCGGAGCGAGCGCGCGCAACATCACGCCGACCGACTATCGCATCATCGAAATGGCCGACGTGTCGGTTCATTGACGGCGGGAGGGCAAGCTCCGACCCCTTGCCTTCGCCCTCCCACCATACGGTCGCAGTCCTGTTCTCCCGGGGCTGCCTTGCCTGGCACCCCTGTCGGCCCTGGACTGAACCAGGGGCCACCGGGTGTGCGCCTCGTTCACTTTCGTTCCGATTGAGCACGGGCGGGTAGCCGCGATGCGCTGCGCGGCCGGCATTTGCGGGATGGCACGCTGGTTGCTCCAATGGCGCTCAGGGCACGTCCGATGAAGACCTCGCCATCGCGGCGACCCGGTCCTGGGGCCGGTCTTCATTCCCGGGACGGATCGTTCGGCCCATTCAAGCTTCGACCAGGAGGCGCGCAATGCGTCGGTTCACTTGGCTCGCAGTTGTGCTCGTTGCTGCACCAGTGCTCGCTCTGGCGCAGGCGGGAACCGAGCCGAACACTCCACCACCAGCTCCTCCTCCAGATGCGGCCCCCGCGGAGGCGCCGCCCCCGCCCCCTGCGCCGCCTGCCGAGGCAATACCACCGCAGTCACCCTCAGCCTATCCGGTCCCTCCGTCCGCGACGGTGCCGGAGCCAGCCGCTGCACCTACCGGTCAGTGGGTGTACACGAATCAGTACGGATGGCTCTGGATGCCGTTCGGGCAGCAGTACACGTACATCCCAGCCGACGCGCAGAGTTATCCGGACCAATACGTCTATTATCCGGTCTACGGCTGGCGTTGGGTCGTAGCACCCTGGGTGTACGGCTATGGTCCGCAACCGTACTGGGGAGCCCGGGGGTTGCGGTTCTTCGCCTGGTACGCTCATCCCTGGTTCAGGGTCGGCGGTTACTGGGGCTGGGGCGGTTACCATGGCTGGGGACACTACCGAGGTTGGGTCGGTCCGCGTTCCTGGGGCGCGCGCGGGTGGAGAGGAGCGCCAGCGTACTACCGCACGGGTATTGGAGGACCGCACCGGGGTCATGCTCTCCGCGCTGAACCGGTGCGGCGTGGCGCTGTACACGAGCATCGCAGGGCCGAGCGCCGGGAGCACGAGCGTTGACACCACTGGTGTGAAACACTCGGGCCGAAGTCGCTGCGAGTGCCGCTCCCGGATGCCGAGTTGCCGCCCTGCGGGCAAGCACATGCTTCGAACAGGCTTCTCATCGAGGCGGCAGGTCGCCGCCCACCCTGCCGGCGTGTCAGACGGTGGTGCTACCCTGCCAGGATGAATCGTAAACGGAGAGAGGCGAACGCGCGGCGCGCGTTGGCCGCAGGGCGCCGCGTTCGCCCCACACCGTCCACGCTTGCCGTCACGGACTTGCCGCAAGCCGAGATGGAGGTCCAGCCGGGCTCGATGGAAGCTCTCGACGAGCGAACCGAGGTGCACGTCCCGGCGGTCTGAATGGCGCAACGCACTTGAAATGACGCTCGAGATGGGGGCGCGGGGGGGAGAGTTTCTCCCTCCGCTCGAGGCGCCGCAAGGCGCCGGACATCACCTCAGGGCGGCGGCGGCGGTGGCGTCGCAAGATCACAGGAACTGGGCGCTGCCGTGATGGCCGTGCCCGCGCGCGTTGATCCCGCTTGGCTCGAAGCGCGTCGGCCGCCCCGCGCCCTGGGCGGCTCGACGCAAACGATCACGGCCATGAGGACCTCCGTCAGCCGCAGTTCCACTCGTGCGGGGAGGTGAAGCACGAGTGCGGCCTCAACTCCGCCAGCTCGCCGACGTCCTCACCACCGCCGCGGCGAGCTGCGCGGACGGCGTTCTCCACAAACACAGGATGGCTTTCGGACCGATTGCGCGGGGCAAGGACGAAAGCACGGAAAGCAGGGAAACGGCGTAAACGTGCCAGTTTGCACGAACTTAGGTGCGGCATGGCGCCACGCACTCGAAGGGGGCTAGACCTGTCTCACTGAGAGCGTGCTACATGTAACAGATGATGCACTCTCAGCTCACGGATGGCGCGCTCCTGCTCCGGTTTGGAAGGCAGTTTGGCGTTCAAGAGGCCGAGCGCCTGTCGGAAGCCATTCTATCCTTTGCGCCGCTGTCGCAGCTCACGTTGGACTTCGCCGGGGTTCGCGATTTCCTGGACTCAGCGTGTGGCCTGCTCGCAACGACCTTGGCGGCGAACCGTGGCCTGAAGGTCGTGCTTCGTGGGCTCACCATTCAACAATCCAGGAGGCTGAGACACTTTGGCGTGGAGGAGCCGGCGTTGGCAGTCGCTACGTGAGGAGACCACCGTGCCCGCCAGCCATCAGCCAGCTTCATCTAAGCCGAGTGCTCCGTGGGCCCGGGCACCAGGCGCAGACTATGCCCCAAGAGGGGTCATGAGGGGGAGTGCGGTATGACCGTCCATGTGCGGAACGAACCGAAGGAAACAGTCCTGGTGCTGGAAGGGACGTTCGACGCTGCGGACGTAGACAGCCTGCACGATGCGCTCCACGACGTAGCGCGCGAGAGACCCGTCGCCATCGACTTTCATCTGGTCCGTCTCTTCAAAGACTTCGCGGTGGCGCGCCTGGTGGGGGAGATCGCCGCCAGGTCGGGACATGTGAACCTCATCGGCCTTTCGGAGCACCACCATCGCCTGCTTCGATACGTCGGGGCCTGAACAGGCCGCCGCGAAGGACGTCAGCCCGGCAGGACCGAGCCCGGGTTGTGCCGACCGGCCGGCGCCCATACCGCCTGATCGATGCCCGGGTAATGGATCCCCAGTACCTTCGCCTGCGTGGAGGGGGACAGCAGGTACTGCTGGAACTTGGTCGCGACGGCCGCGTTCGCGCCCGGCACACGCTCCGGATTCACCACCACCGCCGCCATGAGCCGCTGAAGCATCGAGTCCGCGGTCACGAGCGGCTCGAGCCGGCGAGGCACCGCCCTCTGCTCTCGCAGGAAAGGGGTGAGCCCCCAGAAGACATAGCCAGCGCGTTCCGCGGCGAGCGCGATGGCGTCTCGCTTGCTGATGCCGGGATCGATGAACCAGCCGCCCTTGGGCGGCCGTCCTGTCGCGCACCACAGGATCTCGGTCAGGTACTTCAGGCCATGCGTGTCGTTCATCACGTAGGGCGCCTGGGTCCGCGCGATCTGGCGAAACGCCTGCACGAGAGAGGTCAGGCCGCGGATCTTGGCGGGATCCGCCGGCGGCCCGAAGAGGCCGAGCTGGTTCGAGAAGACGGTTCGCGGCCAGAGGCCCCGCCCCTGGAGCACGAACTCCTCTGTGTTCCGGTGACCGAAGTGGGAGATGACGAGGTCGTCCTTGCCCGCAGAAGCGCCAGAGGCCCCACGCCGGAGGAGGTGGTAGCCGGCGGCCGAGCCCAGCCCACTTGGGAGGCCAGGTCGTCACGCCGCCGCCGACGTGGTCACCTGCTTCAAGTGGATCGTCCCTCGGCGCCTACTTGACCTCGACGGCGACCGCGACGGTCACTCCGGCGAGCGCCGCGCCGTTCTGATCGACCACCTTGGAGCTGACGACCGTGAAGTCTGCCGCCGTCGGCGAGACCCCCTTCGCCAGGTCGCAGGTCACGGTGGCGAACTCACCCGCATCGAAGCCGGACGTGTTGACCACCATCACCTTTCCGCTGCCAGCGGCCGCAGCGGTGGCGGCCGTGTAGTGGCCGCCCGCGACGACCGAACCGCCCGCCGCGACGCCGGACGCGACCAGGGCCGAGAGCTTGATCTTGCCCGTCGTCCCGTCGGCCGAGATGGTCACGCCCGTGGGGAGGTTGATCGTCGCCTGGACGCCGTTGATCGCCCGCGCCGTGACCGATCCCTGCGTGCTCAGCTTCAGGACGGCCTGCGCGGGCTGGCTCTTGCCTCCGCCGCCCCCACCGCAGCCGGCGAGGGCGCCAGCGCACAGGATGAACCCGATGATCGTCTTGATTCTCACGGCGATACTCCCCTGGTTTGCGTTCCCGTCTCTGGAACGAGCGCGGAAGGCCTCACTGGCAGTGGGCATCACCACCTGACCAACCCCGCGACTCTTCTGAGGATGACCACCACGTCCCCGACGTCCACCTCTCCGTCGGGCTGGAGCGACCCGTTCGCCAGGGGAGCCACGTCGCCAGCGCTCACCTGCTGGCTCGTGGCCGGGACGTTGCCGACCGCGATGTCCAGCTCGACCTGTGCATCGGTAGCCGTGCACTGGCCATCGCCGTCCAGATCCCCCGACTCGGCCCTGTAGGCTCCGACGAGCGTCTTGAAGCTCCAGGTCCTGTCGCTGGCCATGGGATTCCCGGCCAGATCGGTGACGCCGCTGATGTCCACCGTGTAGGTCGTGCCGTAGGAGAGCGCCGCGTCGGGCTTGAGCGTCGCGGTCGAGTCCATGTTGGCGAAGGTATAGTGGACGCGGACGGCCCCGTGTTCTGTCAGCCCGAGGCTCGAGAAGATGGAGTCCTCCAGGTTGCCCACCTTGAGGTCGACGAACATCAGGTACTCGGCCGTGGACTGATCGGTGATGTCCTGTGTTCATCGCTCCTCCTCGTCCTCGTTCTGATGTGACGATTCGTGAAATGGCGCGGCTCGGTACCAGGGCGCGCCGAAGTTGCGCCGAAATCTGCGCCCATGACTGCTGACGAATCGCGTCGGGCCTGGCACCGCGCTTCCTAGGGAGACTGGCGGAGCGGACTCTACACGACCGAACATCCGTCTCGGGGAACATCACCACCAAGAAGTTACAGATTCCGACATACTAGGAGCCAGATCTGCCGCTCCAAATGCGGCGGCATGTCGCAGCTCGGAATCTGTCCAAACGTCGGCCACGCGAAGAGCGCGCTTGAGCGAATCGCTCCATTTGGGTAATTTGCCTCGGCAGACGCATTTCACGAGAGCGTGCAGCCGCACCGCGACTCCGGTCATGAGCCGCACATGCGCGTTTGGTGAAATGCGTCCCGGAATTGGCGTTTCGCTTCTCCTGAATCGAAGGCTCGGTGCAATACCAACCTTCGAGCGTGTCCGAGGCATAGATGAGGCGGAGGGGGCTGCTATCCCTGGGGATCGCTGCGTGCTGCCTGGGATCGCCGCTTCGCGCGCTCGCCCTCGGACCGGCGGACGATCACGGGGACAAGGGCGTCGTCGACCTGGGCGAGGTCGTCGCGACCGGCCGGAAGCTGGAGGGCATCGAGGCCGGCGAGACGGTCCACGCGATTGGCCGCCGCGTGGCCTCTATAGGAGACCGGGATTGCGGTGACCGACCGCACGCCTGAGCCGCCCGGCGCGTGAGCCAAGAGGAGCGGTCTCCGCATCGCGGCGTCGCCGACCCGCCGAACATGGGCTACAACCCCACGATTGGCTACGCGGGAGCTCCGACCTACCTCCAGGGCGAGCCCATCTACCTCGCGAACGCGCTGGACGAGACCTTCCACAAGTCGGACTTCATCTACGGCCCCCAGACCACCAGACCTGGTCCCGGCGGCGCGGCGCTCTCGGCCGGGACGCTCCCGCTGTATCACGGCCAGAACATGGGGGACACGTCCACCGCCGAGTACCTCTTCTTCGTCGATCTCAAGGCTGGCAACGTGAAGCCGTCGACCTACAACAGCGTCGTCCCGGGCGGCCTCCTCGACAACGGCGCAGTGAAGGTCCACTACAGCTTCACGGGCCTCGACACGGTGGCGACCTTCAACGCGTACGGCTGGGTCGCTTCCGCCAACCAGGGCGAGGGAATCAGCTTCGCCAACAGCACCACGGGCGCCAGCAACGACAGCGGCTTCGTCCTCACCTACACCGGTCCCTGACACACGTAGCGGGGCAACGCCCAGCAGGAGGGGCGCACCCGAGTAGTGCCCCGTCGCGCGGGCCAGAGCGGCGGTCTCGGCGGCGCTGGACCTGGCGACGGGCGTGGCAAACGGGCCGCGCCGCCACACTAGTCATGCGGCGACCGGCTGACGCCGCCAGAGACCCTGAACTCCTATTTCTTCTTCGCGGAGGGCCACTCCCGCCGAGGCGGAACATCGAGCGGGGTGCTGGGTGGTTCCATGGCGCCCGACGCGAGGAGCGAAGAAGCAAGCTGCGCCATCCTCTTCGCGAGCTTCTTCTTCACGCTGCCGGAGCTGGCTGCGGGCAGTTCAACAAGGCCGACCATACTCCCAGACCTCGTCTTGGCGTGCCGCTTGGGGTCGCTCACTCGACCATCATAGAGGCAATGGCCGAAGCACACCACGCCGCAGTTTCGTGGACTCCTACCTCGGCGCTGTCACGCCGATGCGGTCCAACAGTCGAACTCCAGGTGGTGGGCAGCGTCGCCATGCTCAGCGGCCGTCTCGCGTGATGGACCCGGCAGCCTCGGCCTCCCTGTGTCGCCTTCGGGCAAGGTCTGACGTCGCGAGCTCATGGCATGCGCATGGGCAAGCGGCCGTTCTCGTTGGGTCTGCGGGGTTGGCATGCCGCGCGCACCCATGCGGGGGAAGGGCGGGTTCAGGAGCCCAGGAGGATGACCGTGACCACGCACCTTCCGATAGGACAGATCCTCGTGCAGGGGGGATACATCGACGCCTGGCAGCTCCAGACCGCGCTCGCTCACCAGCGCTGCTGGGGCGGCCGGCTCGGGGAGGCGCTCGTCAAGCTGGGGTTCATCTCGGAGCAGGTGTTGCTGACCGAGATCGCGCGACAGCTCGGTGTTTCATATGTCGAGATCGGGGATCGCCAGATTCCCGACGCCGTCGTCCGGCTCGTGCCCGAGCGGCTCATCCGGGCTCGGAAGGTCTTACCCGCCGCGTTCGCCTGGCAAGGCAAGCGAAACCTGCTCGTCGTCGTCACCAGCGAGCCACAGAACCTGGTCGCGCTCGACGAGGTAGCCTTCGCCTCGGGCAAGAAGGTCAAGGCCGCGCTCGCGAGCGAGGGCGACGTGGACCAAGCCATCGAACGGCACCTCGGACCAGGCGCCCCTTGGCGCGGCGCGGCGGTGCCACGGCCGACGCTGAGGTACACGTCCGTGGGCAACACCCGGCGCGCAGCCTGACGGCGAGACGCATTCAAGACCCGTCGAGACATGCGATCGCTCTGCGGCGTGGCCGGGGTGGGGCCCCGATGGGCTTTGCCCGGCGGGGCGGGGGCGGCCTGCGCCCCCGGCGACTCGGTCAGCCCGGCCGCTCGACATCGGCCGACTCCACCCAGATGATCTCGCACGCGCCGGAGCCCACGTCATCCCGGGAGAGGCTGGTGCGGGCGCGGAAGACCTGCCTTCCGTCCGCGCCGAGGATCTCCAGGTCCACCAGCTTCCCGTGGAGCGTCACGAGGTCGCCAATGGCGATGCGAGCCAGGGCGTCCGCCACATCCTCGTTGGCGGGGATGAGGTGGTTGTTGGCGACATGCGACGGGAGCTTGCCCACGGCGAGCGAGGGCGTGCCGGCATCGTACCAGTAGCTCACGTACCTCTCGGATAGGTGGAACTTGAGGTGACTCAGCACGGCGGGGTCTGCAATCGGTCCCCAGACGAGCGCCACGTCCATTGGCACGACGAAGTCCCACTGGTCGAGGAGCTTCCGGCTCGTCTCGGCGGCGTAGCCGGTGATCTGGTAGGTCGCCCTGGGCTGCAGCCGGATGTGATGGCGCTTCGCCTCGAACTCGATGGCCGGCTCGCCCGTGACGAGGACCTGTTCTGGCTCGCCTGCCGCGCGACCGGGATCGACGTGCTGCCGCCAGTCGCGGCAGGCGCCCGCCAGGACGAGGAGCACGAGTGAGAAACGGAGCCGCATGGAGGCCAGTATCGCAGGCCTCCGGCGCAAAGCCTTCGTCGTCTCGAAGCGCTCAGGAACCTACACCCTCCCCTGAATGGGCGAGCCCACGCCGCTCGACCCTCGCTCCGGGCATTGGCAGCGAGGAGCGGCGACATTTTCCCGGCAGGGGGGGGTGCCAACCAGGCGGGGTGTGCCTACCCTCCTGGTATGCCCCACATCGACATCGAGATCCTGGCCCCGTTCGTCGCCAAGTTCATGGAGGGTACGTCCCTGACGCCGGCCGAGCGGTCAGAGGTGCTTCGGCTGGCGCAAGGCTTCGCCTGCAAGGACTCGGCGGCCGCCGCTGACATCTCACCCGAGACCATCCGGGCGCGGCGCAAGCGGATCTACCGCAAGCTGGACGTGTCCGGCTCTGGCGAGCTCATCTCGACGATGCTCACGATGTCTCTCGCCATGCTGACGAAGGGCGAGCGCATCGAGCCGCGACCCGAGACGCCGGCCAAGGCGGGACCTGAAGCGCCGGACGCCATCGCCCAATAGCTTAGGTCCGCGCGCGTCACCGAAGGTGCTTCACCATGCGGATGGCCGACGCCGGGCAGAGCGGCCGGAACTCGGCGCTGTTGCCCACGGCGGCAGGGACCTCGCGCGGTTGACCTTGGTGAACCCGGCCCGCGCGAAGAGCGGCTCGGCTGTGGTGGTGAGGAGGTAGAGCGCCCTCGTGCCGCCCCGCTCGGCTTCGGCGAGCGCCTGCGCGTAGAGCGCCTTGCCCAGCCCGGTGCCTTGCATGCGTGGACCCGTGCGACATGGCGCGGCTCCGACTATTCAAGGGCGGTCGCCGAGGAGGTCTGCATGCGCATTGCCGCTGCCGTGCTCGCCGCGCTGCTGCCGCTCCCCTCTCTCGCGGAGTGCACACCGCCGGCCCCCGCCGTGATCGCTGCCGCCGAGACGAAGGCAAGCGACGCGGAACGCAAGGCCGAGCAAGCCGAGTCGATCGCGGTGAGGTCCGGCAATCCCGGTGCGCAGGCCAGGGCGAAGCAAGCGCGCGCCGCCGCTGTCTCTGCGCGCGAGGACCTGGCCAGGCTCGAGTGCAAGGCCGCCGGCGCCGCTCCGGCCGCGCCCACGAACCCGGCGACTGGCTACTGACGCGTGGCGCGATCGAGTCGACTCAGGCGCTACGCGCGAGCGCCACTGCGACGGCGAGCCTGATGCCTGCCGAAATGAGCGATTTCATGTGAGTCCCCCCTGCTTCACGACAGAGGCACGATGCTCACACGTTCGTGACGTGGCCTGGCGGCCCAGATGGGTAAGGGAAGGGCCGTGCGCCAGGGCTGGACCGGCGACACTGAACCTCGAGGGTCTTTGACGCCTTACCCGATGACGTATCCACGGGTCGGCGGGTAGCTGGAGCTGATCTTCTTCGCGGCGCCGGCCTGCTCGTGACTGCGTTCGCGAAGCTAGGCACCGACGTAACGAAGCAGACGGTGGTGGTGCTCCGAAAGCCCGACAAGGGTCACGCGGCCCATCCTCGCGGCGATCTCGTGCACGAGGCCTGCCACGGCGAAGTCCTTGAACAGGCGTACCTCATGGAAGTCTATGGTGACAGGCCTCTCGCGCTCGATCTCCACGAGGGCGTCATGCAGGCGCTCCGCCTCCGCGGCGTCGAACGTGCCTAGCACCACCAGTACAGTTTTATTCGATTCATCCCGCACCCGGACGGTCATGACTCCCTCCGTCGCGCTTCCCCTCCGAGTTCATGCTGCACCTCTCGCCCATGCGATTCCAAGAGCCGCTCGAGGTAGCCTGAGCGAGTCATGCCGGTTCGTCGCCGCGGCGCGCTGACACACGCTGTCCTGCCAGGTGAAGCGGCGTCACACCGATCGGCGCAGCTCGAGGCGTCCCGCCAGGAGGGCGGCGACGAGCTCTCAAGACCTGTCGAAGAATGTGATTGCTTTGCGGCGTGGCCGGGGTGGGGCCCCGATGGGCTTTGCTCGGCGTGGCGGGGGCGGCCTGCGCCCCCGGCGACTCAAGACCTGTCGAAGAATGTGATTG
>JBGQLS010000155.1:0-12675 GCA_041500205.1 Anaeromyxobacteraceae bacterium | reverse complement strand
CGCGGGGCCGCCGGGGAGGAGACGGCTCCCCACCCACTCGCGCAAGGCGCTGCTGGGAAAAACAGAGCGCGCCCGGGATGGATCCTTGACCTACGAAGGCATCCGAGCCCGGAAGCGAATCGTCGCAACTCCGTCTGTGTGCCCATCCAGCGCGGCCCTTCGTAGGAACGGAGGGCCTGCCAGAACGCACAGTCGACTAGGCGGGCAGGGGGATCAGGGCGCATGGCGATCGTCGCTCTGCGGGGCTTCTGGCGCGTTCTTCACCTCGTCTGGTGCCAGAATGCGATCGGCGAGAACGGTCCATGAGGTCCAGCCCTTGCGTCGTCGTTCGCGGCGGGCTGTGAGGCGCTCATCGGTGGTTTTCGGCACGGTATGGTGGCTCACGATGAGCGCCGCGCCGCTGCAGTTCCTTCTGATGACGTTCGCCGGGTGGGTCAACCGGCGACAGCTCGCGATGATCGACTACCTGAAGGAAGAGAACCACGTGCTGCGCCAGCAACTTGGTGGCGGGAAGCTGCGGTTCACGGACGAGCAGCGCCGCCGCCTCGCGGTGAAGGGTCGCGCGCTGGGCTGCCGGGTGCTGGGCGAGCTCGCCGGGCTCGTGGCGCCCGAGACCATCCTGCGCTGGTACCGTGAGCTCATCGCCGCCAAGTACGACGGTAGTGCTCGCCGGGGAGCTGGTCGCCCTGGTACGGCGTCGTCGCTCCGGGAACTCGCCGTCAGGCTCGCCTCCGAGAACCCGACCTGGGGCTACACGCGGATCCGTGATGTCCTGGGCAGCCTTGGACACGTCCTCGGGAGGAATACCGTCAAGCGGATCCTCCTCCAGCACGGTCTCGAACCCGCGCCCTCGCGCGGTCGTCGGATGCCCTGGAACACCTTCCTGAAGGCTCATCTGGGCTCGATCGCGGCGACGGACTTCTTCACCGTTGAAGCGCTCACGCTCACCGGCTTGGTGCGCTACTACGTTCTCTTCGTCATCGACATCGAGACGCGGCGCGTCCAGATCGCCGGCATCGTCCGCCATCCTCACGGCGCCTGGATGAAGCAGATCGCCCGCAACCTCACCGACCACATTGATAGGTTCCTCCAGGGCAAGCGCTACCTCATCCACGATCGCGATCCGCTGTTCACCGACGAGTTCCGAGAGCTTCTTCGAGGGGCCGGCGTGAAATGCCTGAAGCTGCCAGCCTACGGCCCGAACCTGAACGCTTTCGCGGAACGGTTCGTCCTGTCGATCAAGTCGGAGTGCCTCGACAAGCTCGTGCTGCTAGGGGAAGGACATCTCCGCCTCGTCATCGCCGAGTTCGTCACCCACTACCACCTTGAGCGCCACCATCAAGGCCTCGACAACCAACTGATCACGGCGCCTCCGGTGGCCGCGCAGGCCAACGACAGCTCTCCCGTGGTCCGGCGTGAGCGCCTGGGCGGCCTACTGAACTTCTATCACCGTCGGGCTGCGTAGCTGACAGGCTGACTGCCAGCTCTGCCCGTCGTCCTGCGCGGTCCCGTCCGGCCGCTGACGCCGGCGACGAAGGTGTGCTCACCAGTCGTGCCCAGCAACTCCGGCGTGTGTCCCGGATGCCGGCCGCGCTGACGCTCGGTCCACTTGTGCGCCCGTCGCCGCACGGCGATCGCCGCCGGCCGAGTTCTGGCACCAGACGCCATCACGGATCCTCATCACCGCGCAGGTGCTACCTTGTACCGCCAGCTTGTGGCGAGCAATCACGTTCCCGAGCTGATTTGTGGACTGCCCGGAGGCAGCGCGGCCCCTTGCCGACCTAGCCAGCCTTGAGCAGCCTCATGAAGAAGCCCCAACTCGGAGATGCGACCGGCTTGTTCTGAGGCGTGGGCGGCAGCGTGGTTGGCGCGGCCTGATGCCTCTTCAGCTCGGCGCTCGCGTCCTGGACCTTACAGATGGCCTCCCGAATGGCGTCGCCATTCGAGCTGCCGTTCAGCGACGCCAGCACCGCCTTCTTGTACCGGATGCACGCTTCCTCGTACTGGGCCATCGCACGCTGTAGTGCTGGAGTCATCTTCGCCTCCAATCCCGGACCAACCACCTTCATGAAGAGTGCGTGGGTAGGGCATGCGCAACCAGTCCCGCGAAAGCGGCATCCGACTAGCGGGGCAATGTAGGCGCAGGTCCCAGCACCGAGAACCACAGGGACATGTCCACTCTGAGTGTCGTTGCCCTATCGAGTCAGGCTATCCAGTTGTCAGGAGCTTGATCGAGGTCACATCCCTCGAAGGAACGCCGTTGTGGCGAGGCACAGGGGTCCGACTGGTGTTTCGGTGCGCCAGGCAATGCCTGGGTGACGAGGACGAAGGTCAGGGGACCCGTAGCATCGGACGCTCCTGTACGGGTAGCATGGGGGGCGGTCGCGGCGCGGGGCCGCCCCGCATGCCGAACGTCCGATACGCGATCACTGCAACGCTGCACGAGCGCGACAGCGGCAAGCTCTGCCGTGCCACGCGGGCGGAGGACGGCTGCCCCGTCCTGCTCAAGCTGGTCGACCCCCAGCGCTGCGCGGCGAAGGCGCTTCAGCGGCTCCGCCAGGACTACGAGATCGGGACTGCGCTCGACCTGCCGACGACGGTGAGGCCGCTCGCGCTCGAGACGTACCAGGGCATGGTCACCCTGGTCCTCGAGGACTTCGGCGGAGAGCCCCTTGGCCGCCTCCTCGGAGCCCCCATGCCGGTGGAGAAGTTCCTCCGGCTCGCCGTGCGCGTGGCCAGCGCTCTCGCCGAGATCCACGGCCGGGGCGTCGTCCACAATGAGCTCCAGCCCAGTAACATTCTCGTCGAGCCTTCGGGCATCGAGGCGCGAATCACGGGGTTCGGGCGGGCCACGCGCTCGCGCCGCGAGCTGCAGACGGCGCAGCCGCCTCAACACATCGAGGGGTCGCTGCCCTATCTCTCTCCGGAGCAGACGGGGCGCATGAACCGGGCCGTCGACAGCCGCAGCGATCTCTACTCGCTGGGCATCGTCTTCTACGAGATGGTCACGGGCCGGCTCCCCTTCGAGGCGACCGATCCCCTGGAATGGGTGCACTGCCACGTCGCCCGCGCGCCCGCATCGCCCACGCGGCTCGTGCCCGAAGTGCCAGACGTCGTGGCGCGCATCGTCGTCAAGCTGCTCTCCAAGATGGCCGAGGATCGGTATCAGAGCGCGCGGGGGCTGGCGCACGACCTCCAGCGATGCCTCGAGCAGTGGACGTCGAACGGGACCGTCATCCCGTTCCCGCTGGGTGAGCTCGACATCTCCGATCGCCTCCAAATCCCCCAGAAGCTGTACGGGCGGAAGTGGGAGCTCGAGACGCTGCTCCATTCCGTCCGCCGCGTGTCGCGCGGCGGGCAGTCAGAGCTCTTTCTCGTCTCGGGTCAATCGGGGGCGGGCAAGTCCTCCCTGGTCCGGGAGTTGTACCAATTGCTGGCGACCGAGCGTGGCACGTTCCTCTCCGGCAAGTTCGATGAGCGGCGGCAGGCCGTTCCCTATTCACCTATAGTCCATGCATTCCGCGAGCTCATCGCGGGCATCCTCGCGGCGGGGGACCGGGAGGTCGCCGTCTGGCGCCAGCGGCTCCAGGACGCGCTGGGTGAGAACGGCCAGCTCGTCGTGGATCTCATTCCGCAGCTCGAGCTCGTGATCGGCACGCAACCCCGGGTCGTCGAGCTGGAGGCGGTTCAGGCCACGGCCCGCTTCGGCAGAACCTTCCAGAAGTTCATAGCGTCGCTCACGGGGAGAGACCGGCCACTCGTCCTGTTCATCGACGACCTGCAGTGGGCGGATGTCGCCAGTCTGACGCTTCTCCGGCAGATCGCCACCAGCCCCGAGATTCGCCACCTGCTCGTCATCGGGTCGTACCGCGAGGACGAGGTGCGCCCTGGCCATCCGCTCGCGCGCACCCTCGACGAGGTGCGCCGTGCCGGCGCCAGGGTGCGGGAGCTCTCTCTTTCCCTGCTCTCGCTACCCGAGCTCGTCACGCTCGTCATGGAGGCGCTCCGCTCCAACCGAGAGCGCGCCGGTCCGCTGGCGGCGCTCCTCCACGAGAAGACGGGTGGTAACCCCTTCTTCGTCATCCAGTTTCTCACCTCGCTGCACGCGGAGGGTCTGGTCGAGTTCGACCGAGCCGCATCGGCCTGGCGCTGGGACGTAGCACGCATCGCGGCCAAGTCCTTCACCAGCAACGTCGTCGACCTCATGGTTTCAAGGATCGGGCGGCTCACCGCCGAAGGTCGGGAGGCACTGGAGTTCGCGGCCTGCCTGGGCGGCACGTTCGCGGCCGCGCCACTCGCCGCCGCCAGCCGCCGGCCCGTGCACGAGACCGAGCGGGCGCTCGACGAAGCCGTCCGGGAGGGCCTCCTGCGGCAGGTCCCCGACGGATACGCCTTCCTGCACGACGCCATCCAGCAGGCGGCCTATGCCCGCATCTCCGAGTCCGAGCGCCCGAGGACGCACCTCTGCATCGGGCGAATCCTCCTCGAGCACACCTCGGGGGAACTACCCGAACGCGTCTTCGAGCTCCTGGGCCAGCTCAACCGGGGCATCCCGGCCCTCCAGGACCACGCCGAACGAGAGCAGATCGCCCGGCTCGACCTCCTCGCCGCCCGGCGCGCTCGGGCCTCGGCTGCCTTTCGCTCCGCCGCCGACTACTGCGCTGCCGGCCTGGAGGCGCTCGAGCCGAACGCATGGACGTCCCAGCGCGAGCTCGCCTTCGAGCTCTGCCTCGAGGGCGCCGAGTGCGAGTTCGGCTCGCGCAGTCTCGAGGAGGCGGAGCGGCGCCTCGACCACGCCCAGGAGCACGCGCGGACTCGTGGCGAGCAGTCTGCGTGCCAGCGGGTCCGAATCGACCTGTACACGGCCCGCGGCGAATCCCTCCGGGCGCTCGAGGCCGCCATCGGCTGCTTGCGACTCTACGGGCTGGAGATCCCGGTCCATCCCTCCCTCGCGGAGGTGGAGGCGGCGGAGCGTGCAGTCCAGGTACGGATCGGCGAGCGCCCCCTGGAGTCCATTGCGGATCTCCCGTCCGCGCAGGATGGCGACGTCGAGGGCGCCTCCGCCGTGCTGGCGGGAATGCTACCGAGCGCGTACTTCGTCGACCTCCATCTGCACCGGCTCCTGGCCTGCAGCATGGTCGACCTGACGCTCGAGCACGGGCTGTGCTCCATGTCGCCCATGGGGCTGGCTGCATACGGCCTGGAGCTGTGCCTTGTTGGCCGTCGGGCAGAGGCCGACCGGTGCGGCCAGATCGCGCTCAAGATGGTCGAGCGGGCCGCCTTCTCTGCCTGCCGATCCAAGGTCCACAACGTGGTGGCCGGGGTCATCTACGTCTGGAACCGCGATCTGCGCTCGGCGGTGGAGGTCATGCGCAACGGGGTCCGCGCCGGCCTGGAGAGCGGCGACCTCATCTTCTCCTGCCTCTGCCACTACCACGTGCCGCTCCTGCGCGGCGCCGCAGGAGATCCACTGGGCGAGGTCGAAGCGGAGGCGCAGCGGTCGGTCGAGTACATCCGGTCTGCGGGCTACGGGCCGCTCGCCGACGTCCCTCTCGCCTATCGGCACTTCGTGCGTGCCCTGCAGAAGGGCGACACCGTCTTCTCCGGGCCTGAGTTCGACGAGGCCGCTTTCGCGAACTGCCTGGCCGCCCATCCGCTGCCGTTCCTCAGCGCCCATTTCCACCTGTACAAGCTCGAGGCGCAGGTCGTGGCCGGAGACACCGCCGCCGCGCTGGCCTCGGCCGCGGTCGCTCGGCCGCTCGTGGTGCTCTTGCGCGGTCAGCACGCCGAGGTCTCCTACACGTTCTTCGCCGCGCTGGCGCTCGCCGCCGCCTGGACCGAGGCCGACGACGCAGCGCGAAGCGCGGGGATGCAGGAGCTTAGCGAGTGCGCGGAGCGCTTGCGCAGGTGGGCGGCGGACTGCCCCGGAAACTTCCTTCACCGATCGGTGCTGGTGGACGCGGAGGTCGCCCGCGTCCACGGGCGGCCGGAGGAGGCGATGCAGCTCTACCAGCGCGCCATTCGCGAGGCGAGGAGGCACGGCTCCACAGAGGTAGAGGCCCTGGCTCACGAAAGGGCGGCGGCGTGCTGCCTGACGCAGGGGCACGAGGCGAGCGCGGAGGCCTACTTGCGGGAAGCGCGGGCAGCGTATCTCCGCTGGGGAGCGCCGGGGAAGGCGCGCCGGCTCGAGAGCCAGTTCCCGGCGATTTCGGACCAGGGGCTCCCGCTGGACGCGCTCGCGATCGCCAAGGCCGCGCAGGCGATCTCGAGCGAGATCGTCCTGGCGCGGCTCCTCGAGAAGCTCCTGCGGACGGTCATGGAGCAGGCCGGAGCCGACCGTGGTGCTCTCCTGCTCTCCCGCCCCACCGGGCTCGTGGTGGGCGCCACCGCCGCGGTCGAGGGCGAGTCGATCACGGTCAGGGTTCACGAACCGTTCGGGCACCTGTCCAGCGAGAGCCTGCCCGAGTCGGTCCTCGACTACGTGCGCCGGACCCGCGAGCCACTGGTCGTCTCCGACGCCGTGAAACACGAGCTCTTCTCGTCCGATCCTCACGTCACCCGGCGCCAGCCCCGGGCCATGCTGTGCTTGCCCATCCTACGCCAGGCTGAACTGCAGGGTCTCCTCTACCTGGAGAACAGCCTCGCCGCTGGCGCTTTCACCTCGAATCGGCTGCCCGCCCTGACGCTCCTCGCGTCGCAGGCCGCCATCTCGATGCAAAGCGCCATGCTCCTCGAGCAGGAGCGTGTCGCGCGCGAGGCCGCCGAGGGGGCGGAGCGCCGGTCGGCTTTCCTGTCCGAGGCGGGCGTGCTGCTCGCCGAGTCGCTTGACTATGAGGCGACGCTCGGCCGCCTGAGCCGGCTCTGCGTGAAGCTGTTCGCCGACTGGTGCATCATCGACGTCGCGGACGGCCGCGAGGTCCGGCGCCTGGCCGGCGCCCACGCGGACCCCTCCAGAGAACCGCTCCTCGAGGAGGTCCTGCGGCGCTACCCGCTGCACTGGGACTCGCCTCACCTTTCCGCGCGCGTCCTGCGCAGCGGCGAAGCTCTGCTCGTGTCCGAGGTGGGTGAGGGCGACGTCCGAGGGATGTGCGAGGACGAAGAGCACACCCGACTCGTCGTCGACCTCGGGTTCCGTTCGGGGCTGGCGGTGCCACTCCTGGCGCGAGGGCAGGCGCTGGCGGTGCTCACGCTCGGCTCGGGGACGCCCGGACGCTACGGCGCGGCGGAGCTCGAGTTCGCCAGGGAGCTGGCGCGGCGCGCGGCCATCGCCATCGACAACGCTCGCCTGTTCCGCGACGCCCAGCGGGCGACGGCCATGCTCTCCAGGGCCAACGACAGCCTGCGAGCCGAGATGGCGGAACGCAAGCAGGCCGAGGAGGCGCGCGCGAAGCTCGAGAACCAGCTGCTCCAAGCACAGAGGATGCAAAGCGTCGGACTCCTGGCCGGAGGGATCGCCCACGACTTCAACAACCTGCTCACCGTGATCCTCTCTGGCGCCGAGGCGTTGAAGCATGACCTCCGCGAGGGTTCGCCGCCCGAACCGGATGTCGTGGAAGAGATCGCCGGTGCGGGAAGGCGCGCTCGGGACCTGACCCGCCAGCTGCTCGCGTTCGCGCGGCGGCAGATCATCGCCCCAGTGCCGCTCGACCTGAACGCTCTCGTTCGAGGCATCGAGAAGCTGCTCAGGCGCGTGCTGGGCGAGGACATCGATCTCCTCTTGAACTTGCAGCCGACCCTCTGGACGGTCCGCTGTGATCCTGCGCAGATCGAGCAGGTCGTCCTGAACCTCGCGGTGAACAGCCGTGACGCGATGCCGAGCGGAGGCAAGCTAACCATCGAGACCACGAACTTCGACGTCGACGAAACGCACGGCGCGCTGTTCCCCGGGGCGGGGGACGGTCCTTACGTGCGATTCACGATGCGCGACTCGGGTGTGGGCATGCCGCCCGAGGTCAAAGCACGCGTGTTCGAGCCGTTCTACACGACGAAGCCCGTCGGGAAGGGGACGGGCCTCGGGCTCGCGACCGTTTACGGCATCGTCAATCAGAGCGGCGGGTTCATCCGGTTCGATAGCGAACCTGGGCACGGAACGACCTTCGAGCTCCTCTTCCCCCGCATTTCCGACGCGGCGGCCACGACGGCTGGAGCCGTTTCAGCGGCGACGCCACGCGGCACGGAGACGACCCTCGTTGTCGAGGACGAGCCGTAGGTACGAGCCGTAACGGTCCGCTCGTTCCGAGCAGGGGGTTACGCCGTGCTCAGCGCGAGTACAGCTCGCGATGATGGACTATCTGAAGGAGGAGAACCTCGTCCTCCGCCAACAACTCGGTGGCGGGAAGCTGCGGTTCACCGACGATCCCGTTCACGCTCGCGCAGCGGGTGAAACGGATGCGTCACCCGAAAACGTCGCGGCGGTCCGATCCCATCCGGTGCATTCGACAGCTTGCTCCAATCCGTTTGCCGAGCGTGTGATCGGCAGTATCCGCCGGGAGTGCTTGGAGCAGGTCATCGTCCTCGACGAAAGGCACCTGCGGAGGCTCCTCGGCGAGTACGTCGAACGTTACCACCGCTGGCGATGCCACCGTGCGCTTGACATGGACGCTCCCGGGCATCGGCCGGTGCAAGGGCCCGAGCACGGGGATGTGGTAGCGGTCGCCGAAGCCGGTGGCCTCTACCGTCACTACGAGCGACGCGCGGCCTGACCGGCCGAGGTGCCGCGAGGTCTGGGCCCGCCGTTCGACGGCGTGGGCTGGTTGCTGGCGCCCCTTGACCGGTGTCGTCGGCGTCTTCCTTGGCGCTGAGCTCTGACCGTCCCGTCTGCCACACCTCGGGCGGCCTCCGCCAGGAGCGTCGTGGCGGCCGCTACACGATTCTCGGGACAGACAGGCTACCGGCGAGCACGTTATCCAATTGCGCGCCGTCGCCCTCAGCGACCGCTGGCACGCCGCGATGGACCTCACGCTGCGGCCGCGTCGTCGCGCCGTGGCGAGGGTGCGCTCAGGGGCGTTCGCGCGGGGCTCCGGGCCTCCGGCGCAGCGTCACCCTCTTCTCGGCTCTCGCCCGAGGCCTGTCGGCTGTCGCGACAGGATTCTCGGGACGGACAAGGGCTGGAGGATGGTACTGCTCGAAATTGCCGCCGTGAGGGTGGCTCAACCAATGTGCTGCCAGTGCCCCCGATAGTCCCGCCGTTCCGGGTCGTGGCACTTTTCGAGGACATCGACGGCAAGCCTGCCTGGCGTCATTGCGAGGTCATCCAGGCTGAGGATGCCGACAAGCCTCTTGCGCGAGTCGAGCACCATGACTCGCCTGATGCAATGCTCTTCCATGAAGATGGCAGCCTCGTCGAGAGGCTGCTCCTCGAAACAGCAGACGACCTGCGGCGTCATCGAGCCCCGAACCGTGGCCTGGACCGGGTGCATGCCGTCCGCGACCCCCCGGATGACGATGTCTCGATCGGTGAGCATGCCGATGATACGATCGTCCTCCCAAACCGGAAGGGCTCCGATGTTGAGAGCCCTCATCCTGCTGGCAGCGGCCTGAAGCGTCTCGTCAGGGCCAATGGTCTCCGCACGATGCGTCATGGCGTCCTTGACGAGCATGTGTTCTCCTCCTTCCGCTCGCGGTCTTGTTCTACCAGCGTCTTGGCCCTCGGATCGCGAGCATGTCCCTGCAGTCCGCTATCGGAACAATATCACACTCGCCCAAGCAGTCGCCTGCCCCGCCCCTTCACGAACGGTGGCGGCGTGGGGATTGAGGAGACGTTGAAGCGGCCGCGTCCTCTCCGGCCCCTTCTTTCAGGGCCGCGGTGAACGCTGCCTGCGCTGCGCTCGACGCTTCGTGGATGGCGTTCGGCATGCGCGTGGCGAACCCTTTGGTGTCATCCACCGCACCGGTGATGCGCCGTCGCGTCTCCGCGCCGGAGCGGGGCGCAAAGACCAGCGCTGCGGCTCCACCCACCAGCGCGCCTCCGGTGAATGCGAGGAACAACATGAGGCCTCCACTGCGGGGATGGTCAGTCTGCGTCATGGCATGGCCTGCCTTCTTGGCTCGGGTTGCACTCCTCACTGGCATCGATCCGCAGGCGTGCGACGGGTCAGTCGTCTTCGCCGAGATGGGCGAAACCAATCGCGAGGGCGCGGCGGCTCCGCGCTCTACTTCCCGAGGACCTTCTCGACCTGGCCGAGCTTCTTCTGAGCCTTGCCGGTAAGCTGCTGGTCCTTCCCCTTCGACTCCAGCTTGCGCTGTCCGGTGATGGCCCCGGCGGCTTCCTTGATCTTGCCCTTGAGGTTCTTGAACGTGCCCTTCGCCTTGTCTTTCGTGCTTTCCTTCATGACTTTTCCTCGCGGGCGAAAACCTTTCTGACCCTAGAACATGAGATGAAGCGCTTCTGATCGCATTGGCTACCGGGCAGCAGGGTTCGCGGCATCTTGTCGCGAGCCCATGCGGGTCAGCGCGGAAGGCAGCTACCGCGCCAGTCCTCGCCCCTACCCATCTCGGGGCGCCACGGGCGAAGCTCGGAGGCGACGCGGATTTCCGTCCGTGGAGCAACGGGCTCATACGCGCCGCGCGCCGCGCCCACTCTGTTGGCGCATCTCCTCGATGGCGATCGAAGATCCCGCACCGCGCGGCGGCCCGGCGGAAGCCTGCCTGGCCAGCTTGCACCGCCGAACGCGAACGTCCGTGAACGTTCTCGAATGGGTCCACGGCTCCGCCGGGCGCGAGCCTCGCCGGAACAACAGCAGCATGCGCCGGCGATCGACGGGCACGAGGCGTGCACACCATGACTGACGGTTACGATGCCCGCCCCCTTGGGAGCAGGCGATTCCGCCGCCGTCGAGGTCGCCCATGTCGCTCAACACCATCCTCATCGTCGTACTTCTCGTCGTCCTGTTCGGTGGAGGCGGGTTCTACTGGTCGCGACGCGGGTGACAGCGCCCGCGGGTGTTCCAACACGCTCCGGCGCTCTCGGCCAGCGCCGCCGGTTCGCATGAGCGCACATCGCCAGGCCGAGTTCACGGAAAGGAAAACATGAACTGGGACCGGATCGAAGGCAACTGGAAGCAACTGAAGGGTAGGGTGAGGGTGCAGTGGGGCAAGCTCACCGAGGACCACCTCGACGTGATCGCCGGCAAGCGTGAGCAGCTCGTCGGGCGGGTCCAGGAGCAGTACGGCATCGGCAAGGACGAGGCCGAGAAGCAGGTGGACCGGTTCGCGAGCTCGTTCAAGGAAGAGGACTTCAAGCCGAGGATTGACCCTGGTATCGCGGATGATCTGAAGAGCAAGAGCAAGGAGTTGCTGGAGTCCGCCGATGAGAAGGCCAAGAAGATCACGGCTGCCGCAGAGGACAAGGTGAAGGAGATCAAGGCGGTCGCGGGCGAGAAGGCCAAGGAGATCAAGCGAGCGGTCGAGAAGGGTTAGCCAAGGTCCGCTGCCATGCGGTTTGTCGGGTCGGATCGTTCGTCCTGCTTGCGATTCGGCGCAGCCAGCAAGGTGCTTTCCAAGCAGGGCAGTCGATGAACCCAGCTCGCCTGCTGGCGCCCTGGCAGCGTGGCCGTGCGAGGCAGCCCTCTTGTCGGAGACCCCCGCTGTCTACGGCGTACCTTCATTCTCGGGATGGGACAGACCATGAAGAAGATATTTGCGTTCGGTGTACTTGGAATGCTTCTCGCGACGGCCGCTTCCGCCCAGCAGGAGACGCAAGCGCCGCAGCCTCCGCCGGTGGCCGGGTCGATCACGCTGGGTGTAACCGTCGAGGAGTCGACAGCGGTCGCGATCGGCTACCGCGCCTCGAAGCTCATCGGCTCCATTGTTTACAACGATAAGAACGCGAAGATCGGTAAGATCGGCGATCTCATCGTGAAGCCTGACGGGACCCTGTCGCTCGCCATCGTGGACGTCAGTGGATTCCTGGGGATCGGGCGCCACCACGTCGCCATTCCCGTCGGCCAGTTCACCTCGGTGAAACCGAAGATCGTCCTGCCGGGCGCGACCAAGGAGGCGCTGAAACAGCTGCCCCAGTTCCAGTTCGCCAAGTAGCCTGGTGCCGGTATTCCCGCTGCTCCGCTGAAAGCACCAGAGCCTGCGTCGACGATCGAAGGGCACCCATAGTGAATCCATCGGACGTCGGCATCGTGAACGGTGAGCGCTTCGCCGTGATGGCGGGGACGGGCGTCGATGCGATCACGATGCGCGACGTCAGCAAGTCGGCGAAGAAGCGCATCGGGCGCCTGGCATATTTTGGCAGCGGGATGAATGCGGTGCGAAGAGCCCCGGTGCAGACGAAGATCCACGTGAACGGCAAGCCATGGTTCTCGGGCAAGGCGAGCTGCGTACTCGTCGGGAACGTCGGCACCATCACGGGTGGGATCAAGCTGTTCCCCAGGGCTTCGCCCATCGACGGCAAGCTCGAGCTCGCGGTCGTCACCGCGGGCAGCGAGATCGGGTCGGCCATCCTCAATGTTGCGGCCAAGAACTACTTCGCGCGAATGCGTCCGGCTCTGTGGCAGTCGATCACGCCGGAGACCACCTACAGCTTCCCCAGCGGTCATGCGATGGGTTCGGCTACGCTGGGGGTCGCGCTTGTCCTGTTGTTCTGGCGAACGCGCTGGTGCTGGCTGGTGACGCCGGTCATCGTGCTGTTCGTGCTGCTGGTAGGCGTCTCGCGCGTATATTTGG
>JBGQLS010000154.1:0-12693 GCA_041500205.1 Anaeromyxobacteraceae bacterium | reverse complement strand
CTCAAGACCTGTCGACAAATGCCTTTGGCTTCTTAGCCAGGGTGGGGCCCCGACGGCTCTGCCGGCGGGGCGGGGCGGCGCGAGCCCCGGGTACTCAGCGTTCCAGCAGCGCCGCTACCTCCGCGCCGATCTCGGCCGCGTAGCCTGGGAACGCGCCCTCGAGCGAATCGGTCATCCGCTCGGCGAAGGTCAGGTTGTCCTCGACCTCGACGGCGAAGACGTGAATCTCCTCCTCGCACGGGACCCTGAAGCCGAGCCTGCGGCCCAGCTCCAGTGCGGTCGCGAGGTTCGTGTCGTGCACGTTCGTGAGGTTCATGGTCTCGCGCAACGCGCGGCCGTCGAAGCGATACCAGGAGCCCGGCTCTCCACCCGCCTTGATCGAGTCGAGCACGACGAGCCGATCGTAGCCCGCGACGAGTTCGAGGATGTTGAGGCCACCCTGCGAGCACTCCTCGACGTAGGTGAGGTCCTGCACGTCCCCCATCCGTACGCGCAGGAACGTGGCCAGGCGTATCCCCACTGCGTCGTCGCAGAGGTAGGGATTGCCCATACCAAGGAGCAGCGTCCTCGGCGCGACCGCGCGGCGCGCTGGGACGCTGCCCTTGCCCCCTTCCACGAGCACATCCTGCGATGCCACTAGCAGCTCCGCCTGAACTCCCGGTAGACCTCGCCCCGCTTGTGGATGAGAACGTGGAGCGGCATCTGCCCGGGCATGCTGTGCGTCGCGCAGCTGTAGCAGGGATCGAAGGCGCGGAACGCCATCTCGACCATGTTCAGGATGCCCTGGGTCGGCTCGATGCCCGGCTTGATGAGCGTCGAGGCCGCCTTCTTCGTCACCATGTGGATGGGCGCGTTGTTGTTGGTCGTCCCCACGATGAGGTTGGCGCTCGTGCAGATCCCCTTCTCGTCGCACGTGTAGTGGTGCGTCAGCGTGCCGCGCATGGCCTCGACGATGCCCACCCCTTCGCCCGTGATCTGCTTCGGCACCACGCGGTACTTGTCGCCCGTGATCTCGGGGTCTGCGCAGTAGCGCTGCAGGGTCTCGGCGTTCTGCACCATCTCGACGAGTCGCGCCCAGTGGGCGGCGAGGAGCGCCTGGCACGGCTTGGCTCCCAGCGTCTTGAACATCTCCTCGAAGGCCTCCTGGGCCCTCGGGGTCGCCATGCGGTCCGCGACGTTGAGGCGAGCGAGCGGGGTCGCGGTGTAGAGGCTCGAATCGACGCCCTCGACGAAGCCCTTCCAGCCCCGCTTCTTCAAGTAGGGGAACTTGAGGTACGTCCACGGCTCGACGTGCTCCGCCACGTACTCGAAGTACTCGCTGGGCGCGTACTTGTGGATCTCCTTCCCCTCGCAGTCCACGACGCGCACCTTGCCGTGGTAGAAGTTGGGCGCGTTGTTCTCGTCCACGAGGCCCATGTTCTGGACCTTCAGCGTGTACGGACCGTTGAGGATGAGATCGACGTACCCGGGGTTCCCCAGCACCACGTTCCGGAACAGCTGGAGCGAGAACTGGGTGAAGTCGTAGAGCTCGCCCACCATCGGCTTGATCTGCTCGAGCTCCTCCTTCGACAGGCCCTTCGAGACGCCCCCTGGCAGGCACCACACGGGGTGCGTGCTCCGCCCGCCGATGATCTTCTGGATGTCCTGTGCCTGGGCGCGCGCCTTGATGACGGCGCCGCCGATCTCGAGCCCGACCTTGGCCACCACGCCGAGGATGTTGCGGATGGCCGGATCGGCGTCCGGGCCGAGCACGAAGTCGGGCGCGGCCAGGGCGTAGAAGTGGGCGATGTGGCTGTGGATGTAGTGCGCGTTGTAGTACATCTCCCGGAGCTTGTGCGCGAGCGGCGGCGCCTCGTTCCCGAAGCAACCGTCCACCGCCTTCGCGCTCGCCATGTGGTGGCTCGCCGGGCACACGCCGCAGATGCGCGTGACGATGCGAGGCAGCTCCTCGATGGGCCTCCCCACGACGAAGCGCTCGAAGCCGCGCAGTTCCGGGATCTGGAAGTAGCAGTCCTTCACCGCGCCGCTGTCGTCGAGGAAGATCTCGATCTTGCCGTGTCCCTCGAGCCTCGTGATCGGGTCGATGCTGATCCGTCGGCTCATGACTTGACGCTCCTCTGCAGGAGAGAGGCCGGGAGCCCGAACCGGTAAGCCAGGCCCGCCAGGTCGGGGATGCCATCGAGGATGAGCTCGATCTCCTCCGGGTCCTTGCTGTCGATGATCGAGGCGAGCGCGGAGAGGAGCTTCGCCCCTTGCTCCTTCGCGTTGGGGAGCGGGCCATAGCAGCCGCGGCAGGGCATCCCGCTGTTCGGGCAGCGCACGCCGCACCCGCCCCGCGTGGCCGACCCGGCGCAGGGGATCCCCTGCTCGAGCAGGCACTCGTCCCACTTCTGGATGACCTGCCACGGCCGGTAGAACTTCTGGATCTTCTTCTCGGTCTTCTTGCGGCCGCACTCGTCGCACACGGCGCGGTCGGACGCTCCGACCACGCTGCCCTTCGGCGGCAGCTTCCCCGTGGCGACGGCGAGCAGGACGGCCTTGATCTGGGCAGGGGCGGGCGGGCAGCCCGGCACGTAGTAGTCCACGTCCACCACCTGGTCGAGCTTGTAGACCCGGTTGTAGAGCTTGGGGATCTCCAGCGCGCCCGCGGGCGACTCGGTGTGCTCCCGGGGGATCGTCTGATTGCCGGCCTGGATCGACGGGTTGACCAGGAAGGCCGCCTTCAGGATCTCGTCGCGGTCGACGAGGTTGGCGAGGCCCGGGATGCCGCCCATGTGGGCGCACGAGCCGAAGGCCACGAGGAGCTTGCTCTTGCGGCGGAGGAGCTTGGCGATCCGCTCGTTCTCGCTGTTGCGGACCGCGCCGTCGAAGAGGGTGAGGTCGAGCTCCTGGTCCGCCATCGCCTCGACGTCCTTGTACTTACCGTCGACGGCGATGGGCCAGAGGCGGACGTCCGCCAGCGCGGCGACGTCCAGGATGAACTCGTTCGTGTCGAGGACTGCGACGTCGCAGCCGCCGCAGGCTGCGCCCCAGTAGATCGCGATCTGCAGCTTGCTCTTCGCCATCGCTCACCTCTCGGCAGCGTCTGCGGCCAGCTGGAGCTTCACCTGGCTCGGGCCCAGCTTGCGGATCTTCTCGGTCATGTCGTTCACGATCTGGGCGAAGCGGTTCCCCTCGCTCGCGCTCACCCACTCCAGGCGGACGCGGTCGTCCGCGATGCCATAGGACTGGAGGACGCGCTTCAGCGCCGAGTACCGCCGCATCGCCTTGTAGTTTCCCTCGACGTAGTGGCAGTCGCCGGGGTGGCACCCGCAGATGAGGACGCCGTCGGCGCCTTCGGCGAGCGCCTTCACCACGAAGGTCGGATCGACGCGCGCGGAGCACATCACGCGGATCACGCGGATATTGGGCGCGTACTTGATGCGGCTCGTGCCGGCGAGATCGGCGCCGGTGTAGGAGCACCAGTTGCAGAGGAAGCCCACGATGCGAGGCTGGAAAGCCATCACAGCACCCCCTCGATCTGCGCGAAGATCTGCTGGTCGGTGTACTGGCGGGCGGTGATGGCGCTCGACGGACAGGCCGCGGCGCAGGAGCCGCAGGCCTTGCAAGCCGCGCTGATGACGTGGCTGCGCTTCGCCACCTCGTCGAACTCGATGGCCGTGTAGGGACACAGCTCGTTGCACATCCGGCAACCCGAGCAGCAGTCCTCGTCGATCTCGGCGTAGACGCCGTCGACCGCGATCTCCCCGAGCGCGATCCGGCCCAGAATGCGGGCGGCGGCGGCGCGCGCCTGGGCGACCGACCCCGGGATGCCCTTGGGCGACTGGCACGCGCCGGCGATGAAGACGCCGTCCGTCGTGGTCGCCACCGGATCGAGCTTCGGATGGCTCTCGATGAACCAGCCGTCCTTGTCGCGGCTGATGTTGACGAGGCGCGCGACCTGGTCCGAGTCCTCGCGCGGCTCCATGCCGACCATCAGGACGACCAGGTCGGCGGGCATCTCGATCTCCTCGCCCGACAGCTGTTCCTTCAGGCTGATGAGCATGCCGCAGTCGTCCCCCGGTCCGGCGCGCTTGATCTCGGGGGCGTGGTTCTTCTGGTACATGAGGAACATCGTCTTCACTTCGGCGCTCTTCCTGTAGAAGTCCTCGCAGCCCTTCCCGAAGGCGTGCATGTCGATGTAGAGGTCGGCGACGTAGGCGTCGGGGAGGGCCGACTTGATCTCCTGGGCGTACTTGAGCGCGGTCATGCAGCAGACGCGCGAGCAGTACGGATGGAACTCCTCGCTGCGGCTGCCCACGCAGTGGATGAGCGAGACGTAGCGCGGCCTCTTCCCGGCCTTCGTCTCGACCTTCCCCCTGCGCAGCATCGTCTCGAGCTCGAAGGAGGTGATGACGTCGGGAAGGAGGCCGTAGCCGTACTGCTTCGCGCGCCGAGCGTCGAACTCCTTGTACCCGGTGCAGACGATGACCGAGCCGACCTCGAGCTCGAGCACCTCGCCCTTGCCGGTCTTCACCTTGGGCCGGAAGTTGCCGACGAAGCCCTTCAGCTCGACGAGCTGGCTCTCCAGGAGGACCGTGATCTTCGGGTGCCGCGTCACGCGCGCGATCCGGTCCTTCAAGATGTCGCGGGCGGAGTCGAGGTAGGGGGCCGTGAGATCGACGCGCGCCACGTTGCCGCCGAGCTGCGCCTTTCGCTCCACGAGGTAGACCTGTTGTTCGGCGCCGGCGAGCTCGAGGGCGGCCGTGAGGCCGGCGATGCCGCCGCCGAGGACCAGGGTGGCCGGGCACATCGGCACCGAGCGCTTCTCGAGCGGCTGGTGGTGCTTCACCCGCCGGACCGCGCCCTGGGTGAGCGAGGTGGCCTTCTCCGTCGCGGCGGGTCGATCGTCGTGCACCCAGCTGCACTGCTCCCGGATGTTGGCCATCTCCAGGAGGTAGGGGTTCAGGCCGCCGCGCTCGAGGGCCTTGCGAAAGGTGCCCTCGTGCATGCGCGGGCTGCACGCCGCGACGACCACCCGGGTGAGGGAGTAGTCGTGGATGTCCTGGGCGATCATCTCCTGCCCCGGGTTGGAGCACATGTACTTGTACGAGCGGGTGATGGCGACGCCGGGGATGTCCTTTGCCACCTGCGCGACCGCGTTCGCGTCGACCACCTTGGCGATGTTGGTGCCGCAGTTGCAAATGAAGACGCCGATCCGTTCCTCTGCCATGGCGCACTCCTTCCTGCTCAGGCCACGAGCTGCGGCTTCGCCGCCGGGGATGTCTGCCTGGCCCTGGCCGCGTGGGCCTCGATCTGGAGCTTGGCGAAGAACATCGCGAGGGGCCGGTACGCCATGTGCGACCACTTCCCGAAGGGCACCTCCAGCACCAGCATCGGCACGATGCCCATCAGGTGGACGACGTAGGCGAGGTTTGCCGCCAAGGGCAGCCCGGCGCGGTGCAGGACGTGCTGCAGGACGCCCGTCGCCGCGACGAAGATGAGCAGGAAGGGGAAGACCCAGTCCGTCTCGTGGGAATGCCGGTGATAGGGCGCGCTCTTCTTCAGGCGGCCACGCACGGCGAGGATCGCGGTCGAGACGAGGCCGATGGACGCGAGGTAGCCGAAGGCATGCACCCTCCACCGGATCTCGGGACCGTCCTGCATGTCGCGCAGGAAGAACATGATGAGGACGAGCATGCTCACGTAGCTCAGCATGAGCACGAGGTGCATGGCCCACGGCTTCTTGTCCTCGCACTCCCGGTATCGCTTCTGCGTGAAGAAATGGAGCGGTACCAGCACGAGGTTGCGCAGGTAAGCACCCGCCGGGATGGGCGTGCTGCGCTCGTCTCGCATGGTGAGTTGCCACATGCGGATGCAGTTCACGAGCAGGAACGAGGAGAGGATGCCCGCCATGACCCAGTCGAAGACGTGCACGGCGCCGGCAGGCAGGAACGCGCCCGGGCCGTCGTAGACCGACAGGTCCCCGCCGCCGCCCAGGAACCCGTAGGCGAGGAAGCCCACGCCGGTGAGCAGCGCCACGAGCAGGATCGCGCCGAGCTCGGCCTTGAAGGAGCGATAGAAGAGCTTCGAGATGCCGGTGAAGTCGTACTGCGCCGTGAGCCAGCGGCGCATGCTCATCATGGTCTCGCCGGGCTCTGCCCCGCGCGGACACTGATCGGAGCACTCGCCGCAGTAGTAGCAGAGCCACGGCTCGAGGTTGGAGCGGAGCCGGTGCTCCAGGCCCATCTGCAGATAGCGCATGGACTTGCGCGGGAACATGAAGGGCGCTTCCGAGAAGGGGCAGGCAGCGCTGCAGTTGCCGCAGTGGTAGCACTTGACGACGTCCTGGGCGCCGTAGCGCTCCAGATCGTCGATGAGCTTCGGGTTCGCACGGACGGGCATGGTCGTCGCCTCCTGGCTCACTGCGCCGCGAGCGCCTTCGCGCTCTTCTCGATGTCGTCCAGGGTGAGGTGCTGCCGGCTCTCCTGCCCCTTGCCGCTGACGATGGTTCGCAGCACGTCGGCGGCCACGCCCGCGGCCTGCGCGACGGTGTCCGGGATGTCCTTTGGTCCCTGGCACACGCCGGCCACGAAGATGCCTCCTCGCTCCGTCGCGTTCGGCTCGCTGTTGTAGTTCACCTCGTTGAACCAGCCCTCCTCGACCCGGTCGATGCCGAGCATCTGCGCCAGCTTTCCCGCGTCGGCTGTCGGCTGCAGGCCGACCGCGAGCAGCACCATGTCGACCGGCGACTCGATGACCAGGTCGGCGAGGATGTCCTCGCCCTTGATGTACATCTGGCCGTCGCGCTCGATGACCTTGGCCGACCGTCCGCGCACGACGAAGACGCCCTCGTCCTTGACCCGCTCGAAGAACTCCTCGTAGCCCTTACCGAAGGCGCGCATGTCGATGTAGAACTCGAGGCACCTCGCGTCGGGCAGCTTCTCGCGGACGAGGTGCGCGAACTTGAGCGAGTACATGCAGCAGACGCGCGAGCAGTAGGCGTTGTAGTTCGCGTCGCGCGAGCCGACGCAGTGGATGATGGCCACCGCCCTTGGTTTGGGTCCCTCCGGATCGAAGACCCACTCGTCCTTCTTCGTCCGCTTGTTGTACTTCCGCTCCTTGGTCACGATCTTGCCGCCCGTCGGCCCCGAGGCGTTGGTGAGGCGCTCGAACTCGAGGGCGGTGAGGACGTTCGGATACTTGCCGTAGCCGTAGCGATCGATGCGGCGGGCATCGAAGGTCTCGTAGCCGGTGGCGACGATGATGTTGCCGACCTCGAGCTCGACCACCTCGTCCTGGGCCTCGAGGTGGATGGCCTCCTTCACGCACTTCTTGACGCAGGCTCCGCACTTCTTCCCGTCGCTCACGACCCAGGTGCAGCTCTCCGGGTCGATGACGTAGGCGTTGGGCACGGCCTGCGGGAAGGGGATGTAGATGGCCTTGCGCGTGGCGATACCGACGTCGAACTCGCTCGCCACGACGACCGGGCAGAACTGCGCGCAGTCGTTGCAGGCGACGCACGCGGAGGCGTCGACGCGCGTGGCGCGCTTGCGCACCTTCACCCGGTACGCCCCGGCGCGGCCGGCGACGTCCTCGACCTCCGCCAGGACCATGAGTTCGATGTTGGGGTGCTGGCCGACCGCCACCATCTTCGGGGTGAGGATGCAGGCGGCGCAGTCGAGCGTGGGGAAGGTCTTGTCGAACATCGCCATGTGGCCGCCGATGGTGGCCTGGCGCTCGACGAGGTGCACCTTGTGGCCCGACTCGGCGATCTCGAGCGCGGCCTGGATCCCGGCGATGCCGCCCCCGATCACGAGCGTGGCATCGTTGACGGATACCTTCTCCGGTTCGGCGGCGAGGCTGAACGGCACGTCGTACACGGCGCACGTGACGACGGCCTTCGCCCGTTCGAGCGGGCGGTCGGCCATGGCGCCGTGCTCGCGGAAGGAGGCCAGCCGGACCTGGTCGGCGTCTCCGCCGGCCTGGGCGAGCGCCCGCGTGAACGCGGGCTTGAAGAAGCCGGGTGAATACCCAGCGATGACCACCCCCGTGAGGCCCGCTTTCCGGATCTCCTCCCCGAGGAGGACCGGGTCGAGCGGGCGCTGGACGAGCACGACCCGCGAAAGCGTGACCCGAGGCAGATTCTTCGCGTAGTCCGCGACGGCCTGGAGATCCACCGCGCCCGTGGAGCTGTCGGCGGGATGGCAGACGTAGACCCCGATCCTTGGCTGCGCGCTCATGGATTGCCCCCTGATGCCTCTCGCACGCCCGGCGTCGCACGCGGGCCACCGCTAGCTGCGCTCCGGGTGAACTACAATCTAGCATGCAATTGTGCGATGTAAGCAATCGATGCCGATTTCGGCTAACCATGACTGGGGCAATCCAGATTGCATCTATATCGCCCTCGCCGCTGGCCATTCAGGTTGTTAATCGCGCCCGGGCGAGCAATAGCCAGGTCCGGTACGGCGATTCGCGGCGTTTACTGACGGAGCGCAAGAGGTGAAGTGATCGGCTGAGCAACGGTCCCGCGGTGGACGAACCCTCATGGGTCCTCAAGGGTGTGACGATCTTGACAGCAGTCCGAGCCAAGTCGCGGGGATGCGCGCCGGGTGCGCATCTCTGGAAACCGACTGATCGGGGCAGGTGCAGCGCCGGATCGCTTGAGCGATCCGGAAGGATGCCACGCCCGCGAGCTTGGACGGCGGCGGGTGGTCTGCTGGAAGATCCCGCGCCGCCACGGGATTCGTTCCGGATGGCCCCGGGATGTTCGCTTTACTCCTTCGGCCGAGAGCCGGGTGGCGCAATCCAATTAATTGATTGCGCACGGGCCGAGGCGCAGGTGGATCATGGGAGGCGCCGGATGGCGTCGGGGGCCTGAGGGGTCCAGGGCGAAGTTCGGGGCGGCGCCCCGGCAAGCGGGCGCTGTCTTCGAGGTTGCCGTGGATGGCGAGCCCCGCCCTGTTCGACCACTTCGCGTCTGGAAGGGAGGCGATAGGCAAGGCGGAGCGCGCCTCGGCGCGAGCCCGGTCGGTGCAGGAATCGAGGACGCGATCGGAGGGGTCGCTGCACACCCTGTCGTGAGGTTCGCGCTGTCGGTAGATGCGTCGCGTCCGGTTGACACTGTGCCTGATACATCCCCGCACGGGTGCACCTTACCCGCCCTGCCCATGCTAGACATTATCAGTGTTTTCCCGCACGTTTTGCGACCTCGAGCTCCTGAGGTGCCTTGTTTGCGTGATCCGGCCGAACCCCAGGGAACACCTGCGGCCGAAAGGCGCAGGTAGGAGCCACCTTGTAGGCATGGTGCGGTAAGTGCAAGTAATGCAACTTTTCCCTCGGAGGAGGACCGCGGTTTCCACCCCTTTTAGAGGGGGTGGGCGGGCGCGCGCCGCGCGGGCAAGCCCGCATAGAACGCACCTGATCTCATGAACATCCTCGTGCTCAACTGCGGTAGTTCTTCGGCCAAGTTCGCCGTCATCGACACCTCGGACGCCTGCGAGCTCATATCGGGCATCGCGCAGCGCCTCGCCTCGCCCCAGGCGACCCTCGACTGGAAGTACAAGGGGAGCAAGAAGTCGCAGCCGCTGCCGGGCGCCGATCACAACTTCGCCCTGCGGGCGGTGGTCGATCTCCTGATGTCCGTGGACCTCGCCGACAACCTGGGAGGCGTGGGCCACCGCGTCGTGCACGGCGGCGCCGCCTTCTCCGGCTCGAGGGTGATCACGCCCGAAGTGCGGCACAAGATCGAGGAGTGCATCCCTCTCGGCCCCCTCCACAACCCGCCCAACCTGCTCGGTATCCACGTCGCCCAGGAGCTGTTTCCCGAGCTCCCCCAGGTGGCCGTGTTCGACACGGCCTTCCATCAGACGATGCCGGCCAAGGCGTACACGTACCCGGTGCCGTACGACTGGTTCGAGAGACACCAGGTGAGGCGGTACGGTTTCCACGGCACCAGCCACCGCTTCGTCGCCCAGCGCACCATCGAGCTGCTGGGGCTGCCGGCGGGCGACAACGCCATCGTCACCGCGCACCTCGGCAACGGATGCTCTTGCACGGCCGTGAAGAACGGCACGAGCGTCGACACGACCATGGGCCTCACGCCGCTCGAGGGCGTCATGATGGGGACGCGCTCCGGCTCGGTGGATCCGGCCATCATCGGCCACATGGCCAACGCCCTGAACGCGCCGGGTCGGCAGATCACCGACGCGCTGAACAAGAAGTCGGGCCTGCTGGGCGTGTCGGGCCTCTCCAACGACATGCGCACGGTCCAGGAAGCCGCCGAGGGCGGGCACGAGCGGGCCAAGCTCGCCATAGACATCTTCTGCTACGTGCTCGCGAAGTCACTGGCGAGCCTGGTGGTGCCGCTCGGCAGACTGGACGCGCTCGTGTTCACGGGCGGTATCGGTGAGAACTCGGCTCAGGTCCGCGCCAGCGTCGTCGAGCAGCTCGTGTTCCTGGGGGTCACGCTCGATCCAGACGCGAACGCGACCCACGGGAAGGAGCGGCACGGCCGCATCAGCCGGGAAACGCGCCCGTGCGTCCTCGTCGTCCCTACCAACGAGGAGCTGATGATCGCCCAGGACACGGCGCTGATCGTCGGCAGCGTACGCGAACAGATCTCCGCCTGAAGCGAAGCCTCCCGTCCAACAACGTCTCCATCCGAGGCCGTCATGCCCCGCACCCTCCTCATCGCCCCCGCCGGCCGCAACGTCGGCCTGACCACGGTCTGTCTCGGCTTCGTGCGCGCCCTCGACCGCCTGGGCGCGCGCGTCGCTTTCGTGAAGCCCATCGCGGCGCACGGCGAAGATCGCTCGGTGCCGCTCATGAAACTGGCGGCGCGCCTCAGCCCGCCCGAGCCGATCGCTCGTCAGACCGCCGAGCAGCTGCTCGCGGCCGGCGACGACCAGACGCTGATGGAGGAGGTAGTCGCCCTCTGCAACCGGGCGGCGGAGGGCGCGGACGTGCTGGTGGTGGAGGGGATGGTCCCCGAGGCGCGCATGCTGTTCTCGACGCGCGTCAACGCCCTCATGATGAAGGCCCTCGACGCCGAACTGGTGCTGGTGGGCTCGCCGCGTGAGCAGACCCCGAGCCAGATCGCCGAGATGGTGGCGATCGCCGCGCGCGCCTACGGCCCGCTGCCGGAGGGACACTCGGTCGGGTGCGTGCTGAACCGGGTCTGTACCGGGCCCGCCAAGTGCGACTACGACTCCGAGCACTTCGGCCCGCTCTCCGGGGAGTGCGGCGAATGCCGCGGCACCAAGCTGGGCAGGATCGAGATCGAGGCCTACACGAAGGCGCTCGAGGGCGAGAAGCTCCGGCCTCTCGGGATCGTCCCCTGCGGGCGAGATCTCGCGGCGCCGCGGGTGAAGGACGTCGCGGTCGCGCTCCGGGCCAAGGTGCTCCGCGAGGGAGACTACGCCAAGCGCCGCGTCCGCAACGTCATCATGTGCGCCATGACCGTGCCGAACGCCATCAAGTACTTCAAGCCGGGCGTGCTGGCCATCACCCCGGGTGACCGGAGCGACATCGTGCTCGCGGCCGCCATGGCGGTCCAGGGCGGCATGACCATGGCCGGGCTCCTCCTCACCGGCGGGCTCGTGCCCGACGAGGACGTGCTCAACCTGTGCAAGCCGGCGCTGGACGCCGGGTTCCCCATCCTGGCGCTCGAGGACGGGAGCTACGAAGCGGCCGCCAAGGTCGGCGCGATGAACAAGGAGATCCCGGTGGACGACGACGAACGGGTGGAGCTGTCCTCCAACTTCGTCGCCGATCTGCTCGAGACCGGGTGGCTGAAGAGCCTGATCGGCACGAGCCGGGTGCCGCGCCTGTCCCCCCCCGCCTTCCGTTACCGCCTGGTCGAGCAGGCGCGCGCGGCCAACAAGCGCATCGTGCTGCCGGAGGGCGCCGAGCCGCGCACCATCGCCGCCGCGGCCATCGCCCAGGCCCGCGGGATCGCCCGCTGCGTGCTGATGGGGGACCCCGATCAGATCCGCGAGATGGCGAAGAAGCAGGGAGTGGTCCTCCCGCCGTCCGTCGAGCTCCTCGACGCCGCCAAGGTCGCATCCAGGTACGTGGCGCCCCTCGTCGAGCGGCGGAAGAGCAAGGGCATGTCGGAGGACCTTGCCATGACCGAGCTCGGCGACACCATCATGATCGGCACCATGATGATGGCCCTCGGCGAGGCCGATGGCCTCGTCTCGGGCGCGCTCCACACGACCGCCCACACCATCCGGCCGGCGCTGCAGATCATCAAGACCGTTCCGGGCTGCAACCTCGTCTCGAGCGTCTTCTTCATGTGCCTGCCCGACCAGGTGCTCGTGTTCGGCGACTGCGCCGTGAACCCCAACCCCACCGCCGAGCAGCTGGCCGACATCGCCATCCAGAGCGCCGAGTCCGCCAAGGCCTTCGGCATACCGCAGCGGGTGGCGATGCTCTCCTACTCGACCGGGTCGAGCGGCGGCGGCGAGGATGTTGCGAAGGTGAAGAAGGCGACAGAGCTCGCCCAGAAGCTCAGGCCCGATCTCGCCATCGACGGTCCGCTGCAGTACGACGCGGCGATCATGCCCGACGTGGCCCGGCAGAAGATGCCCAAGTCGCTGGTGGCGGGAAAGGCCACCGTCTTCATCTTCCCCGACCTCAACACCGGGAACGTGACCTACAAGGCCGTCCAGCGGAGCGCCAACGTCGTGAGCATCGGCCCGATGCTGCAGG
>JBGQLS010000153.1:0-12706 GCA_041500205.1 Anaeromyxobacteraceae bacterium | reverse complement strand
GTCGCCTGCCCTGTCGCGCAGGTCCCCCCGCCGAAAAGGCTGGATTGCGGATTGCCCTCGATCTTGATCGGCCGGCCGTCGCGCTGCTTCACGAGGAGGCTGCAGGCGGAGGGGCAGCCGGTGCAGGTCGTGGCGTAATGGCGCGCGATGCCCGGGACGATCTGATCGGAGCCCACCAGCCAGGGGATGGCCTTCTGGACCGGCGCGCGGCATCCAGCCAGGCTCACCGCCGCCATCGAGAAGCCCATCAGCGAGAGGAAGTCCCTGCGCGTGAGCTCCTCGGCTGCCTTCGAGCCCGAGGCCTTGCCCAGGCCGCCCGGAAACTCGCCCGCCGCAGCCGGTCCGTCGCGCAGCTCGTCGACGTTCCTCCAGTACGCGGGCGCTGGCCGCTCGCCGATGCGCACCAGGCCCGACTGAGCGCTCTTGACCGGCCCCCTCACCCTGCCCTCTCCCCCCGTGGGGGTGGGGGGAATTGGATTGCACAGCCCCCTCTCCCGCCGAGCGGGAGAGGGTTGGGGTGAGGGGATTGGGGGCTTCGGTGCCGTGACGTGGCTGTCGTCGGCCATGGTCGGTCCTGCGCTGCTATCGGCGCTCGCGTTCGGACGCGGTGGATCGTTCGGGTTCAAGGGTGCTCTTTCAATAGTGGCAACTGGCGCAATCGAGCCCTGTGGTCGGTTTGCTACCGTGCGTCATGTGCAGTGCCGCCCGCTGGGTGCCCAAGGTGGGAAGCTTTGCGCGCTCGCGGTGGCAGTCGAGGCACCAGCCCATGGTGAGGGGAGCTTCCTGCCGCACGCGGTCCATCTGCTCCACCGGGCCGTGGCATCGCTGGCAGGCGACGCCCGAGACCACGTGCTGGCTGTGGTTGAAGTAGACGAAGTCCGGGAGGTTGTGCACCTTCACCCAGGCGATGGGTCGGTTCTGCTGGACCGCCTCCTTCAGCTTCGCGATCTCGGTCGTCTGCTTCTCGAGCATGCCGTGGCAGTTCATGCACACGCTGGCCGGCGGTATGCCCGCGTGGCGGCTGGTCCGCGCGGCGTAGTGGCAGTACAGGCAGGGGATCCTGTTCTCGCCGGCATGGACGTTGTGCGGAAACGCAATCGGCTGGCCGGGCGCGTACCCCTGGTGCACCCCGACCCGTGAGAGTTGCCAGGCGCCCAGCGAGGCTCCCGCGCCCACGATCGTCGCGACGGCGAGTATGGAGGGAAGTCGCATCGGCCTCAGTCCTCGTCCGGCCAGATCCATGCGGCGGGGTTGCGCCTTCTGAACCATGCCTCCACCGCGGCGCCGAGGGTGGCGACGGGCCGGCCCATCGCCTGAAGCACGCGGTGCAGCGCCGCCACCAGGAACGCCCCGAGCCGCGTCCAGGGTGCGATGACCAGCGCCGCCAAGGCGGCGGCGACGTGGAGGTGGACGAGATAGGGCAGCTGGCTGGCGAGGTCGGTGAGCGGCCGGCCGCGCAGGAGGGACCATGCGTACGGCGTCAGGGTCATCACTCCCCACGAAGAGCCCCAGCGGTGGAACACGGCCGTCATGAGGCCCGACGCGAGCGCGAGCCCGAGGAGCGAAAGGAAGGCGGTGTCCGCGAGCTCGGCCGCCAGCGATCCGGTCCGACCCAGGTGCCGCCAGACGAGCCTCGTCCACCCGAGGAGCGCCGCAACACCACTCGCGAATGCTAGGCCCTCGAGCAGGTAGAGCCGCGCCGGGCTCATGTTCCACGCCAGGACACCTCTCGGGAGGAGCACGCCGAGCAGATGCCCGAGGAAGAGCAGCGTCACACCCGCGCGCCACAGGAGGCCGCCTCGGAATGCTTCCCGGGTCCCGGGCGGCGCAGGTTCGGATCCCGCGTCCATCCTCTTCCGGGCGAGCAGGTACCGGATTGCGATTGCGGCGCCGAACGCGACCAGCGCGGCATAGGGCATCACGGCGAAGAGCGCGGAGGGTGTCATTTGCCGTTTCCCGTGACACCGTGGTCGCCCGGGCCGGCCGGCGCGGTGGCCAGGGCCGGCTCGGGCGCCAGGCCCGGCGCGCGTGCGACGGACGCGGGAACCGTCGTCGCCGTCGCCGACTGGCGGAGGAACACCTTCAACGCGAAGGACTCCCGGGGCGTCAGGTGATGATCGCCGCCGACGCTCGGGTCCCAGCGGAAGCAAGGTTGCCTCAGGTAAGACGTGAGCGCCTTGTCCTGGAACTTGAGGTAGGCGCCGGTCAGTTCCGGGCCGAGGCTCCCGCCCTTGAGCCATCTCGAGCCCCGCGCGGCGTGACAGGAGCTGCACGCCTGCCCGCCCGCCGTGAAGCGCACCTCGCCGTCGAACAGCTTGCGCCCCAGCTCTGCCTCGCCCGCGCCAGCTGTCTCGGCGTTGCGCTCGTCCTGCGGCCTCGTGTCGGGTCCACCCGCCGCCAGGTAGTCCAGGATGTCGTTGATTTGCTTCTCCGACAATTCCGTCCAATCCGGCATGCGCTGCTGCTTGAACTCCGAGAACAGCGCGACGGCGACTCTGTCCCCTGACGCGATCATCGCGGAGGAGCCGTGGATGAAGTGGACGAGCCATCCTCGGGGGCGCCGCTCGGTCACGCCCTTCAGATCGGGGCCGACCTTCACGCCCTTGCCATACGTGTGGCATGCGGTGCAGCGGCCGTTGAAGGTCGCCATCGCCCCCGCGGAGAACCTGGCGCCGCCGGCGTCCTCGTTCCCGGCGGCTCGCGACGGCTCGGAGGCGACGAGCGCGACGGCCGCCGCAGACCACAGCACGAGACGGACAAGCATGTTCGCACGCTAGGTGCGGCGGAGGGGCGCGACCTCTCCCCTCCCGGGGCCGGACCCGGATGGTGAGAAAACACGCGCAATTGCCGTCCGTTCAGGTGTGGCTGATCACGACACAGACCCGGCGTGCGCCGTGCAATTGCGATGAGACGTTCGAACGCAATCCCCCATGGTCATGTGACAGATTCGAAGGGTCCGAAGTACGCGCGACATCGCCCTGGAGTCAGGCGCCCGAGGCATACGATCGGTAAAAAGAAGATTCCAACTCGGCGCCCCGCGCTTCGTGGCCTGTCCACACAAGCTACAGCTGGCGGCGTTCGTCTCCAGTACGATGGACACGTTTGCAGGCAAGCGGAGCACCTTCGTCGCGCTTGGAGGCGTGTCCTTCGCCAGCACGCCCGACTTCCTCCCGGGCAGCCCATCTGTCCAGGATTGCCCTCTCGTGTTTCGCCCCGTCGAGTCGCACGTTCTCCGATGAGCCGGAGGGGTGCCTGGAGATGGTGACCCGCGACGCGAGAAGCCCGCTCCGGCTCACGTCGAGGACACGGACACACGAGAGGATGGAGTCATGCTGATTTCTGACGTCATGAGCCACGAACCTGATTACCTGCTCCCCCACGCAAGCTCCCGCGCGGCGGCGCGCCGGATGCGAGACCAGAATCTCGGTTTCCTGCCGGTGTGCGATCGGCACCGGCGCGTCATCGGGACGATCACCGACCGCGACATCGCCTTGCGCGTCGTCGCGGAAGGGCTCGAGTATGATCTTCCGGTAGGGGACGTCATGACGCGCGAGGTGGTGGCGTGCCGCCCCGAGGACGATCTGCCTCGGGCCGAGCGGCTCATGGCGGCGAGCCACAAGTCGCAACTCGTGGTGCTCGACGGGGAGGGGCGGCTCGCCGGCGTGGTGAGCCTGTCCGATATCGGTGGGGTGAGGTTGCAGGTGGGGTGAGGGGTAAGAGAGCATTACTCCCTCTCCCCGGAGCGGGGGAGAGGGCCCGGGGTGAGGGGCCGCACGCTCACGGCAGAGACACAATCATCAGCAAGGCAGGGGCTGGGATCGACGAGACGGGCTGAAGCCTCGGCCTGACAGTCACTTCGAGAGCGCCCGTAGCCGCGCGACCTCGCAGAGCGCCTCCGCTTCCTTGCAGGCCCCGCACTCGCAGCATGTAACCACGTCCGAGGAACGAGGCAGGAGGGCACTCCACCTCGCGGTCTGTTCCTCGTATGCGAGTGGCCGAGCCCGGCCTCGGGCGGCTTCCCCACTGCTTCGTGATGATGGACTACGGCGCCAGGCTTTCAAGTGGATCTCCGCCATGATTGCGCACGCACCTCGTTCAACATGAGGTAATTCGCCTTTGGTGATTGCGCCAGCGTCACACTTTCGGACACACCGTCGTCTCCTCCGCTTCTCCAGAAGATTGCTGGGCCTGCACGAGGGCGCGCGCGTGCCGAGCCGCTTCGCCGGGCCGGGCCGTGGTACGGATGGATACATGCGTCGCGATTTGCGACGACCGTATCGCGATGACGGTCCAGCGCGCCGGAGCGATTGGGTTGGGTGTCATCCGGTGGATATCACCCATCAAAGGGCGCACCCAGGGTCGCAGGCCCGCCAGCCAGGATCTGGTGCGGGGCCAACGTGGTGTACCGTCCGAGGATACGGCGGTCAGGCCACGCTCGACCCTGATAGTCAGTTGGTTGCGAATACACCCCGTTGAATCCCGGCCGCGCGCAGGCTGCAGTACCTTCTCCAGATACAGCCTGGCCCCGTGTTTCCCGTCGCGCGACACCCGCCGCGACGGGCTTGTACCGGCTGAGCAAGGTGCCCATCGCTCTCGGACCCAGGGGACTGCTGCGTACATTCACGGAGCGGATACAACCCCGGAGGCGACGACCCGGCCAATGGATTCGCTCAGCCGGCCGCTCCTGGAGTCCCGATCCCCACGTTCGATCCGGACGCCGAGGGCTTCGGGCTGTTCGAGGCGACGGCGCAGGATCCGCGGATCAACCCGGGGCTCGAGGGCGAGCCCGCCAACCCCCTGCTGCCCACGTACCTGGGCGCCTTCACGAACAACATCACCGTGGGCGACTTCCCGCCCGAAATGGACGAAGCCGGCGGGGCCATCGGCGGCATGGTGAACACCCTCACCGACGTGGCGATGATCGAGGGGTTCATGGACACGCTGGGGCCGTTCAATCCCGGCAACATCGCGGCCGAGGTCCTGAACTTCGGCGGCTTCAGCGACCGGCCCGGCGACATGAGCGCCCAGATGGGCACCTGGCCCAACGTCAACCGGGTGGGCAGGATGGGGAGCTTCAAGGCGCCCCAGCTGCGCAACGTGGAGCTGACCGGTCCCTACTTCCACAACGGCGGCAAGCTGACGCTGCGCCAGGTGGTTGACTTCTACACCCGCGGCGGCGACTTCCCCATCAGCAACGCCGCGCACCGGGACTTCAACCTGGTCAACATGAACGTCGAGATCCAATCGAACCTGTCCGAGGCGGAGAAGGTCGCGCTGGTGGACTTCCTCCTGGAGCTCACCGACGAGCGCAACCGGTTCGACCGCGCGCCCTTCGATCACCCCGAGGTGATCGTCCCGGTGGATGGCCTGGCGCCCGACAACACTGCCGGTCGTGACGGCCTCCTGGCCCTGACGACTATTGGCAGCGCTTGCACTCCCGCAACCACTACGACTCCGGCCAGCGGGCAATGCTTCCGGAGCGTGCCGGCGGTGGGCGCTACGGGCCAGGCGACAGCGGAGCCGGCGTTCCTGAACGTCACCAAGGTGCGGGTCTCGGGCGCCGATGCCAACCCCGGGAGCGCCGCCTGTAACTACGCGGCCGGCGTGGTCAGCCACTACTGCCACTAGGTAAGTAAGCAAGTCTTCCCTCTGCTCATCCCTTCCCTCCGCGGAGGGATGAGCAGAGGATTCTCTGGAGGGAAAACATGCGAAGAGACGTCGCAGCGCTGACACTCGTTCTTTCGGCCCTGGTGCTCGCCGTGCCGCATTCGTCACCAGCCGGCGACGAGAAGGCCGCACCAGTAGCCGCTTCCCCGGCCACCATCGCGGTTTCCTTCAAGCTCGATCCTCGGCTCAGCGGCCCCACGTACGGAGGAGAGCGCTGGGTTTCGCCGCCGACCTATACCGGCGCTGCCGCTCAGGACACCGTGGAAGCGAGAGCCTTCGCCGTTGATGCGCAGGGAAGGTCGACGAAGGTCGATGCCGTCTGGTCAGCCTCCGATCCCGAACTGCTGACGGTGTCGCCCCCTCGAGGCGACCAGGTCAAGATCACCGCCAAGCGCGTCGGACAGAGCAACGTGACGGTGACGTCCGGCGCGGCGTCCACGAAGCTGATCGTCAAGACTGTCCAGAAGAACGGGATCCGGCAAGTGAGCATCTCCCGGTGAACCGCGTCCGGAGATCACGACACATGAACCGCACTTTCCAGGGGATTGAACAGTGACCCGGACGTTCGTCTTCGCGGCCGTGGCCGTGGCCATTCTTGGCCTGGGAAGCGTGGCGATCATGGCACGGCTGACCGGCGGCTCTTCTTCCATCGTCGTGCGACCAGACGGGCCCGGCGCAGCCGACTCGTTCTCGGTAGCCGCCCTTGCCCCACCGTCCTTCCCGGCGTCCGCGGCCGGAACACCCTCGAACGCGCCCCCGACACGCAAGCTCGACCCCGCACCAGCATCCGGGGGCTCACGGCTCGGACCCTCATCGGGTACTCCGATGCGTTCGAGCCCGCTCCGTCCGCTGACCCGCGCGGAGCGTAAGATCCTCCGCCGCCAGGTCATGGCGGGATTGAGCGATCTCCGGCCCTACCTCGAGAAGTGCCCACGAAAGAGCGCGCAGCCGAGGCCTATCGAAAGTGTCGCGCCGGCCCGTGCCCACCGGGACCAGGAGGCCCTCATGCGCGCGATCGCGCGCGTGAGCGAGATGCAGGGCGGCGACGTCGACCAGGTCCAGGGTACACAGGAGGAGGCCCTCTTGCGCGAGATCGAGACGTCCGCCGACAACCTGCAGGGAGATACCGTCGCGCAGGACCACGGCCCCCCCGATCAAGGTGTCCTCGTGCTCGAAATCGAGACGCTCGATGGGAAGGTGCGGATCGCCGACGCGCCCCTAGGGACAAATGGCTCGCCCAGCGATGAGTACGCGTCGTGCGCCCAGAAGGCGGTGGTCGGCCAGGTCATCCCCGTTCGCGACGCCAAGGTGGGGAGTCACATGCGGATGGCCTTCCCGCTGTGACCCACCGCTCAACCGCCGTCGGGCTTGGATCCGCCGTCGCCCGGCGGTGGTCGGAAGGGCAGCGGCCGGTGGTCCGAACGCGTCGAGGCTTGCGGGATACGGAGCTCGAGGAGCGGCGGTGACACGTCGTGTTCGGCCGGCTGGGACTGCGCGTCGCGCTGGGTCGCTGGGTCGCCGGGGCGCCGGAGGCAGCCGAGCCATCCGTGGCGCCCGCCGAAGGGGCGTCCTGTCGCGGCGCCGAGCCGGAGGGCGCGGGACAAGCTGCGAGCGAGATGAAGAGCGCCGCCGCGCCACCAGCCGCACCCGCGGCGCGGCACGACAACCCACGCCGACGCGACGGACTCACCAGCGCCTTGCCCTTCGCCGTGCGCGACTGGCGGTCGCTAGCGCAAGGACGGTCAGCGCGATCGCGGCGCCGTCCGCGGTCGCCGGCTGGCCGCACCCGCCGTGCCCGCCGGCGCTGGCCCCACCGCTGCCAGCGTCGGGCGGTGCCGCCACGTTGTTCACTGTGAGGGTCGCCGGCCCGGACGTGCCTGTGGCGCCGAGGCCATCCACCGCGCGTGCCGAGAGGACGTGCGCGCCATTCGCGACCTGCGTCGTATCCCAGGAGAGCTGGGTCGGGCTCGCCGTAGCTGTGGAGACGACCGTGCCGTCCACGAGCAGCTCGAGGGTCGTGAGCGTGGTCCCGGTGCCCACCGTCGCATCTGCCGAGAAGACGACGGCGCCCTGGACGGTGGCGCCGTCGGCCGGTGACGTGACTCGCGCCGAAGGAGGAGCCACCACCGTCGTGGAAGCCGCGCCCGTGATGGCTGAGGAGACGGTGTCGATCGCGGTGAGTGACTGCGACCCTGGTGTCTGAAACGTCGCGGTAAGGCTCGCGACACCGGTGACGAACGGAGTGTTGGGCGGCACCACCGCGGACGCGTCGGAGCTGGAGAACCTGGCGGTCCCAGCGTAATTGCCGGCAACGTTGCACTGTGCGTCTAAGGCTGTGACGGTGACGCTCGTGCCCGAACCCGCGGCAACGGCGGGCGCGAGCGCGATCTGGTAGCTCGCTGCAGCGCCGGTTCCCCTGGCCCCGACGGTCGTGCTGCCGGTGCCCGTGAAGTTCGCATTCACGGGGTCAGCGACGGTGAGCGTCTGAGCACCCGCGGTCCGGAACGTCAATTTGACCGATGCGACCCCGCTCACCCACTTCAGAGTCGCCGGCAAGACCAGGAGGGGATCGCTGGTGGTGAGGGTGACCGGCCCCGCGTACGTGGTGAGCGTCGTGCCGACGCCGTCCGTGGCCGTCACGGTGGCGGTCAGCGAGGTCCCGCTCGTCGCGCAGGCGGGCAGGACCACGGAGAAGCGGGGAGGGCAGGCCGGGAGCCGGAAGCTGCCGACGCGAGTGTGCCAGTTCCCGCCGTCCGCGACGAGGTACTCGTTCGTGTACCAGAAGGTGCAGTCGTCCGTGGGATCGACGCTGAGCGCGCTGTAGTCGCCCCATCGGCTCAAGGCATTCTGAGGGTTCCTGGGATCGATGGTCTGCACGCCGGTCCCCGCCACGAGCGTGGCCTCGCCTTGCGCGAGCGTGTTGGCGAGGTCATCCCAGTGGCGGCCCGCGTAGCGGATCGAGGGCTTCTCGGCGGCGCTCGAAGCGCTGAAGCCGACCGCGATGTCGCCCATCTGATCCTGGGCGATGCTCCCCATCCACCGCCAGGTCGCGTCGGGGGCATACGTGCCGATCTGGTGCAAGACCGGCGGGGCGGTGGTCAGCGTCTGGCCGGGGACGTTGCGCAGCTCGTACCAGCGGATGCCGGCGACGCCCCCGGCGGCGACCGTGTGCGTCGCCATGAGCGCCTCGTGGTCCCCGAAGTTGCGGTAGGAGAGCCGGTGCATGAGGCGGTCCCCGACGGTGTCGAGCTGGGTCGTCGTCCCGGGCTGGGGGACGCACGTGTCCGACGTGGGGCAGAGCTCCACGATCGTATCGACGGGTATGGAGACCGGCGGGTTCGGCCCGAGCGTCGAGCCGGCCGGCGCCGACCAGTCCACGTGGAAGCGCCAGAACTGCAGGGAAGAGCCTTCGTAATTGAACATGTATCCGGGCGAGCCAGCCGGAGGCTCCCGCCTGCCGTCGAGGTCGGCGGGCAGCAGGCCGCCGTGCGCGCTCGAGAGCTGGAAGCACTGCTGCGTGGCGGGTTGCCCGGCGAGCATGCTCGCCCGGTCGAAGGCGCACACCTTCGAGCCGACGAAGGTCTCGGCGGCGCCGGTACGGGTGAACATGTTGTAGGTGGCGTAATAGGCGTCGGGCCAGACGCCGAACTTGGCGTAGTCGTTCAAGGCTGGCGCCTGCGCGGTGGTCCCGTCGTCGTACGGACCGAAGACATAGAGGTCGTAGCCGCCGGTGGGGTCCGGCGTCCGGGAGAGCGCTACGCACTGGTAGGACGGCGGGGTGGGATCGCCGGCTACACTCACAGCGAAGGAGAACTGGGAGAGGAACCAGCGGTCAGCCAGCGAATCGTAGAGCACGATCCCGTCGCCCTGGTTGGTACTTGCGCAGAGCCCCGGCCCGCCGGGCTGGCCGGCAAAGGCTTGGAACAGCGCATTGGTGGGGATGGGCCCGGAGAGCGGCGTACCAGTCTTGTCGAACACCGCGAAGCTGGTGTTCACCATCTGGACGTAATGGTTCGGGCCGACGTCGCCGACCGGGTCCGCTGGAGCGCCGGCCACGGTGAAAGCTCCAGCGGGGCCGGTGAAGCTCTCGCCGAGTCCCTCGAACGAAGGGGCTGGTCCTGGTAGGATGATGAGCGGCCTGGGGGGGACCGCCAGCGCCAGCGCCGCCGTGGCGAGCGGCGCGCTGACGGCCGCGGCCGATCTGCGCCGGAGCGGCAGGGGCGAGCCGAGCCAGCGCGCGGGGGCGTCTGGCGCTGGCCGCAAGAGATGGAGGGGGGGCGAGCCAGCGTGCTTGGCTGCGCTGATCTGGGGGCGCGACAGGATCCCGGTCTCCGAATCGGGGGAAGGCGGATCCGGGGCAGAGCAGGCGAGCGTGGCCGCGCAGGCGCACATCGCGATGCGAAAACGGGTGGTCACGGTTGGCTGATTACAGAGCTCGGGACAACCCACGCCACAGAGCGCTGACATTGAAGCGGGGGACAAGCCCCCGCGCTACAGGTCGCCGCCTTCGATCCGATAGAGAACGAACTTGAAGCGTGGACGAGCCCGCGCGCTACGGCTCGCCGCGCCATCGATCCGATCAAGAACGCGGCCGGTATTCGGCTCACTGGACGACGTCCACCCGCCAGGTCCCTACCTCGTGGACTGCCTTCACCGTCAATTCCTTCGAGGCCTTGCCATAAGCCAGCTTCAGGTGGCTCTGTCCGGCGCGGCGCACGGTGATCTGGACCTGGTTTCCCTGCGACGGCGACACCGTCACCATCTCGGGATCCGCGGGGGTCCAGGTGGGGCTCGCTGCCAGTTGCCTTCCCTTGGCATCGACGAGAGAGGCCCTCGCCTCGAGCGTGGAGCTCTCCCCCACCTGCGTGGCGTGCTGATAGGTTGGCGGGGAGACCCAGCGGTCGCCCATGTAGAGGCTCTTCGTGAGCCGAGGGTCCAGCTTGAAGGAGACCTGGATCGCGGGCACGTCGGCGGCGACAGCAGGGGGGACGGCCTTTTCCGCTGGCCTCGCCGCGGAGACCTCGCTGCTGCCGCGAACGGCCAAGAACAGGCCGGCGAGCGCAACGACCACGAATCCCGCGCTCGTCAACGTTCGAATGGATCGGTTCTTTGCGTTCATGTCTGTTCCCCAGGATGCCGTTGCTCGTCGCTCCTGGATCGAAAGGCCTACGAACGAACAGGGACAACTGGATCCGCGACCGGCTGTCTCATGAGTGACGTCGCGACGCGGCAAGATCAAGGGCCCGATGCCTTTCCTATGAGGTGTCTCGGGGCTCGTTACACCGCGCGCAATGACGTTGATTCATGAGCCTCCCTCTCTCTCGCGGGGAGAGGGCCGGGGTGAAGGACTGGCGCCCGATGTTCGGCCCCCTCACCCTGACCCTCTCCCCCGGTGGGTCCCGGTGGGGGAGAGGGGACAGGTGCGGGCTGCCACGTCAGAACTCTGGAGGACGCGGGTGCAAGAAGGAAAGGGCGGGGGACCAGCCCCCGCCCGACGATCTACTGCGATGGTTTGTGTCAACCTTCGGCCGGCACGCGGCCCGCGACGGAGCGCGGACCGGTGCCAGGTACATGTGACGGTTACGCGTCTCGCCGGCGGCGCAGCCTGAGCAGCAGCGCCGAGGCCAGCAGGACCAGCGCGGTGGCGTTTCCGCCGGCCGTGCTCGAGCAGCCGCCGCCGCGAGGCGCGGTCGCTGCCGCGACCGGCGCTCCGGCTCCGGGGTTGCCGGCGCTGCCGGGAGGCGTGGTCGTCGTGATGCCGGTGACCGGCGGAGGTGCGGGAGGCGTCGGGCCGAGGTCATCGTAGTGATCCCAGCCGTTGGGATCCGGCGTGCTCGCGATGCCCAGGAAGTTGGGCAGACGGGCGGGGACGAGCCCGGCGGCATCGCGGCCACCGGCGCCCACGACGGGGACGTGCAGGAACATGCCGTTCGCGACGTTGGCCTGGAAGCCGTCACGTCCGAAGGTGTTCTCCGGGGCGGTTCCATCGAGGGGCACGAAGAACTCGGGCCGGTCGAAGGGCGCCTGCTCGTGGGCCACGCGCTCGTCGGTGAGCTGGAGCAGGAAGTCGACCAGCGCGACCTTCTCCGCCTCCGAGAGGTTGGACTGGACCTCGAGGTTCAGGTTCATGATGTTGAAGTCGCGGTGAGCCGCGTTCGTGACGGGGAAGTCGCCGCCGCGGGTGTAGAAGTCGACCACCTGACGGAGCGTCAGCTTGCTGCCGTTGTGGAAGTAGGGGCCGGTGAGCTCCACGTTCCGCAGCTGCGGCGCCTTGAAGCTGCCGTTCCTGGCCACCCGGTTGACGTTGGGCCAGGTGCCCATCTGGGAGCCCTCGCCTCTGTTGAGGGACTCGGGGAGGACTCCAGCGGGGTTGAACGGGCCGAGCGTGTCGGCGAACCCCTCGAGCATCGCGATGTCGGTGAGGGTGTTGACCCCCGAGAAGACCTCATCCAGCTCTGGCGTCGAGTCGCCGACGTTGATCTGGCTGGCCCAGGGAGCCAGGTAAGGAGGCAGGAGCGGTTTGACTGGATTGCCCTCGACCCCGGGGTTGATGAGCTGATCTTGAGCCGTCGGCTCGAACAGCCCACCGGTCGCGTCCAGCACTGAATCGCAAGGGCTCGTGGCTGTCGGGTGAGTGCAGACGAAGGTCGGCAGCGGAACACCAGGCTCGTATCCGGGGCCGCCGAGGTTCTTGAACATCAGAGTAGCCAGGGAGAGCGGCCAGCCGAAAGCGTCATCGCCGCCGCGCCCGATGTCCTCTGCGATGGGACGAACGCCGATGTTGTACACGCCGTTGTCGAAGTAGGAGGCGCCAGCACCTGCGTACCGGCTGTCGCCGGCGATCGTGGAGGGAATGGGCGTGACCCCGTCGTTACTGACGTCCGTTCCATTGGGGTTAAAGAGGCCGTCAGGATAAGCCAGGCCGTCCGAAGGGTTCGGAATGATGCTCTGGTTGATCATCCGGCGCTCCACCGCGTCCTGGCCGTTCTCGTTGAGCTCGGACTCGAGCAGGAAGCCCGAGATCAGACGGAGCCTGCCG
>JBGQLS010000152.1:0-12721 GCA_041500205.1 Anaeromyxobacteraceae bacterium | reverse complement strand
CTCTGCGGCGTGGCCGGGGCGGGGGCGGCCTGCCCCCGGCGACTCCGGCGTGGCCGGGGTGGGGCCCCGCTGGGCTTTGCCCAGCGGGGCGGGGGCGGCCTGCGCCCCCGGCGACTCCGGCGTGGCCGGGGCGGGGGCGGCCTGCGCCCCCGGCGACTCCGGCGTGGCCGGGGTGGGGCCCCGCTGGGCTTTGCCCAGCGGGGCGGGGGCGGCCTGCGCCCCCGGCGACTCAGCCCGCCGCAGCAGGCCGGCAGGCACCGTCTCGCCTCCAAGGCATGCATGCGCCCCCCGCGCCGTCCTTGACCGTCCAGGGCCGTTCTGTTACCTACCGCTCGACATTTTCTGCCCGGCATGACGACGGGTCACGAAAGTGGGCAGCGGTTGCGCCCACTTTTTCTTTTTTCTGAAGCATGAGCGCCATTGGTCTAGAGCCTGTTGCCGAGCAAGCGAGCCGCCTGCTCGACCCCATCATCAGCCGGGAGGGATACGAGCTCGTGGAAGTCGAGTGGGTGCGGGATGGGCCAGCGTGGGTCCTGCGCATCTTCGTCGATCGCCCGGGGGGGGTCACGGTCGATCATTGCCAGGAGCTGTCCCGAATCCTCGAGCCGGTCCTCGACGTCGAGGACTTCATCGAGCCAGCCTACAACTTGGAGGTCTCCTCGCCGGGGTTGGAGCGGCCGCTGCGCAAGGCGGCCGACTTCGAGCGCTTCGCCGGGCAGCGTGCGCACGTGAAGACGTTCGGGCCCATCGAAACCCCAGAGGGGCCGCGCAAGAACTGGACCGGAACGCTCAAGGGCTTCAGGGATGGCGCAATCGAGATCGAGGTCGACGGTGTCCTCCACCGCGTCCCGCACGACAAGATCGCGAAGGCGCACCTCGAGTACGATTTCGAGGCCGACATGAGGAAGAAGGAATAGCCATGCAGCCGAACGTGAACCTCAACCTCATCCTCGACCAGGTGGCGAAGGACAAGGGCATCGAGCGCGGAACGCTCGTGGCCATCCTCGAGGAAGCCATTGCGATGGCGGCCAAGAAGCACTTCGGGATCGAGCGCAACCTCAAGGCGCACTACGACGACGAGAAGGGCCAGATCGACGTCTTCCAGGTGCTCACCATCGTGGACGACCCGACCCCCGAGATCCCCATCCCGGATCCGGTCAACATGATCCCGACGTCCACGGCGCGCGAAAAGGGGATCGAGGTGGACGTCGGCGACGAGCTCGACTTCCCCATCTACTACCGCCCCGAGGACGAGAACGAGGCGAAGGCCCAGGACGAGCAGTGGGGCGACCTGCTCAAGCTCAAGACCTTCCGCCGGGCCTTCGGGCGCATCGCCGCCCAGACGGCGAAGCAGGTGATGATCCAGGGCACGCGCAACGCGGAGCGCGAGAACGTCTTCAACGAGTACAAGGACCGGAAGGGCGAGGTCATCACCGGCATCGTGCGGCGCTTCGAGCGCGGCAACGTGATCGTGGACCTGGGCCGCGCCGAGGCGGTGCTGCCGGTCCGCGAGCAGGTGCCGCGCGAGAGCTACCGCGCCGGCGACCGCATCCAGGCCTTCGTGCTCGACGTGCTGCGCGAGTCGAAGGGACCGCAGATCATCCTCTCCCGCGCCTCGGTCGAGCTGCTGCGACGGCTGTTCGAGATGGAGGTGCCGGAGATCGCCGAGGGCGTCGTCGTGATCGAAGCGGCCGCCCGCGAGCCAGGTGGCCGCGCCAAGATCGCGGTCAGCTCGCGCGACTCCGACGTCGACCCGGTCGGGGCCTGCGTCGGCATGAAGGGCAGCCGCGTCCAGGCGGTCGTGCAGGAGCTACGGGGCGAGAAGATCGACATCGTCCCGTGGAACGACGACCAGGCGCGCTTCGTCTGCAACGCGCTTGCGCCGGCCGAGGTGTCGCGCGTGCTCCTCGACGAGCAGAACAGCGCCATGGAGATTATCGTCCCCGACGATCAGCTCTCGCTCGCGATCGGGCGACGCGGACAGAACGTCCGGCTCGCATCCCAGCTCACCGGCTGGAAGCTCGACATCAACTCGGAGTCGCGCGTCAAGGAGATGCGCGAGTTCGCCACCATCAGCTTCTCGGCCATCGACATCCCCGAGCAATTGCAGGAGATGCTCTACTCGCATGGCTTCCGGAAGGCGCAGGACATCGCCAACGCCGCGGCCGAGATGCTGACGCAGTTCCCGGGCTTCACCATCGACATGATCCCGGACCTGCAGAAGCGCGCTCGCGAGCAGGCGGTGGTCGACACCGAGGAGGAGATCCGGCTCGAGCAAGAGCGCGAGGCCGCGCGGCTCGCCGAAGCGCGCCGCCATCCCGACGGGCTCTCGCAGGACGAGCGACTGGCCCGCGTGCGCGGCGTCGGGGAGAAGACGATCGAGCAGCTGAAGCGAGCCGGCTACGCCACCGTCGAGGCGATCAACAACGAGGCCGACGTGATGCGGCTGGGGGAGCAGACCGACCTTGGCATCAAGAAGGCCCGGCAGATCAAGCACGCGGTCGGCGTCTACCTCGAGGAGGAGGCGAAGCTGCGTACGGAGCTCAACTCGCAGCGCGCCGGAGCCGGCGGCGGGAGCCCGATCTAGTGGAACACCCCGGCCTCGCGTCCTCCACAGCCAGGTGCGGCGGGCTGCTCGTTCCCGGCTCGAGGGAGCCTCTGCGCACCTGTGTCGGCTGCGGCGCGAAGGCGACACAGCGCGAGCTCACCAGGCTGCGGCTGGTCGAGGGACAGGTGACCGTGGACGTCGGGAGGTCGGGCGGCCGCGGCGCCTGGCTCCACCCCGCCCAGAAGTGTCTTGAGCGGGCGATGAAGCGCAGGTCTTTTGGGCGCGCCTTCCGAGCGCCTGGCGCGCGGACGGACGCTCGCGTCCTCCGGGATTTGTTGACGGGAAATACCCGTAAGGATTAGGAGTGTGGGCAATGTCGAAGAAGCGTGTTCACGAGCTCGGCAAGCAGCTGAAGGAGCATGGAATCGAGCTCTCGAACAATGAGCTCGTCGATAAGCTCCATGCCCTCGGCTACACCGACGTGAAGAGTCACAGTTCCTCGCTCGAGGACGACCAGGCTGCGACGGCCTTCGAGAAGATCATCGGCGAGCGGAAGCCGAAGCCCGCGCCCGTGAAGCCGTCGGGGCCTGGCTTCGTCGTGCGCAAGAAGGCGCACGTGGAGGCGCCAGCGGTGCACCCGTCTGCTTTGGGCGGAGCCGTGAGCCCCAGCCCTGCGCCGGCGACACCTGCGCCCCAGGGCTCGAACGGCGCGCCGGAGCCCGCCTTCGAGGCCCAGCCCGAGCCGAGCTCCCAGCCGGAGCCGGTACAGCCGCAAGCTTCCCCGATGCCGGCGCCGCAGGCGCCAGTCGCGGGTGAGCCGCTGGCCGCCACCGCCTCGGTCCAGCCCGCAGCCGAGGTGAGCTCGCCGCCGGACGCGGGCGCGAGCAACGCGCCTCCCGTCCAGCAGCCGACGGCGCCCGCTGTGCCGCCTGCCCCAGCTCCGGCCGGCGTCAAGCAGCCTGCGCCGGCGCAGCCTCGTCCGGCTGCGCCCCCGGGCGCGCGCATGCCCATGGCGGCGGCGCCATCGCAACCGGCTCAGCCGCACATCGACCCGCGGACTCTGCGCCCGACCTCCACCCAGGCCGTCGTCATCTCGCGGCCGACCACCCCTGTCCGGCGCGTGACGCCACCTTCGACGGCCCGCCGCACCTTCCCCGCAGCGCCTGGACCGCGCGCGCTCGGCGAGGTTCGGGAGCTCAAGGTCGTGCCCGGGATGCTCGGACGCGAACGCGAGTTCATCGACGTCTCGAAGGACAAGAACAAGCGCGGGCGCGGCACCGGTCGCCCCGCGGACGAGGCCGTCAAGTCCCTGACGGGCAAGGAACTGCTGTCCGCCGCGATCAACGACCGCGCATACATCCCCATCCGCGGCAAGAAGAAGAAGGCCACCAAGAAGGGGGCGAAGACGCAGATCACCGTGAAGGCCGACCACAAGAAGGTCATTCGCATCGAGGAGGGGATCTCCGTCTCCGAGCTGTCGCAGCTCATGGGCGTCAAGGCTGCCGACCTCATCCGCAAGCTGATGCAGGGCGGCAAGATGGCGACCATCAACCAGCTCATCGACGCCGACACGGCCACCTTCCTCGCGAGCGACTTCGGGTACACGGTCGAGAAGAAGGGCTTCGAGGTCGAGGAGTACATCCCCGAGGTGGCGGAGGACGAGTCGAAGCTCGTGCTCCGGCCGCCAGTCGTGACGGTGATGGGCCACGTCGACCACGGCAAGACGTCGCTCCTCGACGCCATCCGCGCCGCCGACGTGGCGGGGGGAGAGGCAGGCGGCATCACGCAGCACATCGGCGCCTACTCGGTGCAGACGCCGCAGGGCTATGTCACGTTCCTCGACACGCCCGGCCACGAGGCGTTCACCGCGATGCGCCAGCGCGGCGCCCAGGTGACCGACCTCGTCGTGTTGGTGGTCGCCGCGGACGACGGCGTCATGCCCCAGACCGTCGAGTCGATCAAGCAGGCGAAGGAGGCGGGCGTGACCCTCCTCATCGCCATCAACAAGATCGACAAGCCGGGCGCGACGCCCGAGCGCGTCATGCAGCAGCTCAACGAGTTCCAGCTCGTGCCGGAACAGTGGGGCGGCACCACCATCATGGTGCCCGTCTCGGCGCGCACCAAGCAGGGCGTCCCGGAGCTGCTCGAGTACATCGCGCTCCAGTCCGAGGTGCTCGAGCTGAAGGCGAACCCCGAAAAGCTCGCCGCGGGGGTCGTCATCGAGGCGAAGCTCGAGAAGGGCCGTGGCCCCGTCGCGACCGTGCTCGTGCAGGAAGGCACGCTGCGCGTGGGCGACGCCATCGTCACGGGTGCCGAGTACGGCCGCGTCCGCGCCATGATGAACGAGCGCGGCGAGCAGGTGAACGACGTCCCGCCGGGGTTCCCGGTGGAGGTCCTTGGCCTCTCGGGTGTTCCGACCGCGGGCGACGAGTTCAACGTCGTCGAGGACGAGAAGTCGGCCAAGGAGGTCGCCGAACACCGCGCCGTGAAGGCGCGGCAGAAGGAGCTCGGCACCGTCCGCAAGGCGACGCTCGAGGATCTCTTCGCCAAGGCGAAGAAGGGCGGCCAGAAGGAGCTCAACATCGTCATCAAGGCGGACGTGCAGGGCTCCGCGGAGGCGGTGTCGACGGCGCTCCAGAAGCTCGCGGGTAAGAAGGTCGGCGTGAAGGTGCTGACTTCCGGCGTCGGGGCCATCACCGAGTCGGACGTCCTCACCGCCGCGGCGGGCAAGGCGATCATCGTCGGGTTCAACACCAGGCCGGAGACGAAGGTCGAGCAGATCGCGAGCCAGCAGGGCATCACCATCCGGCTCTTCTCGATCATCTACGAGGCGGTCGACGAGGTCCGGAAGGAGATGGAGAACCTCCTCGAGCCCATCATCAAGGAGAAGCCGCTCGGGAAGGCGGAGGTGCGTCAGCTCTTCAACATCCCGAAGAAGGCGGGCGTCATCGCCGGTTCGGCGGTCACCGAGGGCATGGTGAAGCGTGGCTCCCACATTCGGGTCCTCCGCGAGCGCAAGGTGGTGTACTCGGGGAAGATCGTTTCACTGCGACGCCTCAAGGACGACGTGCGCGAGGTGGTTTCGCCTCTCGAGTGCGGTATCGGCCTCGAGTTCAACGACGTGAAGGCCGGCGACATCATCGACGCTTACGAACTCGAAGAGATCCGCCAGTCGCTGGAGTGACCGCGAGAAGTCCCCTCTCCCCCGGAGGGGGAGAGGGCTAGGGTGAGGGGGCGCCGCGGGGGATGGTGCGTGACCCTCGCCCCGACCCTCTCCCTCCCAGAGGGAGAGGGAGGTCGCCATGTTCGTCGGAATTCTCCGCCTCACGCTCTACCTGCCCGAGCCGGGCTCGCTCAAGTCGAAGCGCCACTTGCTCCGCTCGGCCATCGACCGTGTGAAGGCCAAGTTCAACGTCTCCATTGCGGAGGTGGCCGACAATGATCTCTGGCAGAGGAGTGTCGTCGGTGTCGCAGCAGTGGGCAACGAGCACGCCTTCGTGAACGAGACACTCGACAAGGTGGCCGGCTTCGTGGCCTCGATCCACGGAGGGCAGATCCAGGTGATCGACCGCAGCCTCACCATCGACAGCTACGGCGATGGGTTCGGCGATCACGGCCGCACGCTCGCCGAAGCCGAGGAGGAAGCGGCAGCTTCTGGGCGGGCCCCCCATCTCGAAGTACCGAAGGACGACGATGGCGACCCATGACCGGCCCACGCGCGTCGCGCACGAGTTTCAGCGGGAGCTGGGGGAGGTCCTGGCGCGAGGCCTCAAAGATCCCCGGATCACCGGCTTCATCACGATCACCGGCGCGAAGATGGCGCCCGATCTCAAGGAAGTCACCGTCTACGTCTCCATTCACGGCGACGAGGCGACGCGCGAGACGACGCTCGTCGGGCTGCGGGCCGCTGCCGGGTACCTCCAGCGCGAGGTCGCCCACCGCATCAAGCTGCGCCACACGCCCCACCTCCGCTTCGCGTACGACGCGAGCGTCGCCGAAGGCGACAAGATCGAACGGCTGCTCAAGGAAGTGAAGGAGAAGGAGGGATGGAAGTAGGTGACGACCCCGACCCTCTCCGGTGTCCTCGTCGTCGACAAACCAGCTGGCCCCACCTCCTTCGATGTCGTAGCTCGCGTGAAGCGCGCCCTGCGGGCCGAGAAGGCGGGCCACACCGGTACGCTCGATCCGCTCGCCACTGGCGTGCTCGCCGTCTGCCTGGGCGATGGGGTGAAGCTGCAGCAATTCCTCGCCGATGGCGACAAGGCCTACGAGGCCGTGGTGGCGTTCGGGGCGGCGACGACGACCCAGGATGCCGAGGGAGCGGTCACGGCGCGCGGCGATCCGTGCCGCCTCGACGCCAGCGCGATCCAGGTCGCGCTGGGACGCTTCCTCGGGGAGATCGCCCAGGTGCCGCCGATGTTCTCGGCTGTGCGCGTGGGTGGCCGCAGGCTGCACGAGGTGGCGCGGTCGGGAGAGGAGGTTGAACGCGCACCGCGCAAGGTGCTCGTCCATGCGCTGGAACTCCTGGAGCTCCAGCCGCCCGAGGCCGGTCTCGTCCGCGCACGCGTCGCGGTGCGTTGCGGAAAGGGGACGTACGTTCGCACGCTGGCCGCCGATCTGGGAACCCATCTCGGCGTTCCCGCGCATCTGGCGAGCCTGCGCCGCACAGTGGCTGGCCCTTTCACCATCGCCGAAGCCATCCCTCTCGAGGAGGCCGAGCGGCTCGCGCGGTCTGATCGCGCCGCGCTCTCGGCACGGCTCCTGCCGATCGAAGAGGCGCTCCGCGGGTGGCCGACTGTTCGCCTCGAGACCGCGCAGGCGCAGGACCTGGGACACGGCAAGACGCTCTCGCTGCAGGGCGCGCCGGAGGGGCGTTGCGGTGCGCTCGACCCTGACGGACGGCTCCTGGCGGTGTGCGAAGGGCGGGACGGGGTGCTGCGGCCGGTCCGCGTCCTGCGTGCGACCCGTTGACTCACCACGAGGAATCCTTTATCAAGCACGCTTCAGCCGTCTTACGGTCGCTCGTGGCGCACGCCTTCGCCCCCGCGGCGGTGACGGATTTCCAGCGAGGAGCAGCAAGCTATGGCGATGGTCCAGGAGAAGAAGACCGAGCTTGTCTCGAAGTACCGGCGACACGAGAAGGACACGGGTTCGCCCGAGGTGCAGGTGGCGTTGCTGAGCGAACGCATCTCGTACCTCACCGAGCACTTCAAGACTCACAAGAAGGACCACCACAGCCGGCGTGGGCTCCTGAAGCTCGTCGGGCAGCGCCGTCGCCTGCTGGACTACCTCAAGACGGTCGATCAGAATCGATACAAGTCGCTGATCGACCAGCTCGGCATTCGGAAGTGACCGGAGCTACCAGGCGCCTCGGCGATGCCGACCGGGGTGCTCGCGTCTCCACAAGAGAGGGTGGGGCATGATCCCCACCGCGGGGGATCGTCCCCCGCCGCAGTGAAGCGCGGTACCCGCGACGGCGGATCGTCCGGACGGAGCTTCGATTTCCGACTCGGCGGCCTCTCCGTGAGGCGCCGCCGAGTCAGGAACCGAAGCTCCTCTCGGCCCCCGTGAGCAGCACCCCGGACGCGGCCCGGCCTCGACCGCCGTCACCCGACGGCGGAAAGGCCATCCATTCCAGCAGAGGAAAGAGAAAGCATGAATCCCATTCAGGAACGGGTGCGGTGCGGTGACAAGGAGATCCTCCTCGAGACCGGCAGGGTCGCGAAGCAGGCGGACGGCGCGGCGTGGGTGCGCATGGGCGACTCGATCGTGCTCGTGACCGTCGTGTCGACCCAGGAGAGGCGGGAAGGCATCGACTTCTTCCCGCTGACCGTGGACTACCAGGAGAAGTTGTTCGCCGCAGGCCGCCTGCCGGGTAACTACTTCCGGCGCGAGGGCAAGCAGACCGAGAAGGAGACGCTCACCTCCCGGATCATCGACCGCTCCTGCCGGCCGCTCTTCCCCGAGGGCTACGGGAACGAGACGCAGATCATCGCGACCGTCATCTCCTTCGATCAGGAGAACGACGCTGACATCCTCGCCCTGACCGCTGCTTCGACCGCGCTCCAGGTCTCCGACGTGCCCTTCAACGGCCCGATCGCCGGAGTGCGCGTGGGCCGCGTCGGGGGGAAGCTCATCGCGAACCCGACCATGGCGCAGCGTGCCGAGGCCGACCTCGACGTCATCATGGCCGCCTCGGAAGATGCGATCGTGATGGTCGAGGGTGGGGCCGCCGAGGTGTCAGAGGAGGTCATGATCGACGCGCTCCTCTTCGGCCAGGCGGCCGTCAAGGACCTCCTCGCCGCGCAAAGGCGGCTCGCGGAGGCGAAGGGCGTCAAGGGGAAGCGAACCTTCGAGCAGCCGAAGAACGACCCCGATCTGCGCGCCAAGGTGAAGCAGCTCACCTGGGAGAAGGTGCGCGAGGCCTACTCGTGCGGCGAGAAGCTCCCTCGCTACGGCCGCCTCTCCAAGGTCAAGAAGGAGCTCCTCGAGGCCCTCAAGGCCGAAGCCGGCGGTGACCCCGCCAGGCTCGCCTCGATCGCACTCCGCGAGAAGGAGATCAAGGGTTACTACGAGGACGTGAAGTACGAGTACATGCGGGGCATGATCACCGACGAGAAGCGCCGGATCGGCGGACGCGGCGAGCGGGACATCCGCACCATCACCTGCGAGGTGGGCATCCTCCCGCGCGTACACGGCTCGTCGCTCTTCACGCGCGGCGAGACGCAGGCGCTCGTCGCGGCTACCCTCGGCACGGCCGACGACGAGCAGCGCGTCGAGCAGCTCACCGGGATGGCCTACAAGCGGTTCATGCTCCACTACAACTTCCCTCCCTCCTCGGTGAACGAGGTGAAGTCCATGCGCGGCCCGGGCCGGCGCGAGATCGGCCACGGCGTGCTCGCCGAGCGCGCGCTGCGCTACGTGATGCCCTCGGCGGACAAGTTCCCTTACACGGTCCGTGTCGTCTCCGAGATCACGGAGTCGAACGGGTCGTCGTCGATGGCTTCGGTGTGCGGCGGCTGCCTTTCGCTCATGGACGCAGGGGTGCCCATCAAGGCTCCGGTCGCCGGAATCGCCATGGGTCTCATCAAGGAGGGCGACAAGATCGCGATCCTGTCCGACATCCTCGGCGACGAGGATCACCTCGGCGACATGGACTTCAAGGTCTGCGGCACCAGCGCCGGCATCACCTCGATCCAGATGGACATCAAGATCGGCGGCGTGACCCGCGAGATCCTGGAGCGCGCGCTCTCCCAGGCGGCAGAAGGCCGCAAGCACATCCTGTCCGAGATGATGAAGTCGATCGCGACCTCGCGGACCGAGATCAGCGCCTATGCGCCGCGGATGACCACCATCAAAATCCGTCCGGAGCGCATCAAGGACGTCATCGGGCCGGGAGGCAAGGTCATCAAGGAGATCACCGCCCAGACGGGCTGCTCGATCAATGTCGATGACAGCGGTGCTGTCATCATCGCCAGCTCCGATCAGGAGAAGGTCGCGGCGGCCATCAAGCGGATCAGGGATCTCACCCAGGAGGCGGAGGTGGGGAAGACCTACCTCGGCACGGTGCGCAAGATCGCCGAGTTCGGCGCGTTCGTGGAGATCTTCCCCGGCACGGACGGCCTCATCCACATCTCCGAGCTCTCCGACAAGCGCGTGAAGAACGTCACCGACGTCCTCTCCGAGGGCGAGGAGGTGCTCGTGAAGGTCATCTCCGTCGATCGCAGCGGCAAGGTCCGCCTCAGCCGCAAGGAGGCGCTCGCCGAGGCCGCCAAGAAGGCCGGAGGCGAGGGCGCGCCGCAGGCATAGCCATCTCGCAACCTCACTGCCTGGTGCGGCGCGTGATGCCGGTATTCGGGTGGCAGCAGACTCCTCCCTCCACTGCTCGACGTGCCCTGAGGCACGCCGGCGGTGTTGGGTTGTCGTTTGCCCCGCTCGGTGCTCGGCCTCGCGCGCCTCGCGATGGCCGGGGGTCGTGAGATGCACTCCGGCGTCGCGCCAGTCCTGAAGATCCGGCGCGTTGGGCGGCGCGGTCCGCCGCTCGACGTCCCGAGCTACCAGACCCAGGGCTCGGCGGGACTCGACCTTCGCGCGGACGAGGCCTGCACGCTAGCCCCCGGAGAACGCCGCCTCGTCCCGACTGGACTCGCGGTCGAGCTGCCGCCGGGGAACGAGGGACAGGTGCGTCCCCGCTCCGGGCTGGCAGTGAAGCACGGAATCGGCATGGTCAACGCGCCCGGCACGATCGATCAGGACTACCGAGGTGAGGTGTGTGTCGTCCTCGTCAACCTCGGTGAGCATCCGTTCGAGGTGAGGCGGGGCGACCGCATCGCGCAGCTCGTCATCGCGCCGGTGACGAGGGTAGAGGTGGACGTGGTGCAGGAGCTGTCCGAGACCGATAGGGGAAGCAACGGATTCGGGTCGACGGGACAGTAAACGGATCCTGCTCGTGTACGGTTTTCGTAGCGCGGGGGCCTGTCCCTCGCCCAAAGCGGCTGACGGGGCCAATCTCCGTCCTGCCGAACGGAGCAATCCACCATGATCCCTCGTTACACCCGCCCCGAGATGTCCCGCATCTGGTCCCCCGAGCGGCGCTTCCGCATCTGGCTCGACGTCGAGCTGGCCGCTTGCGAAGCGATGGTGAGCCTGGGACAGGTTCCGCCCGAGGACCACCGGCAGCTGGAGAGGGTCTTCGGCGCGTTCGAGTTCACCGCGGCCGACGTGGCGCGCGTCGAGGAGATCGAGCGAACCACCAAGCACGACGTGATCGCGTTCCTCACCTTCCTCGAGGAGAAGGGTGGGATAGCGGCGCGCCACCTCCACAAGGGAATGACCTCCTCGGACGTCCTCGACACCACGCTTGCGGTGCAACTCAAGGAGGCGACGGCTCTCCTCGTGGCGGGCATCGACCGCGTCCGGGCGGCGCTGAAGAAGCGTGCCTTCGAGCACAAGACGACGCCCATGATCGGCCGCAGCCACGGGATCCATGCCGAGCCCATCACCTTCGGCATCAAGCTCGCGGGATGGTACGACGCCTGGGGCCGCCGCCGTGAGGCCATCGCGCGCGCAGGTCTCACCGCGGCGGTGGGGAAGATCTCGGGCGCGGTGGGCACGTTCGCGAACGTCGACCCGCGGGTGGAGGCCTTCGTGATGGAGAAGCTGGGCCTCGCCGGAGCGGAGGCGGCTGCTACACAAATCGTGAACAGGGATCGTCACGCCGAGGTCTTCTGCGCGTTCGCCATCGCGGCCAGCACGCTCGAGCAGCAGGCGACGGAGATCCGTCACCTGCAGCGCACGGAGGTGCGCGAGGCCGAGGAGCCCTTCACAGCCGGCCAGAAGGGCTCGTCCGCCATGCCGCACAAGCGCAACCCGATCCTCTCGGAGAACCTGACCGGCCTCTCCCGCCTCGTCCGATCCTATGCGGTGGCGGCCCTGGAGGATGTGGCGCTCTGGCACGAGCGTGACATCAGCCACTCATCCGTGGAGCGCGTGATCGGTCCGGACGCCACGCTCGCGCTCGACTTCGGTCTCCACCGATTCGCGAACATGATCGATGGCCTGCGCGTCTACCCCGAGCGCATGCGTGAAAACCTCGAGCTCACCGGTGGATTGCACGAGGCCCAGCGCGTGCTGCTCGCGCTGGTGGACAAGGGCGTTGCGCGCCAGGAGGCGTACGTCCACGTCCAGCGGAATGCGATGAAGGTATGGGAGGAGCGCGTGGACTTCCGCACCGCGCTCAAGCGCGACCCGGACGTGAGGCGCGCCCTCTCGGAGGCAGAGGTCGACGCGTGCTTCGCGCTCGAGTACCACTTCAAGCACGTGGACACGATCTTCCGGAGAGTGTTCGGAGAGAGCTGATCGGCTCCCCCTGTTGACGAATTCGGCCAAGGGCGGACAGGTCGCTTCCGTGCTCGGAGCGGGGCCCCTCGCCGTCCCTGGCTTGTGTGCGGTGCCGCGCGTTCGATCGAGCGCCGCACGCGCCGGCACATGCCAGCGCTCCGCGCTGTCATGGCGCGTGCAAGCGCCCCGAAGCGCGAGCGTGGCCAGACCCCGCCCCTGCGCGCGTCGGACCTGCCCACCCCGGCCGCCGCACCTGACGGTCGCGCCGATCGGCAACAACAAGCCGACCGAGTCGATCCATCACCTTCGCTTGGCTGCGCGAGCGAGCACCGG
>JBGQLS010000151.1:0-12968 GCA_041500205.1 Anaeromyxobacteraceae bacterium | reverse complement strand
CAGGTGAAGTAGGCCGGTCGCCCCAGTCCTTACCGCGCCGCCGGCGTTCAGGCGCCTTGGGCTGCCGGTCCCGGCGGATGGACCCTTGGGGCGCAGGCGACTCCGGGTTCGGACCGGAGTCTCACGCGCGGGCCACGTTCCTGGCCGGGGATGGGTTTCGCCAGCACCATCCCTCGCCGAAGCGACGCAAACCATCGCGGCGCCAGGGCGTGCCGCGGCGGTCGCGACGGACCCAGGCCCGGTCTCATGGAGCGGCGAGCACACGCCAGGCGAAGGGACTCGCGGTGCGGCGCGTGGCCTCGGGTCGGATCGTCGATTGCAAAGGAGGCCGGGGACTTCGAGACAAGGGAGCGCCCCATGGGAAGAAAGAAGATCCTCCTCGTCGATGATTCGAGCACGGTCATCCTCATGGAGAAGATGATCCTGGCGAAGAGCCCTTACGACCTCGTCACCGCCAAGGACGGGCAGGAGGGGGTCGAGAAGGCCGCGACCGAGAAGCCTGACCTCATCCTCATGGACGTCATGATGCCGCGCATGACGGGCTTCGAGGCGTGCAAGCGCCTGCGCTCGCAGGGCAGCACCGCGAAGATTCCGGTCATCCTCGTCACCACGCGCGGTGAGGAGCAGAGCGTCAAGAGCGGCTACGAGTCGGGGTGCAACGACTACATCACGAAGCCCATCAACGGCGGCGAGCTCCTGTCGAAGGTGCGGGGCTATCTCGGCGCCTGAGGACTTCGTCAATGCCCCAACATCCTTCGTGCCGTTCCGGAACCAGTCCTGGACGGAATCCCCCAGACGACCGCGGTCCGCGCGAGCTCGTCGACTCGTTGCGCGCCCAGCTCGGCGGCGAGCTCGCTACCTCGCACCAAGAGTTGACGGAGTGCCGTGTCGAGGTGGATCGGCTCCGCGAGCGGCTCGCGCACCTCGAGCGCGAGCACTGCCGCGTGCGTGACGACTACGCCTCCCTGGAGCAGCGGATCGCTGACCTGGGCAACCAGTGCGTCGTGATGGAGAGGCTCCACGGCACGCTCGAGCACCGCGAGGTGCTGGTGGGGATCCAGGACGTGGTCATCAACGTGATCGGCTCGGAGGAGCTGGCGATCTTCGAGCCATCGGAGGACGGGCTCTGGCTGACGCCAACCCAGTCGTTCGGCGTGGAGGACAAGCGGCTGGGCCGCGTGGCTTGGGGCGAAGGCCCCGTCGGCCGCGCCGCGGCCGAAGGGAAGGGCTGGGTCGTGGGGGACGGCGCGGCGCCGCCCGAGTTTCCGGACCTTACCGCCTGCGTGCCGCTGCCAATCGGCGAACAGGTCTCAGGCGTCCTCGCCATCTGGCGAATGCTGCCACACAAGCCGGTCTTCGGCGACGTCGACCGGAACGTCCTGGAGCTCCTTGCGAGGCACGCGGCGACCGCCCTCCGTCTCACCTCCTCGCGAGGATGCGGCCACCACGAGGCCCCCCCTGTTCGCAGGGCCTCGCCGTGAGCGAGAACGAGGAGCTCTCGAGCGAGTTCGAGATCGACCGCGAGGCGCTCGTGGAGGCGTTCGTGGTCGAATCCGCCGAGGTGCTCGCCGCGATGGAGCAGCAGCTGCTCGCGCTCGAGGCGAGGCCTGACGACGAGGAGACGCTGCACTCGCTCTTCCGCGCGGCGCACACGCTCAAGGGCTCGTCGTCGCTCGTCGCCTTCGACGCCGTCCGCGACCTCTCGCACCACCTGGAGGGCCTGCTGGAACGCCTCCGGGCCAAGACGCTCCGCGCCGAAGCAGGGCTCGTCACGACGCTGCTCCGCGGAGTCGACCTGCTCCGCTCGACCATCGCGGCGTCCGCCGCCGCCAACCCCGCCGACGTCCCCGCGCTCGAGGCGTATGACGAGGAGCTGCGCCGGGCGGAGCGCGCCGCGGGTGGCGACGCGGAGCCGGCTGCGCCCGGCCCGGCCCCCTCCGCCGCGACGTCGAGCGCCGTCACCGCGGCGGCCGTGACCACGGCCCGCACGCTGCGCGTCGATGTCAACAAGCTCGATCGCATGCTGAACCTCTCCGGAGAGATCGCCATCTCGCGCGGGCGTCTCACCGACATGCTGGAGCGGCGCACCACGCTCACCGTGGACGACATCCTGGAGGCCCACCGGGAAGCGGACCGCCTCTACCTGGACCTGCAGGACCTCGTCATGAAGGCGCGCATGGTGCCGCTCGGCCCGTCGTTCCAGCAGCACCATCGGACGGTGCGCGACCTCGCCGCGGCCGAGCGCAAGCTGGTGCGGCTCACCCTGGAGGGCGAGGACGTCGAGGTGGACACGGCGGTGGTCGAGCACATTCGCGATCCCCTGACGCACATGATCCGCAACGCCGTCGACCACGGCATCGAGCCTCCGGAGGAACGGGTCGCGCACGGAAAGGGCGCCTGCGGCGCGCTCTCCTTGCGTGCCTTCCACGAGGCCGGGCGGGTCGTGATCCAGGTCGCCGACGACGGGGGCGGCCTCGACCGCGAGCGCATCCTGCGCCGCGCGATCGAGAAGGGGCTCCTCGCGGAGGGCGCGCAGCCCGCGGACGAGGAGATCTTCGGGCTCATCTTCGAGCCCGGCTTCAGCACGAGCGAGCAGGTCACGGACGTCTCCGGCCGCGGCGTGGGGATGGACGTCGTCCGCCGCAACGTGGAGGCGCTGCGCGGCTCGGTGACGGTGGCGAGCGAGCCGGGCCGCGGCACCACCATCACGCTCCGCTTCCCGCTCACGCTCGCGATCATCCAGGGGTTCCGGGTGAGCGTCTGCGGCGTCGTGTACATCCTGCCGCTCGACACCGTCGAGGAGTGCATGGAACTGCCCAAGGGCGCCGAGCGCGGCCGCTGCGGCGTGCTCGAAGTACGCGGGAAGCCGCTCCCCTTCCTCAGGCTCCGCGAGCAGTTCGGGCTCGCCGGAACCATCCCCGAGCGCGAGAACGTGGTCGTGGTCCAGTACGCCGGCGCGAGCGTTGGCCTGGCCGTCGACGCGTTGCTCGGGGAGAGCCAGACCGTGATCAAGCCGCTCGGGCGCATGTTCCAGGGCATCCGCGGCGTCTCGGGTTCGGCCATCCTGGGCGACGGGCGCGTGGCGCTCATCGTGGATGTGCCGGGCCTGCTGCGGGACGCGCTCCGGCTCGCGCCAGCGTGCGCGTGACCAAACGTCAACCACTCTTCGTGAGGACCGTCATGACCATCGGCAAGAAGATCCTGTGCGGCATTTCCCTCCTGCTCGGCCTCGTCCTCGCCCTCGGGCTCAGCTTCCTGCACGCAGCCACGGGCGCCCGAGAGGCCGCGGGACACCATGAGCAGGCGCGCGAGTTGAACGGGAACATGACTAGCCGCATCGTCGACCACCTCACCTGGGTCGACGGGCTCTCCTCGGGCCTGCTCGTGCGCGGCGAGCCCTTCAAGGGCAACCTGGACCCGACCACCTGCGCGCTCGGCAAGTGGATGGCCACGTTCACGCCCGGCTCGGAAGAGCAGGCCGCGGTGCTCCGGGCCATCGACGAGCCGCACCGCGCCCTTCACCAGTCCGCGCGCCACATCATCGCTGCCCATGCGGCGGGCCGCGGCGACGAGGCGCGCCGGGTCTTCAACGAGCAGACCATCCCCGCCCTGGCGTCGGTGCGCGAGCACCTGCAGCACATGAAGGAGATGCTCCGCGCCAAGGAGCAGGAGGCGAAGGCGACCCTGGAGGCGCGGCTCCACGGCGCGGAGACGGCCGCCGTCGCTCTCACGAGCGTCATCGCGGTCCTGGCCGCGGCCGCGGGCTTCCTCTTCTGGCGGAGCATCATGAGGCAGCTCGGCGGCGAGCCGTCCCAGATCGCCGAGATCGCCGAACGCATCGCCCAGGGCGACCTCGCCTGGCGAGTGGATTCCGGGCGCAAGGTGAACACGGGCGCGTTGCTGGCGATGACGAACATGAGCGAGAAGCTGTCCCAGGTCATCGGCGAGGTGAGGAGCGGCGCCGACGCCCTCTCCTCCGCCGCGGAGCAGGTGTCGTCCACGTCCCAGAACCTCTCCCAGGGCACGAGCGAGCAGGCCGCGTCGGTGGAGGAGACGACCGCCTCGCTCGAGCAGATGAGCGCCTCCATCACCCAGAACGCCGAGAACGCCCGACAGACCGAGCAGATGGCCACCGGGGGCGCCAAGGACGCGGAACAGAGCGGGAGTTCGGTGACCGAAACCGTCCAGGCGATGAAGGACATCGCCGAGAGGATCTCCATCATCGAGGAGATCGCCTATCAGACGAACCTGCTCGCCCTGAACGCCGCCATCGAGGCGGCGCGCGCCGGAGAGCACGGCAAGGGCTTCGCGGTCGTGGCGACCGAGGTGCGCAAGCTGGCGGAGCGCAGTCAGAAGGCGGCGGGCGAGATCAGCAACCTCGCATCACACTCGGTGAAGATTGCGGAGCGGTCGGGGCAGCTCCTGCTCGCGTTGGTCCCGGCCATCAGGAAGACGGCCGACCTGGTGCAGGAGGTCGCCGCGGCCAGCCAGGAGCAGTCGGGGGGCGTCGCCCAGATCAACAAGGCGATGGCGAACGTGGACCAGGTCACGCAGCGCAACGCCGCGGCGTCCGAGGAGCTCGCCTCCACGGCCGAGGAGATGAACGCACAGGCCGGGTCGCTGCAGCAGCTCATGGCCATCTTCCGGCTGGCCGGCGACCATGACCAGGCACGGCAGCAGACGTCCGCCCTGCATGCGGAGGCTTCGGGGGCGCACCGGCAGGCGCACCCCACCGCGCCGGCGCCGGCACAGTCATGGGCGGCGGCGCAAAAGCTCCCGCACCCGGCCGCCTTTCCGCCCACGAAGGCCAACGGGATCGCCGACCACGCGGACCACAACTTCAAGCGATTCTAGGTCACATAGCCATGAGCGCCAACGAAGCGGCGGAGCGCCGGCAATACCTCTCCTTCACGCTGGCCGGCAACGACTACGCGGTCGCGATCCTCCAGGTGAAGGAGATCCTCCAGTACGAGGCGGTGACGCCGGTGCCGTCGGTGCCGCGCTCGATCCGCGGCGTCATCAACCTGCGCGGCGCGGTGGTGCCGGTGGTCGATCTGGCGGTGAAGTTCGGCCTCCCCGGGACTCCGGTCACGAAGCGCACCTGCATCGTCATCGTGGAGGCGGCCCTGGAGGGCGAGCGCACCGTCCTCGGTCTCGTGGTGGACGTCGTGCGCGAGGTGCTCGAGCTCGGGCCGCAAGACGTGGAGCCCCCGCCGTCCTTCGGCACGCGGGTGCGCGTCGACTACCTGGTAGGCATGGGCAAGGCGGGCAAGGAGTTCGTGCTCCTGCTCGACCTCGACCGGGTGGTCTCGGCCGGCGAGATGGAGGTGGGAGCTCAACTCACGGCGGGAGAGGCCGCCGGAGCCCCCGCACCCGCCCTGCACGCGGCCGTCCGGGGGCCCTCTGCCCCAGCGGCAGCCACATGACCGCAGGATGCTCGCAAGGTGAAGGGCCGGCCGGCTCGGTGGAGCGTCTGGTGGGCGACCGTGACTTCGCCCGCTTCCAGGCGCTCATCCACCGCGAGGCGGGCATCTGGCTCGCCCCCATGAAGCGCGTGCTGCTCGCGGGAAGGCTCGCGCGGCGCCTGCGCGAGCTTGGGCTCTCCTCCTTCGGCGAGTACTACCAGCGCGTCGAGGCGGACGCCGTCGAGCGCGTGCGCATGCTCGACCACGTGACCACCAACGAGACGCACTTCTTCCGCGAGCCGCGCCACTTCGAGTTCCTGGCCGGTGAGGTCTTCCCGCGCTGGCAAGCCGAGGCGGCGCAGGGACGTCGCCCACGTCGCGTTCGCGTCTGGAGCGCCGCCTGCTCCACCGGCGAGGAGCCCTACTCGATCGCCATGGCGCTCCTGCGCGCCTTCCCGGCCGGTTCCGGGTGGGATCTGGAGATCCTGGCGACCGATCTCTCGACGCGGGTGCTCGATCGGGCGCGGCAGGCGGTGTGGCCGCTCGAGAAGTCTCGCGAGATCCCGGACGCCGACCTCCGGGCATTCATGCTGCGCGGCGCCGGGCCTTCAGAGGGGATGATGAAGGCCGGCCCGGAGATCCGGTCCCTCGTCCGGTTCGCCCGCCAGAACCTCAACGACGCGTCGTACCCGCCGTTCGGCGCGTTCGACGCGGTCTTCTGCCGCAACGTCCTCATCTACTTCGACGCTCCCACCAAGGAGCAGGTGGTGAGGCGGTTGCTCGGGCACGTCGCTCCCGAGGGCTACCTGTTCCTCGGGCACGCGGAGAGCCTCTCCGGCACGTCGCTCCCGGTGCGAAGCATCTTCCCGACCGCGTACTGCCACGGCGCGGGTCAGCCCTCGGGCTTCAAGGGAGCGAGGGCATGATGCCGCTCGGCAAGCCCGTGACGGAGGCAGGCCCCCGGATCCTGGTCGTGGACGACTCGGCGGTGGTGCGCCAGGCGCTCACCCAGATCCTCTCCGCGGCCGGCATGCAGGTCGAGGTGGCGGCGGACCCCATCATCGCCATCGAGAAGATCCGCCGGTGCCGGCCCGACGCGCTGGTCCTGGACATCGAGATGCCGCGCATGGACGGCCTCACCTTCCTGCGCTGGCTCATGGCCCAGGAAGACCCTGTCCCATCGCTCATCTGCTCGAGCCTGGCGGGGGCAGGCACGGAGGTCGCGCTGCAGGCCCTGGAGCGCGGGGCGGTGGGCATCGTCGCGAAGCCAGCGCTCGGGGTGAAGGGCTTCCTTCACGATTCGGCCGCACAGCTCGTCGAGGCGACGCGCGGCGCGGCCCAGGCGCGCGTGCGCCGCCGCGCCCCTCCGCCCGAACCGCGCCGCGACGCGAGCGCCGTGCTCCCGCCATGTCGGCCGGTGCCCCTCGCCACTACCACCAGCAGGGTGGTGGCCATCGGAGCGTCGACGGGAGGCACGGAAGCCCTGCGCGCGTTCCTGGAGCAGATGCCGCCCGACGCCCCCGGTATCGCCATCGTCCAGCACATGCCCGAGATCTTCACCGGCGCCTTCGCCCGCCGCCTCAACGGGCTGTGCCGCATCGAGGTGAAGGAGGCCGAGACGGGCGACCGCGTCTGCTCGGGCCGGGCCCTGGTCGCTCCCGGCAACCACCACCTGGCCGTTCGCCGCAGCGGCGCCCACTACGTGGCCGAGATCCTCGACGGTCCCCCCGTCTCCCGGCATCGACCCAGCGTGGACGTGCTCTTCCGGTCGGCGGCCCAGGCCGCGGGGCCCAACGCGGTCGGCGTGATCCTGACCGGCATGGGCGACGACGGCGCCCGCGGGCTCCTCGAGATGCGCGAGGCCGGCGCCCACACGGTCGCCCAGGACGAAGACAGCTGCGTGGTCTTCGGCATGCCCAAGGAGGCCATCGCGGCCGGCGCCGCCTGCGAGGTCCTGCCGCTTTCGCAGATCGCCGCCGCCGTTCTCATGAGGGCCAGGTGATGGTTGAGGCCAAGGAGAGGTCCGTGCTCGCTCGACTCCAGAACTGCAAGATCGCAACGCAGCTCTTCGTCCACACCGGCATCGCGGTCGCTGCCGTGTTCGGGGTGGGGCTGGTCGCCTGCCGGGCGCTCCGGTCCGCCGGTCTCGACTGGTCCGCGAGCTGCGCGGTGCTCGTCGCGGCGGTCGCCGCGGCAGCTGCGGTGGCCGCGGCCGGGGTCCTCATCCCCCGCCGCATCGCGCGTCAGCTGCAGGTGCTGGCGGACGAGTCGCAGCGGCTCACGGAGGCCGTTGCGGAGGGCCGCGTGGACGTCCGCTGCGATGCCACCGCCGTCGGGCCTGAGCTCCAGCCCATCGTGGAGGCCATGAACGGCGCCCTCGACACCTTCATCGCGCCCATCCTGGTGGCCGCCCAGTGCGTGGAGCGGATCTCCCGCGGCGACATCCCACCCGCCATCACCGAGAGCTACCGGGGCGAGTTCGAGCAGCTCCGGGAGAACCTGAACCAGTGCATCGGCGCGGTGAACGCGCTCGTCGCTGACTCGGACATGCTGGCGAGCGCTGCCGTGGCTGGCGCGCTGGCCACGCGTGCCGATCCGTCCAAGCACCAGGGCGACTTCCGCAAGATCGTCGACGGCGTGAACCGCGCGCTCGACGCGGTGGTGGCGCCCATCGGCGAGGCCGCTGTGGTGCTCGAGAAGCTCGCCGACCGCGACCTCTGCGCGCGCGTCACGGGCAGCTACAGCGGCGACCACGCGAAGGTGAAGGACGCGGTGAACCAGACCGCGGAGGCTCTGCACGCGTCGATGGCGCAGGTGGCCAGAACGGTGGAGCAGGTGTCGAGCGCGGCGGGCGAGATCGCGTCTTCCTCGCAGGCGGTGGCCAGCGGCGCTTCGGAGCAGGCCAGCGCGCTCGCCGAGACCACCTCCAGCCTGGAGTCGATGGCGGCCATGACGAAGCAGTCCGCCGACAACGCGCAGAACGCGAGCGCGCTCGCCCAGAGGGCGAGCAGAGCGGCGACCGACGGCGCGGCGGCCATCCAGCAGATGACGGGGGCCATGGCCAAGATCAAGACCGCGGCGGAGGGCACCTCCCAGATCATCAAGGACATCAACGAGATCGCATTCCAGACGAACCTCCTCGCGCTCAACGCGGCAGTCGAAGCCGCCCGGGCAGGCGAGGCCGGCCGCGGTTTCGCGGTGGTGGCCGAGGAGGTCCGATCGCTGGCGCTGCGCTCGAAGGAGGCGGCGAGCAAGACGGAGGCGCTCATCCGCCGCTCGGTGAAGGAGGCTGGAGAGGGCGAGGTCACGGCGAAGCAGCTGGACGAGAAGCTCGCCGAGATCGTCGCGGGCATCTCCAAGGTGACCGAGATCGTGGCCGAGATCGCCGCCACCTCGAAGGAGCAGTCGGTGGGCATCGACCAGGTCAACAGGGCCGTCGGCGAGATGGACAAGGTGACCCAGCAGAACGCGGCCAACTCGGAGCAATCGTCGTCGGTGGCGGCCGAGCTGGCCAGCCAGGCCCGCGGGCTCGCCGAGATGATCACCGCCTTCCGGCTGGAGAGCGCCGATGCGGCGGCTGCACCTGGGACGCGCGTTCATCGCGCTGCGCGCGCAGGATTGGGCCTCCGCGCGCCGCCTGTAGCGAAGGGACTCCACGCGTCGCGCGCAGCCCGCGTGGGTGCCGGAGTGGCGCGATGATCGGGCGCAAGCACCCGCCGTGACAGCCGAGGCGGCCGGCGCCGAGGGGACCGGACGGTCCCCAACCCCGCGCTGGGCCGACAGCGCGCACCAGCGCGTCGCGCCAGGTTCACATCAGGCTGCCGTCCGCCTTGATCGCGATCCCGGCGCCGCTGAGCATGTTGAAGCGGAATACCACGTCGTTCTAGAACATCTCGGCGTACACGTTCGCGTAGCAGCGGAGGATGTCGATCGCGACCTGCTCGCCGAGGCGGAGGGACGCCGTGCCATCCGATCGCCAGTGGCGTGTAGGAAGTCCAAGCTGCGGATCGCGTCCGATAACGTTCATCCCGTAACCCGGACTGGTGCAGTCCGGTAGGGTGAACGCCACTTTGGAACGGGTGTCGAGCCCCCTCGCGACCCGGCGACGCCTCCGCCCAGGCGCTCGGCCTCGATGGCACCGAGACGTACGACCTCCCCGGCGTCGAGGGCGCGCTGGAGCCGCGGAAGACGCTGAAGCTCGTCATCCACCGCCGGGGCGGGCCAGACCGGATTCCCGCTGGCGGCCGCGAGAGCTTTCCCGCCGCTGCGCCGCATGGCGATCCTGCTGACGCCGATCCGGTAGCCCGGGTTCGCGGCGCGAGCGGCTCGGCGGTGGCCCCGGGCACCGATTCCTGATCGGAAGATCGACACCGGGATCGACCCCGACGATCATCGCCTCGCGCACAGAGGAAGAGGGGTGGAGCTATGCGGGCCCCACCCCCCAAGACGGCCCCACTCGCACAAAGGAAGAGTCAGGCCGAGGAGCAGGAGATCATGTCGATCACCGAAGCACAAGCCCGGCGTGCGCTACGGCACGCCGACATCCCCTGGGACGCCGAGGTCGATGACCCTCGCGAGAGTTCCTGGGTGGTCCACGACCATCAGGGCCTTCTGGGCGGTCTGGCGGCCGCCTTCGCCGTCGGACACTTCAGCCTGCGGCGGGCGGAGGACTTCTTCACCGACCTTGGCCTGGGGACGCGGCGCGCCCTGGGCCTCGGGCATGGGACCCCTTGCGACACCACCCTGTACCGCCTCCTGGCCGAGCAGTCCGCCGCCGGCTTCGAGGCATCGGTCTTCGCGCAGGTGAAGGGGCTCATCGCCAGCAAGGTGGTGAAGAACGACCGCCTCAAGCTCGGCGTGATGAGCTTCGACGGCAAGGGGACGTGGTCCCGCGCCGACGGAGAGAAGGTGGAGGGGGCCCGGCAGTCGTCCTACGACGCCGACGGCTCATCCCTGCAGACCTTCGGCGCGCTGCGCACCGCGCTGACCTCGTCGTCGGTCTGCCCCTGCGTCGGGCAGCAGACCATCGGCTCCAAGGAGGGCGAGGCGACCGCCTTCCGCGAGCTGCTCCCCAGGATCTGCGACGAGCTGGGCGGGCACTTCCGCATCGTCACGGGCGACGCGGGCCTCTGCGCCCGTGAGAACGCCGCGCTCGTGACCCAGCTCGGCCGCTGGTACCTGTTCGGCCCTGAAGCGCTCTCGAAGAACGGCCGGGGTGTGCTCGGCAGAAACCGGCCACCTTCACCTGCGCCAGACCCCGGCGGGATGAGGGCGGTGGCGTAGGCGGAAAAGTGGCGTGGGCAGCCGGGAGGGCGGACGCTTCGGCGCTGGGCGAGTGAGACGGGCGACCCGGCGGCCACCGGATCGCCCAGCGGAGTGGAGCCGCGTTGTCTCGGCCGAGATGATGCGCAAGCTCGGGGCCGCTGTCGAGTTCCCACCCGCCCGAGGGAGTGGAGCTCCGACGCCGACGCTGCCCGCGCTGCGGGATCCGCTTCGAGCTGTGCCGCCGGTGCGAGCGCTGGGGCTGCCGCTACTGCAGCGAGATCTGCGCGGAGGGAGCCCGACAGAAGAGCGTTCGCGCTGCACGGCGGCGCTACCGTAGGTCCGCGAAAGGACGCGAGGAACACCGTGCGGCCCAGTGGCAGCGACGTGCCCGCCGCAGGGAGCGCGTGGGGGATCAGTCTCCCGCGACGGGCCGAGAAGGAGCACATCTCCTCCGCCACGAGGAGGTGCGCGATGCCCCGACAGGCAGCGACGGTGCAGCTTCAGCCCGCGGTGGCGGAGGTGAGGATGCGACTCCCGCAGAGGTCCATGGAGTCCGGCTCGCTCCACCCGCCGCCGTCGCTGCACGCGCTCTCGACGCGGCGAGCATCTCGGAGCAGCCAGCGACTGGACGTTGCGCCCGGTGCGGCCGGGAGGGCTGCGTGGTGCGAGGGGCGGGCCGCGCTCGTCGCTGCTCGAGGGCGGCATCTTCGGGGACCGCACACACGCGCGGGGAAGGCCCGGTGGGCTGAGGATGACCAGGTTGTCCCGGCGTGAAGGCAGGGTCGAGACGGTGAATGCCCGTGATGCTTGAATTTCACCAGCTGGACCTGCGTTACGAGCCTTTGCGCCGACGCGCGCCAGAGCGCGAGAAGCGGCTCTTGGCTTCGCTCGCCCAGCACGGACAGCAATGCCGATCGTGGTGGTCGGCGCTGGGCCCCACGTGGTGGTCGACGGCTACAAGCGGGTGCGCGCCCTCAAGCAGCTCAAGTCGGACACGGTGCTGGCAACCGCGTGGGACTTGGGCGAAGCCGACGCGCTGGTGCTCGAACGGCTGATGCGTGTCGGCGACGGCGACGGTCCCCTCGAGCAGGGCTGGCTCTTGCGCGATCTGGAGGCACGCTTTGGCCTGTCGCAGGAGGAGATGGCGCGCCGCTTCGACAAGAGCGTGAGCTGGGTGTGTCGCCGGCTCGCGCTGGTGAAGGAGCTACCCGAGCCGATCCAGGAGCGCGTCCGGCAGGGGGAGCTCGTTCCCCACGCGGCGATGACGTACCTGGTGCCTTTGTCGCGCGACAATCGGAAGGCCTGCCTTCAGCTGGTGGCCTCGCTCGGGAAGAGGAAGCCGAGCAGCCGGCAGATTGGGGCGCTCTACGCCGCCTGGCTCTCCGGCAACACCAAGTCCCGCGAGCTCTTGCTCTCGGATCCTTGGCTCTTCCTGCGGGCCCAGGAGGAAGCGCAGCGCGCGCAGAAGGACGAGAAGCCGCCGGCGCAGGTGCTCCTCTCCGACTTGGGAGCCCTGGGAGCCATCAGCCGCCGCGCGTGCATGCGACTGCGCCAAGGCCTGCGGAGTCGCGTCTTGCCGCCCGAGCGTGACGAGATCGCTCGCTGCGTCGCCCAGGCCCACGCCGACACCGACTGCCTCTTCGAGCTGTTCGACAAGGATGTGCGAGATGCTCGACCAGAGCCAGCGCACGGCCATCCTTGAGCTGCACAAGAAGGGCGCGAGCGTCCGCAGCATCGCGGATGCCCTCGGCGTCTCGCGCGACGCGGTGGACGACGTCCTCGAGAGCGGCAGCGCCGAGGTGCCCCACCTGGAACGCCCCGAGTTGGCCGAGCCGTGGCGCGACGAGATCCTCGCGCAGTACGCCAGCTGCAAGGGCAACCTCATCCGTGTCCACGAGGAGATCACGAAGCAGGGCGCCGAGCTCTCCTACCAGGCGCTCACAGCCTTCTGTCGTCGTCATGGCATCGGCCCGAGCCCAAGGAGCCCGCCGGCCGCTACGACTTCGCACCCGGAGAGGAGATGCAGCACGACACCTCGCCGCACCGGGTCGCCGTCGGCGGCGTGGAGAAGGCCATCCAGATCGCGTCACTGGTCCTGTGCTTCTCGCGGATGATCTTCTTCCAGATCTACGCCCGCTTCACCCGCTTCGAGTGCAAGGTCTTCCTGACCGAAGCCCTCCAGTACTTCGGTGGCGTCGCCACGCGCGCCAAGATCGATTACGTGGCGCGCCACGTAATCGATCTTGGCGCGCGTGGCGACGCCACCGAAGTACTGGAGGGCTTCGGTCAGGAAGACCT
>JBGQLS010000150.1:0-13019 GCA_041500205.1 Anaeromyxobacteraceae bacterium | reverse complement strand
GCGCCCGCGTCCCGGAACCGCGCGGCCACCTCCGCCGGATCGGCGGAATAGACGGTCTGGGTGGCGAAGTCGCCCTTCCTGAGGCGGACGACCTTTCCGTCCATGAGATCGATGGCGGGGATGACCAGCATGGGGGCGAGTTCCAGTCGGGTTGATGCGATGATCGGGGTGCCAATTCCGTAGCGCGGGGGCTCGTCCCCCGCCTCGGCGTCGCTCAGACTCTCAGGAACCGTTCCAGAAACGCCAAGCCCACCTTCTGGCTCTTCTCGGGGTGGAATTGCACCGCGAAGACATTGCCGTCGGCGAGCGCCGCGCAGTAAGGCCGCCCGTGCTCGGCGAGGAGGGCCGCCCCCCGCGCGTCCGCGGGCGCCGCGAAGGAGTGCGCGAAGTACACGTACTGGCCGTCCAGCGGGCGGAAGAGCGGGTGGCAGGCGGGGGTGGCGCGGACGGGGCTCCACCCGATGTGCGGCAGCTTCACCGTGGTCGGGAGCTTCGCGATCGTCCCGGGTATGAGGCCGAGCCCCTCCGCGCCGCCGTGTTCCTCTCCCCTCTCGAAGAGCATCTGCAGGCCGACGCAGATCCCGAGCACCCGCGCGCCGCGGCGGATGGCGTCGACGAGCGCCGCGGCGCATCCCGAGGCCCGCATCGCGTCGGCGCACGCCTTCATCGAGCCCTGCCCTGGCACCACGATCTGCTCGGCGCGCCGCACCGCCTCGGGATCGTGGGTGAGCCGGACGTCGGCGCCCACGGCGCGCAGCGCGTTCTCGACCGACCGCAAGTTCCCGGCCCCGTAGTCGACGAGCGCGATCACAACGTGCTCCAGACTGGGGAGATGAGGTCCCCAAAGCCCCCCCCTCGCTCCGGGCCAGCCTCTTCCGGCTGGCCCTGCGATACCCACGTCATCACAACATTCCCTTCGTGGAGGGTACCCCGCCGCCCACCACGGTCGTCGCGGCGCGGAGGGCGCGCGCCGAGGCCTTGAAGATGGCTTCCACGATGTGGTGCATGTTGCGCCCGTACCGGACGTTCACGTGCAAGCAGAAGGCGGCGTGGTTCACCATGGCCTGGAAGAAGTCGCGCGTCAGATCGACGTCGTAGGTGCCGATGAACTTCTTACCCGAGGGCAGGTCCGCGTTCCAGGTGAGGTGCGGGCGTCCGGAGAGGTCGACGACGGCCTCTACCAGCGCCTCGTCGAGCGGCACCACCGCGTGGCCATAGCGCGCCAGGCCAGCCTTGTCCGAGAGCGCCTGCCCGAGCGCCTGCCCGAGCGCGATCCCCACGTCCTCCACCGTGTGGTGAGCGTCCACCTCGAGGTCGCCCTTGGCCTTCACCTCGAGCGCCATGCCGCCGTGCTTGGAGAGCTGCTCCAGCATGTGATCGAAGAAGGGGACTCCGGTCGCGATGGCGGCGGGGCCGGGCGCGAGGCGCACCGAGAGCGCCACGGCGGTCTCGCGCGTTTTCCGAGCCACATTGCCGGCACGCGGTTTCATTCCCGGCTTCATTCCACGACCGCGCGCAGCGCTCGCAGGCACGTCTCGTTCTCCTCGGGTGTCCCGGCGGTGATGCGAAGGCATCGATCCAGAGGGCCGGGGCGGGACAGATAGCGCACGAGCACGCCGCGTTCGAGCAGGCGCTCGAAGACCTGCTTCGCGTCCCCGGGGGTGCGGATGAGGACGAAGTTGGCGTCGCTCGGGAAGACGGTGAGGCCCTGGATACGGCGTAGCCCGACCTCGAGATCGCGCCGGCGCTCGGTCACGCGCCGGATGCGCGCCTCCAGATGCTCCGGCCGCCTCAGCGCGGCGCAGGCGAGGGCCGCCGACACCGCGTTCACGTTGTAGGGAAGCCTCACCTTGTCGAGCTCGGCCGCCGCCTCGCGCGGCGCGACCAGCGCGCCGAGCCGCATCGCCGCCATGCCGACCTTGGAGAGCGAGCGCATGACGAAGAGCCCCGGCACCTTTCCCACGAGCGGCATCATGGTCGCGCCGCCGAAGTCGGCGTAGGCCTCGTCCGCCACCAGCACCGCGTCCATCTGGCGCGCCAGCCGCTCCATGACCCCGGCGTCGAAGCGATTGCCGGTGGGGTTGTTGGGCGAAGCGAAGAAGGCGAGCGCGGGCCGCTCGCGGCGGATGGTCTCGGCCAGCCTGAGCTCGTCGAGCTGGAACCTTTCGTCGAGTGGCACGGGGAGCGGCCGCGCGCCGTGGGCCAGGGCGATCGACTCGTACTCGCCAAAGGTGGGCGTCGGATACAGCACCGCGGCGGGAGCGCCGTTCCGCCCCCCTCCGAAGCTCGTCATGAGGATCGCGATGATCTCGTCCGAGCCGTTGCCGAGGAGGATCTGCCCGGGCTCGACCTTCCAGCGTTCCGCGAGCGCCTCGCGCAGCGGCCGACCGCTCACCTCGGGGTAGCGGTGAAAGGGAAGGCGCTCGACCTCGGCCTGGAAGGCTTCCAGCTCTTCGCGCTCGAGCGGGTACGCCGACTCGTTGGCGTCGAGGCGGACGATGTCGGAAGAGGCGGACGCATAGTCGAACGGCCTGTAGGTGGACATACCCCAGACCGACTCGCGCAGGTGGTCCTTCCAGCTCATCGCCTGCCTTTCCTGGTGATGCCACGCCGGGCTGCTCGCGGCCGCGCCTTCGCCTTGCGACCGGGGGCAAGCTCCCGCGCCACGGACGCCGCGCGGATCGCTCCTGGCCGAGCAGTACCAGAGGCCTTCAGCCTGATGCGGACCGCCCGCGCGTGCCCCTCGAACCCCTCCGCGGCGGCCAGGGCCTCGACGGCCGGCGCCACCGCTGCCAGCGCCTCGGCGGACAGTGCGAGGACGCTCATGCGCCGCCGGAACGTCACGACCGAGAGAGGCGACGCGAAGCGCGCCGTGCCGGCCGTCGGCAAGACGTGGCTCGGGCCAGCCACGTAGTCGCCCACCGCCTCGGGCGTGTGCGTGCCGGCGAAGACCGCTCCGGCCCGGGAGATCTTCTTCACCCACTTGCCCGCGTCGGGGAGGAGCAGGGCGAGGTGCTCGGGCGCGAAGTCGTCGGCGAGGCGAACGGCCTCCGCCACGTCCCGGGTGACCACGGCCGCGCCGCGTTCCTCGATCGAGCGAGCCGCGATCTCGCGCCGGGGCAGATCCACGAGCTGGCGCAACACCTCGGCCTCGACCGCCTCGGCGAGCGCCGGCGAGGGGGTGATGAGGACTGGCACCGCGCGGACGTCGTGCTCGGCCTGCGCCAGGAGATCGCTCGCCGCCTCGGCGGGATCCGCCTTCGGCCCGGCCACGACCACGATCTCCGTCGGCCCGGCGATCATGTCGATGTCCACCTGCCCGAACACGATGCGCTTCGCGGCCGCGACGTAGGCGTTCCCCGGCCCGCAGATCTTGTCCACCGAGGGTACGGTCTCGGTGCCATAGGCAAGGGCGCCGACCGCCTGGGCGCCGCCGATCTTGAACAGGCGCGCCACGCCGGCCACGTGACAGGCGCCGAGAGTCCACTGGTCCACCTCGCCCGTGCCGCGGATGGCCGGGGAGCAGGCGACGACTTCGCCCACGCCGGCGACCTTGGCCGGGATGGCCGTCATGAGGACCGTCGACGGGTAGCGCGCCGTGCCTCCGGGGACGTAGAGGCCGACGCGCCGCAGCGGCCGCGTGACCTGGCCGAGGAGCGCGCCCGTGCGGTCGCGGAAGGGCGGCACCTCGGCGTCGCGCTCGCGGCGGTGGAAGGCTTCGATGCGCTGGGCCGCGAGCTTCAACGCCTCCCTGGCAGCCTTGGGCAAGCTGGTGAACGCGGCCCGGAAGTCGGCGGGCCCGAGCACGAGGGCGGCGGCGCTGCCAGGTTTCCATCCGTCGAGGCGCTCGGTCAGATCGAGCAGCGCCGCGTCACCGCGGGCGCGGACCTCGGCGACGATGCGGGAGGCCGTCTCGCGGACGGGCCCGTCGTCCTCCTCGGAGCCGCGGGCGCACAGCTTCGCCCACGCCTCCGCAAAGCCAGGATCGTTGGTGTAGAGGGTCTTCAAGGGTAGAAAGCTCCGTCAGGGCCGCTCTTTATATCCCGAACGACCCGGTCTGGCGAGACCGCCTGCACGACGAGCTAGCCACCCATACCCGAGAAGACGCCGGGCGCGGCCTGCTGTCGCACCGCCACCATCTCACGCCTCGGCCGTGGTGCTCGTCGGCCACCTGGCACTCGCTCCGCCTGTTATCTTCGAGGCATGGAACCTCGTACCGACCTCTGGCTCCAGAACCTCATCGACGAGCGCGACGGCGCGGCGCTCTACGAGGGGCTCGCCAAGGTGGAGCGCGATCCCGAGCGGGCGCGCTCGTACCGCGAGCTCGCCGCGGCCGAGCGCCGTCACGCGGAGATCTGGGCGCGCAAGCTCGAGAAGACGGGCGCGAAGCTCCCGCCGGAGAAGCTCTCCGCGCGCATCCGGGCGCTCATCTGGATGGCGCGCCGGCTCGGCACGGGCGCGGTCTTGCCGCTCGTGGTCGCGAGCGAGGGCAACGACGCCGAGAAGTACCAGCAGCAGGGTGGCGAGGCGGCGGTGCTCGCCGACGAGGAGCGCGCCCACCGCACGGTCCTGGCGGGCATGCGTCGTGGACAGCCGCCTGACGCCCGGTCGCTCATCGCGCAGCGCGAGCGCTGGCACCGCGGCGGCCGAGGAGGGACCATCCGCGCGGCCATCTTCGGCATGAACGACGGGCTCGTCTCGAACCTCTCGCTCGTGCTGGGCGTCGCGGGCGCCGTGCACGAGCCCCGCACCATCCTCGTGACGGGCTTCGCGGGATTGCTCGCGGGCGCCTCTTCGATGGCGGTCGGCGAGTACACGTCGGTCGCGAGCCAGCGCGACATCCTTGCCAGGCAGGTGGCGATGGAGCGCCGCGAGCTGGAGGAGGCGCCCGAGGAGGAGGCCGCCGAGCTCGCCCTCATCTTCAAGCAGAAGGGGCTCTCCACGGAGCAGGCGACCCGCACCGCGGCCGAGATCCTGAAGAACCCGGAGCAAGCGCTCGACACGCTCGTGCGCGAGGAGCTTGGCCTCGACCCCCAGGACCTCGGCTCGCCGTTCCATGCGGCGGTCTCCTCGTTCCTCATGTTCGCCGTCGGCGCCACGGTCCCGGTCCTGCCTTTCCTGTTCCTGGGCGGGACCTCGGCAGTGGCGTTCTCGGCGGCGCTGGCCGGCCTCGTGCTCTTCGGGGTGGGCGTCCTGGTCGGTTTCCTCTCGGGGACGAGCCCGTTCCGATCCGCCGCCCGCATGGTGGGACTCGCCGCGGTCGCCGCCACCATCACGTACCTGGTAGGACGGTTCTTCGGGGCGACGGTGACGTGAGGCCGTTCCTGGCTGCGCTGCTGGGCGAGGCCATGGCTCGAGCCCCGGCGGCGAGCACACAGCCCTTGCCGGCCGGCCGTGGGCGCGCTCACTCCTCGTCCCCTTCTTCCCCCGCCGGCAGACCTGCGCGCGACCCGGCCTCGTCGTCGAGGAGGGGCGTCTCGACCTGGGTGTCGGGTGCCGCCGCCTTCCGGCGCTCCCGCCGGCGAGCGTAGTACCGGCTGATGCTGGGCATGCTGAAGCGGTTCATCGTCACGGAGTGGGTGACGACGGCGTTCAGCCGGTCGATGTCGTCGAACCATGCCGGCAGGTGCACCGGCCCAGCGCAGACGCCCTCCTCCACGAGGTCCCGCACCAGCTCCGCCTCGTCCACGCTCATCTTGCCGGCCAGGAAAGCGCGCACGATGTCGAGGTCGCGGCCCTCCAGCGCCGCGCGGAGGAAGTTGAAGGTGCGGCAGTAGCCGCGCTGGTAGGCCACGTCCTTGGTGAAGGGCGCTCCCCCTTCCACCATGCCGCCGCGGAAGACGCGCTCGCACATCTGCGCCGCCTTCCGTGGCTGGAAGCGCGCCAGGAGGTATCGGTACACCTCGAGGTAGTCGGCGCCGCGAGCCGCCATGTCGACGGCGATGGTGCGCTCGCCGAGCTCGATGTAGCGCTCGTCGGTGATGTGGCCGGTGAGGAACTCGGCCACGATGCCGCCGCCCTCCTGCGACTCGATGTGGCGCGGGAAGCCCACACCGAGCACGGAGAGCACGGGTTGGGCAAAGCCGTTGATCGAGGTGAGCACGTGCCAGAGACCCTCGTGATGGGCGAGGGCGAGCACCTGGCGCTGCGAGAACATCGCACCTTTCTTCAGCGTGACGCGCGTCGCGCCAGCCGCGGCGTTGGCCGTGAGCCGCGTGCGTACGACGACCTTCACCTTGCCGCCAAGATACGGCGCGCAAAGGTCGCGCACCTGTCGAGCCGCCTCCCCCGCGGTGATCGTAGCCTCCTCGTTGCGAGCCCGCGGGCGTGCCGCCCAGAGCCGCGCGATGGCGAGGTTGTCGGCAGGGTGGTCCGGGAATCGATCGCGCGGATCGCCGAAGACCTGGCACGACAGCTCGTAGAAGCGGCGCGTGCCTCGAGCAGCCAGCATGCGGGCGATGAGGATGAACTCGTCGCACTTCTCCCGGAGGAGGGACTCCACCGGGTTCTTGCCGCGGATCTGCCGCTTGAGGGCGCCCAGCTCCTTCACCTTGTCGGCTGCGTCGAAGCCGAGCGGCGGGTTCTCGGGGCGAGGCATCTCCTTCGCGTCGTGCCGGAAGAAGCGCTCGTGAACCGCGGGATCCCAGTTGATGGCCTTCAGGATCCGGATGGGGCGCTGGGCCGCCACGATGGCGTCCGAGAAACGGCGGAGCTGGTCGGTCTCGGCCACGCGCGAACGCTAGCATTGCTCGGCGGGTCCGGGTGAATCGTCAGGGGTTGTGAGCTTATCCCCGGACCATCCGGCCGGACCGCGGACCTGGGCCGGCCCCATGTCCTCCGTGGATGAGCCTGCCGGCGGCCGGCACGGGGGTTGCTCCTCCCCCCCAGCGAAAGGAGCCTTTCGATGGAACGTATCGGTACTCTCCTCGTCGCTCCGTCCACGGAGCGCAAAGCGGAGCCAGGCCGTTTCGGCGCTGCGCTCAAGAACGCCGCGAGCGAGGTCGCCTCCGGAATCGCCGGGTCGGTCGCGCTCGCCGCGCCTTTCGTGCCCGGAGGCGCGGTCCTCGCGGGCGCGCTCCGTGCGGCGGCACGTCCAGCCCTGGTCAGCGCCACGGCTGCTCCGGGCACAAGCCCTACCGCGAGCGGCGGCACGGCCTCGGGCGGAGGCGACGTGATCGAAGCGACGCGCGCTCTGCAAGCAGAGGCGCAGAGCTTCAACATGCAGTACCTGCAGCTGCAGGAGGCCATGCAGCGCGAGAGCCGCGAGTTCACCTCGCTCACGAACGTCATGAAGGTGAAGCACGACAGCGCGAAGGCAGCCATCAACAACATCCACTGAGCGCCGATGCCAATACCTCCGATGGGCATCGCCACGGTTTCTGCGCCTACCGGGCCCGCCGCGCTCGCTCCCTTGCCCAAGGCGAGCTTCGGCGCGGTGCTCCGCGCCCAGGCGCCGCCGAGTCCGAGCTGTCCGCCTGAGCAGCACGTGGCGCGCAGGGCTTTCGAGAACCTGGAGCGCGCGCGCCAGCGCCTGGACGCGGTGCTGGGCGAGGCTCGCCGTGGCCGCACCTTCACCGCACAGGAGCTGCTCGCCTTGCAGGCGGACGCGTACCGCTATTCGCAAACCGTCGAGGTCGCGTCGAAGGTCGTCGAGCAAGGTGCCCAGACGGTGAAGCAAGCCGTGAACACGCAGGTGTGAGGTCAGGTTCGCGATGACGTGTGGACCACCGTCGATCCCATCCCTCGGCGTGGGACAGGCCCCCGCCCTGCGTCGTCGGGGACCCACGACTGAGCCCGAGCCCGCGACCGCGACCTCGAGCGGGCCGATCTCGACAGCGACGCCGTGCATCGCGCGTCGCGCAGTCCTCCTCCTCGTGGCGCCCTTCGCCGCGCTCGCACTCGTCGCCTGCGGCAGGGAGGAAGTCTTGCACGGTCTGGAGGAGTCACAGGCCAACCAGGTGCTCGTCGCGCTCGACGAGGGCGGTGTGCGCGCCTCGAAGCAGCGCGAGGAGGGGAGCGAGGGGGCCTGGCGCATCGAGGTCGGCAGGTCCGAATCCGCTCGTGCCCAGCAGATCCTCGCCGAGCGGGAGCTGCCGCGCCAGCGGCCGCCCGGATTCGGCGAGGTCTTCGGGAAGGGCAGCGTCGTGCCGACGCCGGTCGAGGAACGGGCCCTCTATCTCCACGCGCTCTCCGGTGAGCTCGCGCGGAGCCTGGAGGCGATCGACGGCGTCCTCGCGGCGCGCGTGCACCTCGCGCTCCCGCCCGCGGACTCGCTACGCCTCGAGCCGGGGCCGCCACCGCGAGCCGCGGTGCTGGTGAAGGCCAGGCCGGGGGCGCGCGCTCGCCTCGACCCGCTCACGGGCGGCATCCAGTCTCTCGTCGCGGGCGCGGTGGCGGGCCTCGATCCGGGCGCGGTGTCGGTGGTGGTCGCCGAGGCGGCGCCGATCTCCCGCGCTCAGGGAGGCAGCCCGACGAGCGAGCGCCGGAACCTGCTGCTCGCGCTGGCCGGGGCCGCGGCATTGCTCGGCTTCGCGCTGCCGTCGCTCGCGATGGCGGCCGGACGCCTCGACCTCGCCAGGTTCTTCAGGCGCGCCGCATGACCCCTGCGCGGCGCCGTCTCGCGGCGCTCATCGCCGCCTTCGCGCCGGACCGCGCCGAGCAGCTCATCGCGCTGGTGTCCGCGGGCTCGTCGGACTTCCCGGAGCAGGCTGCAGCGCTCGCGCGCCGGACGCGCGAGGAGCGCCTTGCCGCGCTGGCGGCGGCATTCTCCTCCGCGACGCTCGCCGAATCCGCCGCCCTCGGGTCCCGCAATCCGCTCTGGCAGCGGCTCGTGCGCGAGGCTCGGGGGCGGCGCTCGCGGCTCTCTCGCCAGTACGCGCCGCGGACTGGGGTCCGGGGCCAGGACGGCTCCCGGTCGCCACATGGCGAGGCCGTACGCGAAAACACGCCTTCGCAGGGTGGCACGCTCGATGAAACGCCGAGACCTCGGTGATGCCACTACCCTTCGTCACTCCGGTGATCTCGCGAGGCTTTGCTTCCCTCACGCCTGCCGCGCGCGAGACCGGGCGTCGCGCAGCCGCATCGGCGTCGAGAGCGCTCTCCGAACTGCTGGGGACGGAGGTCGCGGTGACGGGACGGCCGGTGCCCATGCCGGCAGCCCCCGCGCCAGGCACCACGAGCGTGACCTTCTCCCTCGAGTCGCTTCCGGGTGCCGCAGCGCTCGAGATCGACGTCCGCCTCCTCGCTCGCGCCGTGGAACGGCTAGCCGGCGCCTCGCCGCGAACCCCAGGGGCGCTCGCCGCGTCCGAGATCGAGCAGGGCTTGCTCGAGCTCATCGCTCTGGCTGCAGTGGATGCCACGCGCTCGCCCGAAGCGGACGCGCTCGTGCCACGCCTGGCCGCAGCCGGCGTGCCCGAGTCCGATGCGCTCGCCGTCGCGCTCGACCTCTCGGTGGGCGAGGACCGCGGACGCGGCCGGCTGCTCCTACCTGCGGCGGCGGTCGCCGCCCTCGGCGGACCTCCGGAGCTCGCGGACGGTATTGCCGCACTGCCCATTCCTGCCTCGCTTCGTGAGGGCACGAGCTCCCTCACGCAGGAGGAGCTCGCCGCCCTCTGCCCCGGGGACGTCTTGCTCCTCGACGAGGGCACTCCGCACGCGGAGGTGGTCCTCCCCGGAGGGCTGGCGTTGTGCGGCCACGTCGAAGGCGGGCACCTGAGCGTCGAGGAGATCCACATGACGGAAACGCAGGCGTCCTATCCCATCACGCTAGCGGTCGAGATCGCCCGTGTCACCGTGACGCTGGGCGAGCTGGCCCGGCTCGAGCCCGGCGCCGGGCTCCCGCTCGCGGTCACGAAGGAGGGCACCGTCGTGCTTCGCGCGGGAGAGCGAGCCATCGCGCGCGGGCAACTCGTCGAGATCGACGGGGCCCTGGGCGTCCGTTTGACGCAGATCGGGGACGTGCTGTGAGCGTCGGCTCGCTCCGGCCTGCCGCGCTGCTCGCCGCCGGCGCCGGACTCGTCGCCCTCGCCGTCGCCGGAGGCGACGCCGCGAACTTCGCCCTCCGCGCTCTCGCCGTGGTGGCGATCCTCGGCCTTGCCGCGGCCGCGCTTCGACGCCGCCGCGCCGCCACGATCGCGCCTCTCGCGGTATCCGTGACGGAGCGTCACGTCCTCGGCAGGGAGACAGGTGTCGCCGTCCTGGCAGCAGAAGGTCGTCGGCTCATCGTCGGATACGGCTCGGGTGGCGTCGCGCTGCTCACCGAGCTCGGCCCGGCCCAGGAGCACCTCCCGTGATCCCGCCCCTCGCAACCGCCATCCCCTCGACCGGGCTGGGAGAGCATCCAGCCGAGCTGCTCGTCCTCCTCTGTGCGCTTGCGCTCGCGCCCGTCGCCCTCGTCATGCTGACGTCGTTCCTCAAGATGGCGGTCGTGCTGTCGGTCACCCGATCGGCGCTCGGCGCGCCACAGATCCCGCCCTCGAGCGCCGTGACTGGGCTCGCGCTCTTGCTCACACTGGTGGTGATGTCGCCCGTGGCCGAGGAATCGTGGAAGCTCGCTCGCGCCGCCCCTGGCGGCAGCCTCGAAAGGACGGTGGACGCGGTCGCCGCCGCGGCCGAGCCTCTGCGCGCCTTCCTGGGTCGCTTCGCCCGGTCCGACGACCGGGTCGCATTCCTGGATCTGGCCCAGCGGTCGCGGCCGCCTGCCCTGCGCGCCGCCGTCAAGGACACTGACTTCTCCGTGCTCGCGCCGGCATTCGTGGTCTCGGAGCTGCGGCGGGCCTTCACCATGGGGTTCCTCGTCTTCCTCCCCTTCCTGGTCGTCGATCTCCTCACCGCCAACGTGCTCCTCGCGCTCGGTCTGACGCAGCTGTCGCCGACGAGCGTGGCGCTCCCCTTCAAGCTCCTCCTCTTCGTCGCCGTCGACGGGTGGAAGCTCATCGGCCGAGGACTAGTCCTGGGCTATCTCCAGTGAACTGATCGTGAAATCGAGCTGCGCAGCTCGAGGATTGCAAGTGGAACCGACTCTCCTGGCCCTGGGCCGTGAAGCCGTGCTGGTCGCACTGACGGTCTCTGCTCCTCCGCTACTGACCGGGCTCGCGGTCGGCCTCGTCACCGGGGTCTTCCAGGCAGCGACCCAGGTACAGGAGCAGAGCATCGGCGTCGTGCCCCGGCTCGCCGCCGTCCTCGTCTCGCTCGGGCTCGCGGGGCCGTGGATCGGCTCTCGCGTGGCGCGCTTCGCCGCCACCTGCATCGACCTCGCCTCGCGAGCGAGTCCGTGAGCCCGATCTCCTCATCACTCGAAGTGCTCGCGCCGCGGGCCATGGCTGCCGCCCTCCATGGCTTGCGCCTCTTGCCCGCGTCCCTGCTGTGCCCATTCCTGGGCGGTCCGCTCGTCCCGGGCGTCGTCCGGCTCTCGCTGGCTTTCGGCTTGGGCGCCTGCGCCTGGTCGGCGGCGGGCGGAGCGGCCTTCGCCGGCTCGTCCTCGGACCTCCTGCTCGCCGGCGCGCGTGAGCTCGCGCTCGGTACAGCCCTCGGTCTGCTCGCCGCCATCCCGTTCGAGGCCGCCCGCGCGGGCGGCAGGCTAGTCGATACCCTGCGCGGCGCGACGCTCACCGAGCTGCACGTGGCGCCACTCCGACAGCGCGAATCCGCGACCGGGGATCTACTGGTCCAGTGGCTCGTAGTCCTCGCGGCGAACGCGGGTGGCGACCGCCTGGTGGTATCAGCGCTCCTCGAGACCTTTCGAGCAGTCCCGGCGGGCAGCGGGCTCGCTCCGACCATGCTCCTCGCGGCCGGCCTGCGCGGCGCAACGGAACTCCTCGCCTGCGCGCTCGCCCTGGGCGCGCCTGCCGCCGCCGGCGTGCTAGCCGCGGATCTCGCGGTCTCGCTGGCACTGCGCGGGTCACGGCTCTCCATCTCGACAGCGGCGCAGCCCGCCCGGGCCGCGCTCGGGCTCCTGGCCGTGGCGGTGCCGGCCGCCGCGGTCGCCGGGCGATTGACGAGCGTCGTGGCGCTCTCCGTGAATCTCCTGCGCGGGACGGCCGCCGGGTGGCTTCCATGAGCGGCAGCCGAACAGAGCAGCCAACGCCGCGGCGCCTGCGCGAGACGCGGCGACGGGGCCAGATCCCCGTCTCGCGGGAGCTGACGGCGGCGGCCTCGCTCCTGGCAGGAATGGCTGGCCTCGCCGTCACCGCCGGCCCGCTCACGCGCGCCCTCGCCCACGACATGTCCGCTGCGCTCGCGGAGGCGGTCGGCCCGGGCAGTGAGCCCTGGCCCGCCCTCACGCGCGCCCTCGCGCTGCTCGCCCGCGCCGTGCTCCCGATCTGCGCTGCCGCCGCCCTCGGCGCGCTGATAGTGGGGACGGTCCAGACCCGCGGCCTCTTCTCGCTCGCGGCGGTGCGCTTCCGCCTCGAGCGCCTTCACCTCGGCAAGGGGCTCGCCCGGCTCGTCTCGGCGGAGCGCCTCCTTGCGACCGCGCTCGAGATCGCCAAGGCAGCCACGGCCCTCCTCGTGGCGTGCTGGCTCATCGCCAGCGTGGCACCGGAGATCGCGGCCGCCCCGCGGCTCGACGCACGCGCGATGTTGCGCCTTCTCCCGGCGCTCGCCGCGAGGATGGCGGTCCCGCTCGGCGGGCTCCTCGCTGGGTTCGGCGTCCTCGAGCTCTCCCTCGCCCGGCGGCGCCATCGCAAGGGCCTCATGATGACGCGAGAGGAGGTCGCGCGCGAGCGACGCGACGACGAGGGCGACCCCCGGCTCAAGCTCGAGCGGCGCCGGCTTCACCGCGCGCTCGCAGCGGCCGTTCCGGTCCGACACGCAACGTGCGTGGTGGTGAACCCCACCCACATCGCCGTGGCGCTGCACCACACCAAGGGCGCCGAGGACGCCCCGGTCGTCGTGGCCAAGGGAACGGGAGAGGCTGCGGCCCGCCTGCGCGGCGAGGCCCGGCGGGCCGGCGTCCCCGTCGTCCACGACGTCGCCCTGGCGCGGGCTCTCTTCCGGCTGGCGGAGGTCGGCGACGAAGT
>JBGQLS010000149.1:0-13021 GCA_041500205.1 Anaeromyxobacteraceae bacterium | reverse complement strand
TCCTTGCGCGCAGGCTCCACGTCGGCAGGACGCGCCCCCGGCACCGGCGGTGGGCCGTGCCCATGGCGTCGGGCCGCCTTGGGTAGTTTTCGCGAGGCGGCGAGGCCAGCTCCGGGTGACGACGCATGAGAGTCGACACCGACTGCCGCTCGGAGGGCCCGGACTTCCTGCGGGGAGAGCGGCCGGAAGCGCCCCGGTCGCAGCCCTTCGACCGAGATCCCCCCGATCTCCGGCCGGAAGAGGCGCAGCACCTGGAGCCCAACACCCTCGCAGAGGCGTTTGACGATGTGGAATCGCCCCTCCCCCACCACGATCCTGATCCAGGTGTTCTTCTCCACACGCTCATGTAGATGAGCCTCTACCGCGCGCGCGATTCCATCCTCGAGCCGCAGGCCGGAGGTCATGCGCGCGAGTTGCTCCGGGCTGGGCTCTCCCTTCACCTTGACGAGGTAGACGCGCTGGTGCCCGTAGCGCGGGTGCGCGAGCCGGTTGGCCATCTCACCGTCCGTCGTGAAGAGGACGGCGCCCTCGGCGTCGTAGTCGAGCCTTCCCACGGGAAACACGCGCTCCTTGACGCCCTCGAGGTAAGCGGCGGCGGTGGGGCGTCCTTGCGGGTCGGAGAGCGTCGTCACGCAGCCGGACGGCTTGTAGAGGAGGTAGTAGCTGTTCTCCTCGCGCTGCGACACGAGTTTCCCGTCCACCGCGACCAGGTCGCGAGCGGGGTCGATCTTGGTGCCGAGCTCGGTGACGGCCTTCGAGTTCACCGTGACGCGCCCGCTGGCGATGAGCTCCTCGGCCTTGCGCCGGGACGCGATGCCGCTGTGGGCGAGAAACTTCTGCAGTCGTGTCATTCTTGTCGGGGAGGCCCAGAAGGCCCCCCCGCTCCCCCCGCTTGCTCCGGGGCAGCCACTTCCGTCAAGTCAGGCGGCCTCGCGGTTTCCGTCGTCGGCGGCGGAGCAGCGCCCTCGGCAGGAGGCGGCTCCAGAGCGACCTGCGCGGCGCGCGTCCTGGCGTCGGCGGACTCGATCGCGCGCTCGAGCTCGTCGAGCGCAGCGTCGCCCTCCGCCCGACCCGCTTCGAGCGCGGCGCGCAGCGCCGGGTCGGCGAGCTCCGCCACGAGCCCGTCCAGCCGCGGTCCCTCTTCCGGAGGCGCCTCCTTCTCGACGATCTCGCGGTGCTCCTCGGAGAGTTCGTGGAACTCGCGCAGGGTGGGGAGCGAAGCGAGGTCCTTGAGCGCGAAGAACTCGAGGAACTCCCGCGTGGTGCCGTACAGGATGGGGCGCCCCGGCTCCTCCTTCTTGCCCAGGATCTTGATGAGCTTCCTCTCGAGCAGCGCCTTCACCACCGCGCCGCTGTCCACGCCGCGGATCTCCTCCATCTCCGGGCGCGTCACCGGCTGTCGGTAGGCGATGATGGCCAGCGTCTCGAGCGCGGCGCGGGTGAGCCGCTGGGGTTTCACCTTGAGGAAGCGGCGCGCGTGGTCGGCGACGTCGGGAGAGCTGCGCAGCTGCCAGCCTCCCGCCACCTCGTGCAGCACGATGCCCGAGACGCCCTCGCGGTGCTCGCCCGACAGCTCGTCGAACGCCTTACGCACGCGCGGCAGCTCGATGCCGCTCGCTGCCCGCACCTCCTCGGGCGTGAGGGGCTTCTCGGCGAGGAAGAGCAGCGCCTCCACCACGGCGCGCACGCGCTGCGGCGAGAGCCGCTTCGCCTTCGCCGCCAGCTTCTCGAACGGCTCGTCCTTATCGCCCTCCTGCACCTCGATGCTCGCCGCCTCGACGTCGTCCAGCGCGGGATCGCCCTTGGCGTCCTCGGCGGCCTGCATCGCCTGCAGCTCGGCGGTGGTCAGGGACGGCGCGGTCGAGGAAGGCGCCGGCTCGGCGGTCGAGGAAGGCGCCGGCTCGACCTCGACCGTCTCCCCCGGCGCGCACGAAGGGTCTTCGTTCTTTGGCTCGTCGTTCATCGGTAATCCTCGGTAGCGGCCGGCGCACCCTCGCCCAGCGTCTCGGTGGCCTCGACCACGATCTCCCCCCCCGGCCCGGCGCCGTCCACGCTCGCCTGGTGGATGCGGATGAGCTTGAGCTTCGCCATCTCGAGCAGCGCCAGGAACGTGGCGATGATGCCCGAGCGCGCGTACCGCTCCCCCTGCGGCCCCGAGATCAGCTCCTCGAAGGAGATGCGGCCGCGCGCGCGTAGCGCCTCGGCGACGCGGGAGATGGCGTCGGTGATCGAGAGCCGATCGTGAGCCAGCTCCTGGCCGATGGTGGGGCCTGCCTTCTCGAGCGCGCGGTCGAGCGCCTCGATGAGCTTGAAGACCGAGATGTCCGCCAGGCCCTCCGGCCCCTCCTGCTGCTCGCGCCCGGGAAACCGCACGCGACGGGCGAAGACCTCGCGATCGAGGAGGTCGTGCCGCGCCAGCTCCTCCGCGGCGGCCTTGTACTTCTGGTACTCGAGGAGGCGCCTCACCAGCTCCGCGCGCGGATCGACGCCCGCCCCCTCGTCCGGTTGCGCGTCCTCCGCCACCTCGGTGCGCGGCAGGAGCAGCTTGCTCTTCATGAGCACGAGCTGCGCCGCCATGTGCAGGAACTCCCCCGCGACGTCGACGTCGAGCTCGCGCATGGCCTCGATCGTCGCGAGGTAGCTCTCCGTGATCCGCGCGATCGGGATGTCGAACAGGTCTACCTGGTGCTCCTTCACGAGGTGGAGGAGCAGGTCCAGGGGGCCCTCGAAGGGCGGTTCACCGGGCCTGGCGGCCGGCAGCGCCACGCGGAACGCGTCGAGCGCAGCACGACCGGGCGCGGCCTCGCGATCGCCGTCCGCGACAGGCGTTTTCGTCGCTCGGTCCTTCATCCGCGCCGAAGAATTGGGCTCGTGGTGTTTCGCCGTGTTTCCCTTTGTCGTGGCCTTGGGGTCTTTAGGGGAAGCAGCCCTCGCTCCGCCCAGTCGAGAGGTTGCTGCGCGAAGCGCAGCGAGCCTGGACATCACTCTGACTCGCCTCGGATGCCATACCATGCACGGTTGAGCGCGAAAGGCGAGTCCGTTCGGCAACGGCCGCGTGGACCCGCCTCGGTTGAAACCCCGTCGCAAGGCGCCCGCATGATTCCAGATAGGTGGTGCGAGCTTCTTGCTAGAGCTTCATCGCCGCGCGGACCTCGCCCATCGTCTGCGCCGCCACCGCGCGCGCCTTGCCGATCCCGAGCTGAACGAGGTCCTCCAGGTCATTGGGGCTGGCCAGGATGGACTCGCGCCGCTCGCGCAGGCGCTCCTGGTCGGGGGACAGCTTCTCCAGGAGCTTCTTCTTGCAGTCGACGCAGCCGATGCCAGCGGTCCGGCAGTTCGAGTCGACCCACTGCACGGTCTCCGCGTCGCTGTAGATCTTGTGCAGGTAGAAGATCCCGCAGACCTCCGGATTGCCGGGGTCCTGCCGCCGCTTCCGGGCGGGGTCGGTGACCATCCCCATGATCTTCTTGCTCGTCGACGCCGCGCTCTCGCCCAGGTCGATGGCGTTCCCGTAGCTCTTCGACATCTTGCGCCCGTCGGTGCCGGCCACCTTGGGCGCCTGCGTCAGGAGCGGCTGCGGCTCGGGGAAGACCTCGCCGTAGTGGAAGTTGAACTTCCGGACGATCTCTCGCGCCAGCTCGATGTGCGGCACCTGGTCGACGCCGACCGGGACACGGTTTGCCTTGTAGAGGACGACGTCGGCGGTCTGGAGCACCGGGTAACCGAGGAAGCCGTACAGGGCGAGCTCTCGATCCGTGATCTGCTCCCGGATCTCCTTGTAGCTGGGCGAGCGCTCGAGCCAGCCGACGGGCGTGATCATGCCGAGGAGCAAGAAGAGCTCGGCGTGCTCCTTCACCTGGCTCTGGATGAAGAGCGTCGACCGCTGCGGATCGATGCCGGCGGCGATGAAGTCGACGAACATCTCGCGCTCGGCGCTCTTGATGACCGCGGTGTCGTGGTAGTTCGTGGTGAGCGCGTGCCAGTCGGCGCTGAAGTAGTAGCAGGTGTTCTCCGCCTGCAGCTTCACCCAGTTCGCCAGGGCGCCGTGCAGGTGGCCGAGGTGGAGGCGCCCGGTCGGGCGCATGCCGGAGACGACGACCGGAGTCTTCATCGATGCTCCCGCCAGCTAGGCGCCGACGACGACGGTGAGGATGCGATCGAGGAGGCCGAACGCCGCGCTCATCGGGCCGGCCATGACGTAGCGCGCGCCGATGAACACGAAGAGGAGCAGGAACGGGGCGAAGCGCGTGAAGCCTTCCCAGGCCGGCCGAAACCTGAGCGGCATGAGCCCGTCGAGGACGCGGCTGCCGTCGAGCGGCGGTATCGGGATCATGTTGAAGATCGCGAGCGCGACGTTGAGCTGGATCATGATCATGAGGAGCTCGCGGATCCCCACGTTCGCCACCGCGAAGTCCGGCGAGAAGCGGAGGAGGAGCCCGAATCCCACGGTGCACAGCACGGCGAGGACCACGTTCGAGAGCGGGCCGGCCGCGGCCGTGAGCATGACTCCGGTGCTCATCTTGATCGAGCGTCGAAACCGAGCGGGGTCGATGGGCACTGGCTTTGCCCACCCGAATGGTATGCCGAGAAGCGGCAGGAGGACCGTCCCGATGGGATCGATGTGCACTAGCGGGTTCAGCGTGAGCCTACCCGCCCGCGACGCGGTGTCGTCGCCAAGCCTCCACGCGGTCCACGCGTGCGCGAACTCGTGGACGGTGAGCGAGAGGATGAGCGGGATGAGGATCTTCATCCCGGCGAGCAGATCGAGGCCCAAGGAAAACCCCTGAAAGGAGTGGTTCTTTAGCAGCGCGCAGCCGAAGGGTCAACGCTTGCGGGATGGCGAGTGTTCCCTCGCTCGCCCCGCGGGCGTCGGCGCCGCGTCCCTCCCGTGACCGCCGTCACGCTCGCGGGTGATGCGCCGCGTACACGCGCTGCAGGTGGCTCCGCTCGATGTGCGTGTAGATCTGGGTGGTCGAGATGTCGGCGTGGCCCAGCATGGCCTGGACGGCCCGCAGGTCCGCGCCGCCGGCGAGGAGGTGCGTCGCGAACGAGTGGCGGAGCTTGTGGGGCGAGATGCGCCGCGCGATGCCCGCTTGCCGCGCGTGCCTGTTCAGGAGCTTCCAGAAGCCCTGCCGAGTCATGCGGGAACCGCGCGGCGTGACGAAGAGGTCCTTCGAGGAACGGCGGCCCTTGAGCAGGCGAGCCCGCGCGCGGTCGAGGTAGGCTCGGAGCGCCGCCGCGGCCGGCGCGCCCACCGGCACGATGCGTTCCTTCGAGCCCTTTCCTCGGGCCAAGAGCATCCGGGTCTCGAGGTGGACGTCGTTCACGGAGAGACCGACGAGCTCGGAGACGCGCAGCCCCGTGGCGTAGAGCAGCTCGAGCATGGCCTTGTCGCGCAGTCCCGCCGCCGTGCGCGTCGCGGGAGCGGCGAGCAGCCGGTCGATCTCGGCGCGCGAGAGGAGCTGCGGGAGCCGCTGCCCGGAGCGCGGGCCGTCGACGTGCTCCGTGGGATCGGCTGGCGCCACCTTCTCCGCGACGAGCAGCCTGTGCAGGGAGCGGATGGCGGAGAGCGCCCGCGCCTGGCTCCGCGCCGATATGCCGCCGCGGCGCAGGTGGTCGAGGTGGGCGAGCAAGTGCTCGCGCCCCACCGCTCCCCAGTCGGCGAGGCCCTGTTCGGCCAGATCGTCGAGGTAGCGCCGCAGGTCCCGCCCATAGCCCTCGATGGTGTTCTGCGCGAGGCCCTTCTCCACGCGAATGTGGGCGAGGAAGAGGTCGAGGGCAGCCTCGAGCGGGGTCGGCACGACATGGGACGATATCGCCGGGCGTGGCCGCGTCCAGTATTCAGGTGTAAGAACGGGGCCCGTGTTCACGCCCACGGCACGCAAGGAGAAGCATCGCATGGCCATGACGGTAGGCGAGCTCAAGGAACGCAAGAGGGACTACTTCCTGGCGCGCTCCCAGGATGACGAGCTGGTGATGGAGCCCTTCTGCTACTGCGGAAAGACGCTCGAGCAGGAGTACTTCTGCACGGACTGCAACCACAAGTGCCACGTCACGCTCATCGTATGCGATGACCCCGGGGCGCTCGCGCTGGCGCAGAAGCTCCTCGCCGGCAGCCCCGACTTCCACAAGTTCGAGGTCGAGACGCTCGCCAGGTAGAGGCTACTGCAGCAGATCCGACACGTCGCCCTTCCCCGGCCGGACCACCACCGGCTCGGGGCCGGTGAGATCGATGACCGACGACGGCTCGTTCGCCTTGTAACCTCCGTCGAGGATGAGCTCGAGGCCGTGGCCGAGCTGCTCCTTGATGTCGCGCGCGTCGATGAGGACCTCGCCCCCTGGCGTGGCGGCCGAGGTGGAGATCACGGGATGGGCGAGCAGCCTCACCAGCGCGTTCGCCACCGGGCTGTCGGGGAGGCGGATGCCGACGGTCTTCTGCCGCCGCAGCGCGAGCTCGGGAACCAGGCGTGTCGCGGGGAGCACAAACGTGTAGGGGCCCGGCGCCTTGCGGCGCAGCACGCGGTAGGCCGCGTTGTCCACCATGGCGTAGCGCGACACCTCGGCCATGTCGGCGCAGAGGAAAGACAGCTCGTGCGTCTTGGGGAGCTGCTTGAGCTGGTAGATGCGCTCGATGGCGCGCTTGTCGAAGAGGTCGCAGCCGATGCCGTAATAGGTATCCGTCGGGAACGCGATGAGGCCGCCCGACGAAAGTACCTGGACCGCCCGCTCGATAAGCCGCGGCTGAGGATGCTGCGGATCGATCGCGACGATGGGAGCGGCCGGCATGCGCCGTCTTCTAGCATGCCGGCGAGCGCCCAGATCAAGCCGCGGCGCCGGCCACGTCCAGCGCCCGCCACGACGTCGGCTGGGGCTTGATTCCGCTCGTCCCTCGAGCAGCGACCAGTATGAAATGCCGTTGATTCCGCACCTGTCCCCTCTCCCCCACCGGGGGAGAGGGTTAGGGTGAGGGGGCCGATCCTCGAGCGCCAGCCCCTCACCCCGGCCCTCTCCCCGCAAGCGGGGCGAGGGAGACCCTGAACCTCCGGGCGACCGGAGTAGCCAGAGACACAATTGCGCTCGTGTGACCTTGTGCCGAACCCTGCGTCTGCAAGCCCACGGAATCGGATCGCGTTCAAACCGTTCGCTGCTCTAAGTCCGGGCCTTGCCGCGCTCGATGAGCTCGCGGACCTTCTGCCCGCCCTTGCGGCCGATCTCCTCGTAGAAGGCGTGGCCACGCTCGTCACGGACGGTGATGCCGCCCTTGCGCCCCGCCTCCGACACCGTCATGGCCCGCCGCGGCGCGGCGGCCCCGTCGACCCCATCCTGCCGGGGCACACCAGCCCCGGTCCCCTTCTCGTCCGCCATTTCCCTCTTCCTCCCCTCCGCCGGACTCCTCCGGCGTCCCACGCCATTGTCATCGCCACGTGCTACTCGCCGTGGTCGTGCGTTGCGCCGGTACCCTCTTCCTTCTCGGCCGCTCCGGCCTTCCCCTTCTCGATGAGCTCGCGGACCTTGTGTCCGCCCTTGCGACCGATCTCCTCGTAGAAGGGCGTGCCGCGCTCGGCCTTGATGGTCTCGCCGCCCTTCTTGCCGATCTCCTCGTAGAAGCGCGCCCCGCGCTCGGCCTTGACCGTGTCGCCGCCCTTCTTGCCGATCTCCTCGTAGAACTTCCGGCCGCGCTCGGCCTTGACGGTCTCGCCGCCTTTCTTGCCGATCTCCTCGTAGAACTTCCGGCCGCGCGTCTCGCGCACCCTGACTCCGCCCTTGCGGCCCGCCTCCGAGACCGTCATCGCGCCCTTGCTGCTACCCTTCTTCTCTTCAGCCATGGTTCGTCCCCGCGTGCTCCCGTGTGATCCCGTGTCTCCCCGCCCGCCGGCGCGCTCGAGCCCACACGTGCTCGGCGATCGGCTCTGCCATGTCCACGCCCGTGGCTTCCAGGATTCCGGCCCAGCTCGGATTACCGTTCACCTCCAGCACCGTCGGGCCACCCGGCCCGGTCACCACGTCCACGCCCGCCCAGTCCAGCCCGAGCGCGCCGGCTGCCCGCACGGCAACGCGCGAGAGGGCGCGGTCCGGGCAGATGGGGCGCACCCGCGCGCCGCGCTCCACGTTCGTCCGCCACTCTCCCTCCGGCGCGCAGCGCTCCATGGCACCGGCCACCCGGGCGCCGACGACGAAGAGGCGCGTGTCGCGCCCAGGGTGTGGCACGTACCGCTGCATGTAGACCGCGCCGTCACGCTCCGCCAGCTCCGCTACCTTGCGCCGCCCGGCGCGGTCCGCCTCGACGCGGACCAGCCCGTCCCCGAGTGATCCGGTGATGGGCTTGGCTACCGCGCTGACGAGCACCTGCAGCGCCGCCACGGCCTCGTCCGCGGTCTGGGCCACGGCCGCGGGAGGAGTCGGCACGTGCGCGCGCCTGAGCAGCCACGACGTGCGCAGCTTGTCCTGCGCGGCGAGCAGCGCGTCGATGCGGTTCGCCACCAGCGTGCCCGTGCCCTCCAGCGCCCGGTAGATCTCGAACTGCACGTCCGGATCGCCCGCGCGCCCCAGGCCTCGTGCCAGGAGGAGCGCGTCGAAGCTGGCGGCGCTGCGGCGGCCGAGCCGCACCTCCACCGCGCCTTCGGTCACGAAGGCCGCCAGCGCGCCCGGATCGACCGTGGCCGCCGCGCCCCTGCGGGCACACGCGGCTACCAGGCGCCGGCTGTGCCAGTCCTCGACCGGCCAGGCGGTGACGATACCGAACCGAAACTCTGCCGCTCGCTTCGCCAAGGGCTCGCTCTCTCTCCTCGTCAAGCGACTTCGGGCGTAACGCTGGTCATGCGCGCTCGGCCGGGCAAGGGAGCGCCGATCCGTGTGCTCCTGTCGCTCCCACCCGAGCTGTCAGGAGAGCCCGGAGGAGCCGGAACACGGCTCGATCAAGGCGTTGCCCTTGCGAGCGCCGCCTTGATCGTATCCACCACGTGGCCGGCGCGCTCCCCCTCGAGTCTTCCCCCCTCGGGGGTCCGGACGTAAAAGGCGTCTGCAGCGCGGTGCCCCTCGGTGGTGATCCGGGCCAGGTCGACCGACAGACCCAGTTCGTAGGCCGTGTGGGCGAGCGTGTAGAGCAACCCCATCCGGTCTGCGGTGAAGACGTCGATGACGCTGTGATCGCGCGCCGCGTCGTTGTCGATGACGACCTTGGTCGCGACCCCGGGGAGCGGCTTCTGGGGCAGCGAGGAGGCCTTCATTCGACGCGCGAGCAATGCGTCGAGCGATTCCTCGCCGGAGAGCACGCGCTGCAAGTCGCGGCGCGCGGCGCGCCACCTTGCCGGTTCGACCGCACCCTCCTCGGGACCTCGCACCTCGAAGAGATCGAGCGCGCGACCAGCCAACCAGCCGAGCGCGCGTTCGTCTTGCGCAGTCGAGAAGACCTCCGCGTGCTGGATGTCGATGCGGTTCGCGGCGAGGACCCCTGCCAGGAGCGCCAGGAGGCCTGGGCGATCCGGGGCGGAGATCATCAGCTCCGAGTGTCCCATCGCGCCGTGGTGCCGGACGGCGGCGGCGAACGACATCTGCTTGCCCAGGCGCAGGAGCCTCAGATGCCGGGGCGCCTGCGCGGGCGGAGTGGTGAGGAAGTAGCGCGCTGGCATGGCGGCGAGGAAGCGCGAGACCAGCTTCGACGGCGGGCGGGCGGCGAAGACCGCCGCCACGCGCGCGCGCGCGGCCGCCTCTGCGGTCCCTGGCTCCGGGCGGCTGCCCACCCCCTCCTCCATCACCTCGCGCGTCTTCACGTACAGCTCCCGCAGGAGGCGTGCCTTCCAGTCGGTCCAGGTGCGGGGGCCCACCGTGGCGACGTCTGCGTAGGTGAGCAGGTAAAGCTTGTCGAGGCGGTCGAGCGTGCCGCACTCCTCGGCGAAGGAATGGATGAGGTGCGGGTCGGAGAGGTCTCGGCGCTGGGCGATGGCGGCCATGCGCAGGTGCTTGAGCACGAGCCACTCCACGTCGGCTGCGTCGGCCGGGTCGATGCCGATCCGCGCGCAGGCGTTGGCCGCGATCTCGGCGCCCTTCACCGAGTGGTCGCCGCCGAGCCCCTTGCCGATGTCGTGGAAGAGCGTCCCCAGGTAGACGCCCAGCGGACGCGACAGGCGCTGCATGAGCGGCATCACCGTCTCCTCCTGCACGTCGCCACAGCGGAGCGCGAAGAGGCGCCGGACCGCGAACAAGGAGTGAACGTCGACCGTGTACACGTGGTACACGTCGATCTGGCGGCGGGCCGTGACGCGCGCGAACTCGGGGACGAACCGCGCCAGCGCGCCCAGCTGGTGCATGAGCGTGAGGAAGCGCCCGCGGGTGCCCTGTCGCACGAAGCAGGCCAGGAGTTCCTGGTTCACCTCGGGATCGGCGGCTACCTCGGGCGGCAGCTCCGCCACGGCCGCCGCCGCCTGGTCGCGGGCGTACGGGTAGAGGTCGAGGTTCTCGCGGTCGGCCGCCGCGAAGAAGCGCACCAGCGCCGCCGGCGATCGGCGCAGGACGTCCGTGTCGCTGATGGTGAGACGGCCGCGGAACACCTTCAGCTCGCCCCCCGGCAGCCGCCATTCCGCGCGCGGCGGTCCACGGGAACGCTCCGCCCCGGTCATGGCGGCCGGCGGCGGCACCTGGCGCCATCCCGTCGCGTTCTGGGACTCGAGGGCGCGGTCGACGATGGCGTCGCAGGCGGTGAGGATGACCTTGGCGGCGAGGTAGTAGTGCCGCATGAACTGCTCGACGGCGCTCCCCTCGTCGCCGTCGGCGTAGCCCATGTACTGCGCCACCTGCGGCTGCACGTCGAAGGTGAGCTGGTCCCACTTGCGGCCCTCGAGGTAGTGGAGCTCGTTCCGGACTCGCCACACGAAGTCGCGGGCGCGCCGCAGATCGCCGACCTCCCGCTCCGGGAGGATGGCGCGCGAGAGGAGCTCGGTGATGCCCGCCACCTTCCAGCGAGCTCGCGCGATCCAGAGGGCGGACTGGAGGTCACGCAGGCCGCCCTCCGACTGCTTCACGTTGGGCTCGAGCAGGTACAACGAATCGCCGAACTTCTCGCGCCGCGCGCGGGTCTCCGCGATCTTGTCGCCGACGAAGGCCTCCACCTTCGCCTGGGACAACCCGTGTAGCTGCTCGCGCTCGAGCTCGCGGTAGAGCGCGCGATCGCCGGCGAGGTGACGCAGGTCGAGCAGCGCCGTGCGGGCGGTGTGATCCTCGTGCGCCAGCGTCTCGCAGTGCGCGAGGTCGCGGATTCCGTAACCGACCTCGAGCCGCAGGTCCCAGAGCGCGTAGAGGAAGCGCTCGCTCGCGAGCTTCGCGAAGGGCTTGACGTCGCCCTTCTCGTGCAGCACCAGCAGATCGAGATCGCTGAAGGGAGCCAGCTCGCGGCGGCCGTAGCCGCCCAGCGCCACGAGCGAGAGCGGCTGGGGTGGGTGCTTGCTCCCCGCCTCGACCATCGCCCTCTCCCACAGCGCGCAGACGATGCGGTCCATGGCGGCGCTCTGCAGGCGCACCACGGTGTGTCCGCTCGCACCCTGGCGGTGCAGCTCCTCCAGGAACTTCCGGCCTGCGGCCAGGTCCGACTTGGGATCCCCGCGCATGGCCGGGAGCTGCGGTAGGCGCTCCTCGTACTCGTACGGCGCGGGCTTGGGGAGGGTCGCCACGGGGTCGTCGGGCAGGCGCATCAGGCGCGAGTATAGCCGCGAGCCCGGCGGGCCGCCGGTCTGCCGGAACCTGCGGTGATCGACGCGGGAACCTAGCGCGCTGCGACCCGCGCCTCTCGGGCCGCGAAGTCCTCGACCGCCCGGGCCACCGAGACCGCGATCTCCTCCTGGAACCGCGGGTCCTTGAGGCGCTTCTCCTCGGAGCGGTTGGAGATGAAGGAGGTCTCGAGCAGGACCGCCGGCATGCGGGCGCCGAGGAGCACGTAGAAGAGCGCGCTCTTCACACCCAGGTCGCGCACGTCTCCCAGCCTGGCGCGGACGCCCGTGCACACCTGCTGCTGCACCGCCTGGGCAAGCCGCCGGGACGCCTCCGCGCTCGACTGAGCGTCGAGGTCGGCGAGGATGCGGCGCACGTCCTGCCCCGTGGCGTCGTCGGCGAGCGCCCCGTTCTCGCGCGCCGCGAGCCGGGCTGCATACCGATCGTCGGCCACGTTGAGCACATACGTCTCGATCCCGCGGCGGTCGCGGCGCGGATGGGCGTTGGCGTGGATCGACACGAAGAGATCGCCGTGGCGTGCGTTCGCGATGGCCGTGCGCTCCTCGAGCGCGACGTAGCGATCGTCCTGGCGGGTGAGCACGACCTCGAAGCCCCTCGCCTGGAGCCGCCTGCCGAGGCGCTTCGCCATGGCGAGCGTGACGTCCTTCTCGCGGACGCGCGTCGGGCCGGTGGCACCCGAGTCGTGACCGCCGTGCCCCGCGTCCACGATGACGCGGCGGATGGGGCGCCGCGGAGCAAGGTCGCCTTCGGTGCCCTGTCCCTGCAGCGCCGAGGCCCGGGCCTCCCGCCGCGCCTCGCGGACCCCGACGTCGACGATGAGCCTCGGCGGGTCCTCGAGCGCGAAGATCGCCAGGTCGTCGCTGCCGGCGAGGTCGAGGACCACCCGCACCGTCTCCGCGTCGCGCTGCGCCGCACGCACGCGCTCCACGAGCGCGTCTCCAACCTGGTGCGCGAGACCGTGTCCGAGCTGCGCCGGCCGGAGGTCCAGCGCGAGACGGCGAGGGTGCTCGCCCTCGGCCGGGATCTCCTCCTTGGTGAATCCGACCGGGCGAGACAGGTACACGGCGACGCGCGTGTAGTCCGAGTTGGACCAGGATCGCACGTCCGAGACGCGCGCCGGTCCCGCCTCGGGCGCTGCCTCGTCCCGCCCGGCCGCGGCGAGCGCCTTGTCGAGGACGGGATCGGTCGGCGGTTCGTCGTCCCCCTTCTTCTCGCCCTGGACGCCCTCGCCAAGCCCGTCCTTCGGCGGCGGCCCGGAGGGCTCCGCGTCCGCGGGACGATGTCTCTCCGGGCTGGAGGG
>JBGQLS010000148.1:0-13027 GCA_041500205.1 Anaeromyxobacteraceae bacterium | reverse complement strand
GGCCATGCAAGTTCACTCCGCGTTTGGCGTAAGCGGCCGGAGTTCAGGATCTCCCTCTCCCCGCGCAGGGACTCCTGGCAGCGCTTGTGGCGGCCAGGGGCGGGGAGACGAGACCGCGGCGGCTCTGCCGCCGGGGTCGACGGTGGGCCGGGGTGAGGGGCTGGCGCCCAAGGATCGGCCCCCACACCCATAACCACAACCCCCGGGGGGGCGGGGGCTAGGTACGGAAGCAAAGGCATTTCTCGGTACGGAAATGGCTGACAGGGTGCGACACGATGAACGGATCGCTCCGAAGGCTAGCAGCGGCGCCGCGCTGACTGGCTCGCGGCGCCCTACCGCTCGAGTCGCGCGATCCGGCCGTCGACGACCTGTGCGACGGGTTCTGGAAGCGATCGGACCCAGGACTCGAGCGCGTCGAGATCGAGCGGCGCGGGCCGCGCGGTGAGGCGCGGCGCGTTCACGAGGAGCCCGAAGCCGTCGCCGCCGTTCGCCAGGAACGAGGGGACGGCCACGGCGTAGCGCGCGGCGGCGTCGACACGGACGCCGCCCACCGAGGCGCGGACGACGCGAACGCCCGCCGGGCGGGTGGGATCCCAGGCGTAGGAGAGCCCCGAGACCGCGAGCGCGCGCGGCTCCGGCTGGCCTTTCCACTGGGCCTCGAGCACGGCGACGAGCTCGGCGCCGGTCAGCTCGAGCGTGACGACCGGATTGCCGAAGGGCAGGACGGCGTAAAGGTGGCCCCACGTCACGGGCCCGGCGCCCACGTCGGCCCGAAGCCCGCCCTCGTTGACGAGCGCCACGTCCGCCCCGGTGGCGGCGCGCAGTGCGTCCGCGACGAGGTCGCCCAGCGCCGACTCGTGTGTGTCGGCCGGGCCCGGGGGCCGCGCGCAGCGCGCGATCGGCGCCCCGGCGCTGGCCACCACGCGCGCCGTCCGCAACCGGACCGACTCGCTCGCGGTTGCGGCGAGATGCGCCGCGTCGAGGTCGGGGGCAAGGCCTGGCCCCTCGTCAGCCCACGCCGTCACGATCTCCGCACGGCGCGCGACGACGTCGCCGGACTCGGCGTCCGCCTCGAGATCGATGCGGGCGAACGCGACGCCGGCCGAAAACGCCTGCGTCACGAGCACCGGCCGTCCGGCGGCGTTCGGCGTGACCGCATTCGTGAACCCGTGCGCGTGCGCCGAGACGACGACGTCGACCTCGCCGTCGAGGCGGCGCACGAAGGCGGCCATCTCGGCGGGGGCAGCTGCCGTGGCGCGGGTCACCCCGTCGTAGGGCGTCGCTTGGCCGCCGTCGTGGAGCAGCACCACGATGGCGCGGATGCCCTCGGCGGTGAGGGTGCGCGCGGCCTCGTTCACCGACTCCGCTTCGTCCAGAAACGCGAGCGCCGCCACTCCAGAGGGCTCGACGAGCTCGGACACTTGCCGCGTCACGGCTCCGATGACACCCACCTTGATGCCGCCACGCTCGCGCACGACGAACGGAGGCAGCACCGGCTTGCGCGTACGAGTATCCACCACGTTCGCCGCCACGAGCGGGAAGCGGGCGCCGCGCCACGGGTCCTCGAGAAACGGGCCGCGCCGGTGGACGCCGCCGCGCCATAGCCGCACCAGCTCCGAGTAGCCCTCGTCGAGCTCGTGGTTGCCGATGGTTGCCACGACGTTGCACGCGCGGTCGCCGGCGAGGCCGGTGACCCCGATCGCGTCGCCCGCCGGGAGCGGCAAACAGTGCTCGTTGGCGAAGCCATTCATGAACGAGACACTGGGTTCGTCCTGCAGGAGGGCCGAGGTGGCCGGCGAGCCGCCGACGAGGTCTCCGGCGGAGACGAAGAGCGTACGGTCCTCGGCCCCGGCCGACGCGGCGCGCATCCACGCAGCGAGCACCGCCGCTCCCCCCGCCGGCCGGTCGCCGACGCGCTTTCCCGCTTCGAGCTGCCCGTGGAAGTCGTTCAGGGCCAGGATGCGCAGCGGGCGCGCCGCGACTGGCGCGATGGCCGGAGGCCGTGGCGCGGTCGAGGCACAGGCGGAGAGGATGGCGACGGAGAGGAACGCGAGACGGCGGCGCATTTGGTGTCCTTTCGGCCGCCCGCGGCCACCCGCGGCCGGCCGCGGGCGGCCGTTGCGAAACCGTCACCTCGGCGAGCGCCGGCTTCCGACTCCGACTGGATGGCAAGGCCCCGCCCTACAGGATCAGGTCAACCGGGCAGCGCCATCAGGAGGCGCTGCCTCCGGCGCGGACGAACTCGACCCGCCGGTTGTTGGCGCGGCCCTCCCCCGTCCCGTTCGTGTCGATGGGCTTCGTGTCGCCCAGCCCCTTCGCCGAGAGGCGTTTCTCGTCAACGCCCTGCTTCACGAGCCAGGCCTTCACCGCGCGGGCCCGGCGCTCCGAGAGCGGGCCGTTCAGCGCCGGTCCACCCTGATCGTCGGTGTGGCCCTCGATGGCAAAGGCGAGCGCCGGGGTCTCGTTGAGGAGAGCGAGCACGTTGCGCAGCGTCGGGCCCGATTCCGGCTTGATCACGTCGGAGCCCGTGTCGAACAAGATGCCGTGGGTGACGATGCGTCCCGTGACCAGCATCGTCTTCACGTCCTTGCCGCCCTCAGCGAGGCGGAAGGCGGTGAACAGCTGGTGATCGCCCGCCTTCGGAGACGGGCGCAGGAACTCGAACCCGATCCGGCTGATGGGCCGCTTCACGCCGTCAGAGTCGATCGCGACGCGCTCGCCGGCGACGTAGACCTTCACCTGCGTCCCCGCCACCGCGATCGACACGTGCTGGATGCCCTCGTGCACGGGAAGCTGGCCGACCGCGTTCGTGGTGCTCACGTTGCGGCTCTCCCCGCCGAACGAGATCACCTGGCCACCCCAGTTGCGCGATTTGGAGAACAGCACAGTGAGCGGCCCACCCAGGTCGGCGTCGAGCTCGATCGTGAACTTGTTGGGCATGTCGCCCTTGGGCTCATACCGCAGCCAGTGACGAGAGGAGTCCTGTCCCTGCTTCTGGTAGCGCGACTTGAGGAAGCTGCGCCCGCCTGTCTGGACCACCTCGACCGGATTGCCACCACCGTCCTTCATGGTCCAGCGCGCGGGGTACTCGCCCGCTTCCGTGTCGCTGAAATCGTCGAAGACGATGACCTTGTCGCCGGGGACGAAGTCGAAGCGGTTCCCGTACACGTCCGAAGCCGCCGGCGTCGCGCCGGGGGACGCGGCGGCATCCGTCCCGCCGGCGGCTTGCGCCGTCTTCTCGGCCGCGGGCGCCGCGCCCTGTGCCGACTGGCCCTGAGCGGGACCCTTCGCCGGTGCGTCCTTCTTAGGGCTCACCGCGTCATCGACGGCCTTCCCGGCAGCCTGCTCGGTCTTCCTCTCGACGGTCTGCGCTGCCTTGTTCTTGACACGGTCGACAATCCCGCCGAATTGCGCACGGGCAGGTGAAGCAGAGCACAGCGCGAGCACACCCAGCACACACGCAAGACGCGACATGGCCATCCCCCTGAACGACGTCAACTGCTTCTGCCGGCAAAGTACTTGTCGCTCATCACCCTATGATTGCGGCGACTATGCTACATCGCGGCGAGCGCGCCGTGGGCCGAAATGACGCAGTCCGCGGGATCACACAGGTCGATGAATCGTGGTCTTGACTCGCGGAAGCCGAGCGACCTCTTCGATTCATGGCCGTGCTCGATTGGATCGATCCGTAGCGCGGGGCCTTGTGCCCCGCTTCGATGCCTCCAGGCGGGGGACAAGCCCCCGCGCTACGAAATTGCCGGCTCTATGCGCGTGATCACCGCCATCAGTACGGCGCCCGTACGGCCTGGACGAGGGCGATCGATTCGACGTAGGGGTGCCGCCGGGCATCCGTCCCCGTAAGGGTCTCAACCCGGACGGGCTCGCAGACGCGCACGGCAATTGCGTACGGTGCCTCCCAACCAACCACAGGGGGTATTTCATGACACGTATGATGGGGCTCATCGCTTTCGCGCTGCTGGCGGTCGGGTGCGCGACGAACTCCGCGATCAAGGAGCAGATCGATCCGCTTTCCAACAGGATCTCGAGCATCGAGCAGAAGCAGGCCGACATGGACGCCAAGCTCGCGGACATCGCCAAGAAGCAGGACACGCAGTCCGCGGACATCCAGGGGTTGCGCGGCGACATGGCGCAGGCGCAAACCAATACGCAGAAGGCTCAGCAAGCAGCGGCGGACGCTCAGGCCGCGGCGACCCGCGCCGAGGCAGCTGCACAGAAGTCCACGAAGGCGTTTGCGCTGGGCCAGCATAAGGGCAAGTAGCTGCGATCGCCGTGAAGGGTTGCAACATGACGGCGAGTCTCGTGACGGCGGCGGCCAAGTTGCTTCGCTGGCCGCCGTCGCAACGTGCTACCCGGTTCGACCCAGTCCAGAGCCTGGTCCAGCCTAGTCCTTGCGGCTGACCGCTCGCGAGGCTCGCATCTCGAGCGTCCGGAGGCGTGCGGCGACGGATTCATGGCCGCCGACGTCGGTCGAGACGTCCACGGGAATGCCCAGGTGCTCGCGGACGGCGGTACCGAGCCTTCGGCTGTCCACGCGGTCGAGGAGGCGCCGCTTCGAAAGAAGGCGCTTCGCTTCGGCGAGGGCATCGATGCGGACGTCCGGGTCGCGGTGCACCTCGACGAAGACCCGGCCCCGCTGCAGGCCGACCTTCACCGGCTCGCGAACGATCATGACCGGCGAGCCGACCTGAACGAGCTTGTATAGATGCGGGATGTCCTCCGGGTATAGCCGGAGGCAGCCGTGGGTGACCTTCATCCCCACCCCCCAGGGCTTGTTGGTCCCGTGGATGAGGATGGTCCCCTTGGAGAGTCGCAGTGCATGCGTTCCGAGCGGGTTGTCCGGACCGGGTGGCACGGCGGGCGGGAGCTCGGGGTTCTCCCTCCTCACCGAAGGCGTCGGATACCAGGTCGGATCGAGCCGCTTCGCGACGACCGTGGCCGTGCCCAGCGGTGTCCCCCAGCCGTCGGTGCCCACACCCACCGGAAACGTCAACGGCGGGCCAGGGACGAGCGGGAACAGGTAGAGCCGCAGCTCCGAGAGGTTCACGACCACGGTCCCGGGCGCGACCGCCCTGGGCAGGATCCAGGCGGTCGGGATGGTCGCCACCACGCCGGCATCGGGCACGAAGGGGTCTTGGCCTGGGTTCGCCTCCGTGATCGCGTTGTACCCGACGTTGTACTGGCGGGCGATCTCGATGAGCGACTCCCCGCGCAGGACGGTGTGGGACCCCACCGCGCCAATGACTTCCTCGCCCCAGCCATCCGAAGGACGGACCGGGGCAGCGAGCAGCAGGATGGTCAGAAGGAGTTCCATGCTAGGGGCTCCGCACAGACAGAACCCGCACCCATCCTACAGCGTCGCACAGGCTGGTGAGTGACAAACGTCGCTCGACGATGCACCGTTGTCGCATGGCGCGTCCTCGTCATGGGAAAGCATGCCTCGCGCTCTTCGGAGCTGCGTTCGTGGTTGCAGGCGACGCGATTGCAGCGGGCGCAGCAGTTGCTGAGCAGGCGCCGTGCCCCGAAGTGGGTGAGGCGGTTGCCGTCGTCACCAGCAGGCGCGAGCTCGTGCTGTGCACGAACGGCACTCCGGCCGCGCGGTTCATGGTGTCCCTGGGGCGGGGCGGAGTGGACAAGCGACGGCAGGGTGACGCTCGGACTCCGCTCGGGACGTACCCGCTCGGCAATCCGCGGCCATCCCGCCAGTTCGGGACCTTCATCCCCATCGGATACCCGACGCCGGAGCAGGCCAGCCGTGGCTTCACTGGAAGTGCCGTCGGAATACACGGGCCGCCGCGCGGCTGGGACATCCCAGAGTACCCGACCTCGAAGGTCGACTGGACGCTGGGGTGCATCGCGACCGGGACCGACGCGGAGGTGGAGGCGGTGGCGGAATTCGTCCGGCATCGGCAACCCTCCATCATCATCTACTAGCAGGTGCGGAGCCCCGGCAGGTGTCCTACTTCTGCGCCATCGCCCCGGCGCGATCGCCCTCGATCTCCGCCCGCCTGTTGCGTGCATACGCCCTCAGGTTCCAGGCTGGATCGACCGGCCTCGTGGCGCCGAAGCCCACCACCTGCATGCGCGGGACGGCGACGCCCCTGCGCGCCAGCGCGTCGCGGACTGCCCGGGCGCGGCGCTCCGATAGGACCTGATTGTAACTGGCTGGCCCTCGCCGGTCGGCGTGGCCCTCGATCCGCAGGCGAAGGTTGGGCTCCGCCATCATCGCCGCCGCGATCCGATCGAGCTCGGGCGCGGCGTCTTCCGCCAGCTTCTCGCTGGCGAAGGCGAACGGGATCGTCCCGAGCCGGCGGGGCAGCTCGAGCGGGGTCTGCGCGGCGGCAGGAGCGATCGTCACCTCGACCACCGGCGCCACCGCCGCGGGCGGCGTGACGTCAGCTTCGGGCGCCGTCGAGCGCGGAGCCGGGCCAGGGCTCACGGACGCCGCCAGGACCTCGCCGCGACGGGCGCCGACGGCGGAGCCGGGCGTGAAGGCGACGGCCGTGAGGACGCGGTACCGCGGCGTCCCGTACCCGTGCGTGAGCCCGGGTCCGCCGCCGAGGGTCACCGCCAGGCCGAGCGGGCCGTGCCAGGTCACGCCCGCGAGCGCCTCGAGCCCGGGGTCGCCTCCGGCGGAGTTCAGCTGCGCTTCGCCACCCAGGCTGGCCACGGCGGACATCCGCTGGTGGGCGAGCCGGAACGGCACCTCCGCCGCCACCGCGTAGGTGACCGCGTTACCGACCTCGAGGTCGAGCCGCTTGCTCGCGCTGCGCAGGGCGAGACCGGCGTTTCCGGCCAGGCGCACACCCGGGGCCACCTCGTACTCCAGGATGAAGCGTGGGCTCGCCGTGACGCTGCCGTGGCCGAGGTAGGCGTCGCTGCTGCCCGTCGGCAAGGTGACGGGCAAGGCCAGCGCGGTGCTGAACCCGGACGCCGAGTAGAGCTGCGCCTTCGGAACGAGGAGCAGGTCGCCGATGCCGGCACCGGACGGCGCGTCGAGGCCCGGGCCGAACGTCGTGATCCGCCCCGCCTGCTGCACCGACATCGGCAGCGCCAGCGCGAGCTCGAAGCGGTCGAGGAGGCCAAGCGACGCCCCCACCGTCAGCGTCGTCTGGCCGGCCACCAGGGAGGCGCGGCTGTCGGCCGCGGTGAGCCGCAGCGGCTCGTCCGCGTAGGACAGGTAGGCAGCGCCGCTCACCGCCAGGTGCGGCGGCACGAGCGCCGACTCCACCCCCAGCACGTCGTGCGCGCCCGCGCTGGGCTGGAGCCGCTCGTTCGCGAAGCCGCCGGCCCGGGCAGTCGGCGCGGCGAGGAGCGCGATCAGGATTACCGCGGCGGCTCCCGCCGGCGAGCGCCGGCCGCGGCGCCTGCGCCGCAGCAGGATCGCAGCAGCGGCGAAGAGCGCGACGGTCGTCGCCCCCCCTCCCCGGCCCGACGCGCAACCGCCGGAGCCCTCGACGTGCCACGGCGCGACCGTGATGGACTGGGTCGCCACGTTGCCGAGCGAATCGACCGTCTGGACCACGTCCGTCGCGCCGCCGAGCGAACCCGCGAGGTATTCACCCGTGACCGGGTCGACCCCCGCGTGCGACGCGTTCGTGAGCAGCGACCAGCGGTAGCCGGTCCCGCTGCCACCGCTCGCGGAGAGTGTCCGGCGTCCCCGCGGCGCGACCAGCGTCCCCCCGGCGACCGTGATCGAGACGCCGCGCGTGACCGTGATCGCGTGCGTAGCCGTGCTGCCGGCAGAGTCGGTGACGCGGACGACGTCCACCACCTCCCCGCGCGCGCCCGCCGTGTACACGGCGCCCGACACGGTGCCGCCCGACGCGTTCGTCTCGAGCCACCAGGTGCACCAGCCGCCGGCCCCTCCCGTCACGCCGAGCGGCGCGCTGCCCCGGGGCGGCAAGCTGCTCACCGACGTGACCACGAGCGCGTCCCCGCTCGGCGGGGTCGAGGGAACGCCGATGACGTTGATGGCGCGGCTGGCATGGTGTCCGACCGAGTCGGTCACCTGGACGACGTCCGCGGTGCCGCCGCTCGACCCCGCCTTGTAGGCACCAGTGACCGGATCGATCGCCGCCCCCGAAGCGTCGCTGAGGAGCGACCACGTGTATCCGCTGCCGCTTCCGCCCGTCGCGGTGAAGGCCACCTCGCCGAGCGGCGCGGTCTCCACGGACAGGGGCCAGATCGTGAGCGCGGAGGTCCCCTCCATGGGGTCGTAGACCTCCGCTGACGCGGAGCCGCTTCCACCCGCCACCAGCACCGCGCCCGAGGGGAGGAGCGTCGCGGTGTGCCAGCGCCTCGCGACGTTGAGCGGAGCAGTGGTGCTCCAGGTCCCGGATGCAGGGTCGTAGAGCTCGGCCGCGGCGCTGTCGTCGGCGCCGGTCTCCCCGGCGGCCATCAGCACCTTGCCGCTCGCGAGGAGCACCGCCCGGCTCTTGTAGCGCGGGACCTCCAGCGAGCCGGTGACGGTCCAGGCGCCGCTCGATTCCACGAACACCTCCGCGGGTGCGAGGAGTCCGGTTTCGCCGTTGATACCGCCGGAGACGAGCACCGCTCCCGAGGCCAGGAGCGTCGCGGTATGGAGCTTGCGCCCGTACGACAGACAGCCCGTCTCCGTCCACCCGCGCGTCGCGGGGTCGAAGAGCTCCGCGCCAGCAGTCTCCACCTCCGCTTGGTCGCGGCCGCCCGCGACGAGGACGTGACCCGTCGGCAGGACCGTCGCCGTGTGTCCCCACCGCTCGTGCAACAGCGGCGCGACGGTAGTCGAGACGCCGGTCGCCGGATCGAACAGCTCCGCACTGGGGGTAACCCCGTCCGTGGAGTTGCCGCCCACGAGCAGCACGCTGCCCGAGGCGAGCAGCGTGGCGGTATGGTCCGAGCGCGGGATCGACATGAGGCCGGCGGGCGACCAGGACGCTGTCGCCGGGTCGTACTGCTCGATGCTCCGGGCCAGCTCGCCTTCCGCGCCGCCGGCGACGAGCACCTTCCCGGACGACAACAAGGTCGCCGTGTGGCCTTCGCGGGCAGTAACCATGGGGGCCGTGGCGCTCCAGGTGCCTGTCGCGGGGTCGTACAGCTCCGCCGTGGCAGTGCTCGCGCCCGTGGCGTCGCTTCCGCCGGCCACCAGGACCTTCCCCGACGGCAGCAGCGTGGCCGTGTGCCGCTCGCGCGCAGTGGCCATGGGGCCGACGGTGATCCAGACCGGCTCTCCGGCCGCGGCCAGCGACACCGCCAGGCGAGGAATGGCGGGGGATGCGTCCCGCACCTCTCCCGTGCACGACGCCAGGACCAGCGCAACCAGCAGAAGCCCTTTCCTCGGGATATTCACAGACGGTGTCATGAGGCCCCCTTTGCCCGCCACGCGATCGCACTGGACTGGCCGCTCTGGGGCGGGAACGCACATCCGCGCCGGACTGCCTTCAGGCGCGCACTTGCGTCGCTCCACGCGGTTCATGTCCCACGTGGTAGCACCTGTAGTTGGCGCTGCTCAGACCATGCCGGCGCGACGCACGGCGCCACGACGAGGCGACGCAGACCCGGCGCCGAGGTGAGTCAGTGTGGTCACTGGTGGTGAGGTGTGCGCTGGGGAGGCCGCCGTGCGTTCAGCGAGAGGCGCTCTCGGCACGGTTGACCGAGAGCGCATGGTCCGTGGTCGCGCGCCGGCGAGCGTCCGGGGGCGGGTCACCAGGCGAACGTCGCAGCGACCGTCGCGGTGTGATAGGTCGCGACGCCGCTCCCGCCGGTCGCCGTCGTGCCGGGCCCCGAGAAGCTGTCAGAGAAGTGAAGGTAGTCGTAGGCGGCCCGCCACCCCAGGCCTCCGAGGATCGGCCCTTGGAGTGCCGCGCCGAGCTGGTAGCCCCAGCCGCTGCCGTCGGCGCCGAACGCGGCGCGCTCGGCGGGACCGGGACCCATCGCCGGGAAGAGCCGGACCGACGCCTCGGCTGACAGCGAACGGAGCACGCGCTGCACCGCGTCCACGCCGAGCCGGACCCCATGCCGGAGGGACTCCGGCATGACCGAGTTCTGATCGATCGTGAAGCGGTGCCACCCGTAACCGACCCGCGCCGCCACGCGCGTGGACCGGCCGAGGCGGAACGCATAGACGCCGTCCAGGCCGAGGCGCAGCTCCCCGGCCTCGAGCTTCGTCCCGGGACCGCCCGAGACGACGACCGACGCGAACCGCCGAGAGACCTCCAACTCGAGCTCGAATGGACTCGGCCAGCCGGTGACGCCTGCCGCACGCAACGGCGCCACGGCGAGGCCTAGCTGCACCCCTGCGTACGGGCTGGCGCTGTGATAGCTGAATCCATTGCCGGCCTGCGGCCTGACCGAAGCCGAGCGCCAGGCTACGTTCGGGCCCAAGGCGAGGCGGAGCACGGGCTCCCTCGGCGGAGGCGCCGGAGGTGGCGGCTTCATCAGCAGGGGTTCCGGTGGCGGTGGTGGCGGCGGTGGCGGTGGCGGGGGAGGCGGCTCCTCCGGAGGAGGCTGGATGAGGCCTGCCACGTCCTCTGCCAGCTTGGCTGCCCCCTTCTTGCCTAACGCACCCTCTCCCGACAAAGGAAAGCTCCCGCGCCACAGCTCGCGTCCGTGCGCATCGACGAGGACGGCCGCCAGGCGGTGGTCGCCCTTCTTGTGGGGTGGCGAGAGAACCAGCGCCGCGCTGACCTCGGCGCCGGGCGCGACCGCCCTCACCGCGGTCACGCTCGTCACCGCGCGACCGCGCAGACCGATCCGTCGTGCCGCGCCCTTCCACTCCTGGAGCCCGACGACCACCACGTCCTCGCGCTCATCCAGCGCCGCCTCGACGTTGGCGCGCGCTCTCGAACCAGGCCCGGCTTCGGGACCGAGCACGACGATGGACGGAGGCTGCGCGGCGAGCGCCGCGGAGAGGAAGATCGGGAGCAGAAGGATCATGGGCCGCGACGATACAAGAGCGGGGACGAATGGCTCGCAAGAACTGCCGGCTACGGTGCGACGACGTCGACGGTGGCCGTCGCGGAGCCGGTGACCGCCAGGCCGCCGCCCACGTCCGGAGGGCTGCTGTCGATTCCGATGGCGGTGAAGGCGATAGGAACCTTGCCAGCCGTGGAGAAGCTGAAGCTCCAGGTCAGGTCGACGCTCTGGTCGACGCTCTGGCCGGCGGCCAGCATGGACGGAGCTGCGGGAACGGGCCCCGATGCCGCTGCAGGAGTTGGCGCGGCACCGAAGAGAATGACGTTGGCCGTGCCTGGATTCGTAAACGTGACGACGACGGGGAACGTCTGGCCGACGGTGACGCTGGCAGGCGCGGTCTTGATGGTCGCTATGATGGCCGCATTTCCGGCATTGGTGGAGTTGTTGGAGTTGGACGGCTTCACGCCAGCTGTGATCGCGGCACCGGAATTGGCGTCGCTTCCCGCGGCGCCGCCGGACAGCAGGAAGGATCCGACGGTGGCTGAATAGGTCCAGGCAAATGTCGTCGTGCCGCCTCCGCCCGGGATTCGAGCCGCCGCGGGCGTGGGGCCGGCCTTCAAGGTCGCGGTCGCACCGTTCACGGAGGACAAGGTGAGCCCCGAGGGCGTCACTCCGCTCGCGTCGGCGCCCCCCGTGTTGCTGACGGTCATGGACACGGTGAAGTCGGTGCCGATGGCGACCGAGGGCGGGATCGACAGCGCGGTCACCTCGATCGCCGCTGGTTGCTGAACCGTGACCTGCGCGGGTGCCGGAGGCGTCGCAGTCAGCGGCCCGCCGAGCAGGGCATCGTTGCCGGTCGTCGGGCTGAAGGTCACGGCGAGGGTCCCGGGCGCTGTCGCCTGGTACGTCCAGGCAAAGGGCTGGTGAGCTCCCGCGGCGAGCGTCGGCGGCGCGGGCGGAACCGGACCGCCCGCCGGGGTGGAAGTGAGGTCGCTCCGGCTCAGGGCAGGCTGACCCAGCGTCAATCCATTCACGTCCGTGCCACCATCGTTGCTGACCGTGAGCGACACCGTGAACGTCTGCCCCACGCTCACCGTCGCGGGCGCCGTGACCGTGGCGGCGAAGGAAGGCGCGGCGAGCACCGTGAAGGCGGCGTCGAGGGTGCCGCGCTCGCCGAGGGCGTTCTCGACGATCAGTTTCTGGGGACCGAGGGTGAGTCCCGGCGGAACGGTGGCGGTCAGCGTCGCCGTGCTGACCCAGGTGACGTCCTGGAGCTCCACGTCGCCGAGCCAGGCGCGGTGGTGCGTGTCCACCGTCCCGGTACCGCCGCCCGACGGCTGCGTCACCTTGGCGAGGAACCTCGAGCCGCCGATCTCCACCGCCGTCGGGACCGTCGCGTAGCCGACGTTCGGCACGACCGCTGCCGGAAGAGGAACGTCGTCTCGTGAAGCGGAGCTGGAGCAGGCGCCCGCGAGCAGGGCGAGCATCACTGAAGGTCGCAGCAGACAAGAACGCATCGAACGCCACTCCCCTCGGGGTCTCGACGCGATCCGGCGCCTCGAGACACGGCCGCGCCAGTGCCGAACTTCCGCAGACCGACCTGGAGCGCACCCCGCGCCAGGTGCCCATCCCCCCGCGTTTGTGAACAATCCTAGGCTATCACGTGCGGTACGGAACGCATCATGAGCTTCCGCTCGCAACCCACCAGGGATAGACGAGTGCGCCCTTCGCGCTCGTCCAGCGTGGCCTCGGGCGCCCGCAAGGAAGCGCGGAATGCCTCAGGGTGCAGTGAGCGGGTTCGAGCTTGCGGCGGGCCCGGTACCGATGGCGTTCGTAGCTGTGACCGTGAACGTGTAGGAGAGGCCGGTCGTGAGGCCGGCGACGTTGACCGCCGTCCCGTTGAGCGGCGTGACCTGGCCATCGGCACCACCGGCCGGGGTTGACGTGGCGGTGACCGTGTAGCTCGTGATCGGGCTTCCGCCATCGCTGGCGGGCGCGGTCCACGACACATCGACGGTCCCAACGCTCGTCGTGCTCAGTGCTGCGGTGACGCCCGTCGGTGCGCCGGGCGCGGTTGCGGGAGCGGTGGGAATGACTTGGTTGGAAGGCGACG
>JBGQLS010000147.1:0-13121 GCA_041500205.1 Anaeromyxobacteraceae bacterium | reverse complement strand
CGCGGGCGGGGCGGCGGTTTTTGTTCTGGGGTTTTTCCTCCATTTTTTAGTGGGGTTTAATTCCCGGGGGGCGGGGGGGGGTGCGGGTTTGTTTAATCCTTGCTTTTGCCCCCCCCCCGGGGGGGGGGGGTGGGGGGGGGGGGGGGGGCCCCCGCGCCCGAGGAGGAAGACATGCTCACCCCCGTGTCGCAGAACAGATCCTTCGGCGGCGTGCAGGGCGTCTTCCGTCACGACGCGGCGGAGACGGGCTGCCCCATGCGCTTCGGCCTGTTCCTGCCCCCGCAGGCGCAGGCCGGGCGCGTGCCGGTGCTGTACTGGCTGTCCGGCCTCAGCTGCACCGAGGAGAACTTCGTCGTCAAGGCCGGCGCGCAGCGCGTCGCGGCCGAGCTGGGGCTCGCGATCGTGACGCCCGACACGAGCCCTCGCGGCGTGAGGAACCCCGGCGACGACGCGAACTACGACTTCGGCCTGGGCGCGGGTTTCTACGTGGACGCCACCGAGATGCCGTGGGCGCGCAACTACCGCATGTACTCCTACGTCAGCGCGGAGCTGCCTCGGCTCGTGGGCGAGGAGTTCCCCGTGGACCCGCAGCGGGTGGGCATCTTCGGGCACTCCATGGGCGGTCACGGAGCGCTCACCGTCGCCCTCAAGAACCCGGGGAAGTACCGCTCGCTCTCGGCCTTCGCCCCCATCGCCTCGCCCATGCGCTGCCCCTGGGGCGAGAAGGCGCTGACAGGCTACCTGGGGGCCGACCGGGCCGCCTGGAAGGCCTACGACAGCACGGCGCTGGTCGCCGAGCGCGGCTGGAAGGGCCCTCCCATCCTGATCGATCAAGGGACGAAGGACCAGTTCCTCGAGAGCCAGCTGCTCCCCGAGCTCTTGCAGGACGCCTGCGAGCGCGCCGGCGTGCCGCTCGAGCTGCGGATGCGGGATGGCTACGACCACAGCTACTTCTTCGTCGCCAGCTTCATCGAGGACCATCTGCGCTTTCACGCGCGGAACCTGTGAGGACTCCTGAGTCGCCGGGGGCGCAGGCCGCCCCCGCCCCGCCGGCGGAGCCGTCGGGGCCCCACCCGGGCCCCTGCGACCGCAACTGATTTTTCGACAGGTCTTGAGGACTCCAATGATGAGATTGCGCGCCCTGGCGCTCGCGGAGCTGCTCGCCGCTTCCTCCCTCGCGGCCGGGGAGGCCGGCGCGCCGGCCGCCTTCGAGGGCGAGGGGCGCGTGCTCGCGATCGACGAGAAGAACGCGACGGTGACGCTCGATCACGACCCGATCCCGGGGTTCATGCCGGCCATGCGCATGAGGCTCACGGTGGAGCGGCGCGCTCAGCTCCGCGGCATCAAGGTCGGTGATTCGGTCCGGTTCTGGCTCGGCAGCCGCGGCGACGAGATGGTCATCGTCGCGATCACCCCGAAGAAGCTACCAGTCGACCTTCTGAGGGTCTCCCGCGTACAGCGACCGGACGTAGGCGAGCATCTTCCAGACCTCCTCGTCCGACAAGCCGTTGTAGACCTTCGGCATCGTCTGCTCGGGGATTCCCCCCTTGATGAGCTTGAAGAGCGTCTCGTCGTCGCTGCCGAACTTCCAGACATCGTCGACGAGCGGGGGCGCCATGCCGCCGCCGCCGCCCACGCCGTGGCAGCCTGAGCAGCCGTACTGGAGGTAGAGGCCGCGCCCTTGCTGGATCGCTGCGGCGTTCCCCGTGAACTTGTTGAGCTTCTTGCCCTTTTGACCGCCGGTCGCACCGCCAGCGGGGATGACGGGCGCGCCGGCGGGGCTCGGGGTCGCGGTGCCTGGGCTGGCGCCGGTGGCCGCCGGACTCGCGCTCGCGCCGGCCGGGTGGGCAGCCTCGCCGTCGGCGGTGGCGTTCGCCTTGGCGCCGGCGCAGCCCACGAGGAGTGCGCCGGACGCGAGCAGACACACCACGAGCTTCTTCGCCACGATCTCGATACGCGTCGCCATCACCGCTCCGTGCCGACGACCGGGATGCCGTAGTCGGCGAGGATCTTCTTGATCTCGGCCTGGCGGCGATCGAGCGCGGCCTCGAGCCGGGCCTTGAGCTCCTTGTCCGATCGCCGCACGCCCATCGACATGGCGAAGGTCATGGGGATCTTGCCGCCGTCCTGCAGCGGCACGACGGCGAGCGCCACCCCGGCCTTCTTCGCGTACCATCCCGCCATGGGACCCCACACGATCGCGACGTCGACGGCGCCGTCCACGACGTCCTCGAGCACCTTCGTGGGGCGGCGCGACGGGTCCGAGAGGCGATAGTCGAACATGAGCGGATAGGCCTGCACGTTCGCCGTGAGCCCGCGCTCGGCCAGCGCGCCCCAGGGCGGGGTGTCCATGTGCACACCGATGCGGAGCCGCTTCAACGCGGGATCGTCGAGCGACCGGATGGCGAGGTGCGCGTTCTCGCGAGAGACGACGACGTAGGTCGAGCGGTAATACGCCTTCGTCGTGAGGACCAGCTCGAAGTCGTGAGGGACTCCGATGAGCACGTCGCACTGGTTCTCGTTGAGGGTCCTGCGCACGAACCCGCGCTGCTGGGGCCACCAGAAATAGCTCACGGGGAGCTTGAGGTCGCGGGCCACGACCTCGGCTATCCTGTTCTCGAGGCCCTCTTGCTGCTGGTTCGAGAACGGCAGGTTGTCGGGATCGGCGCACACGCGGAGCTGGGTCGGCTCCTGCCCGGAGGCGAGACCGCCGTACAGCATGCACGCGACGACGCCGAGGCGGAGACCGTGTCGAATCACGCCGAGACTCCTTCGAGCTTGGCTGGGAGCGCCCCTCTTTGGCCCGGCGCCGGGATCTCACCGGCACCGGACCAGCAGCGGCGCGCGCCGAGCGCAGCCCAGTTGCGCATCATTCGAGCGAGAAGACGTGGAGCATGCCGCCCACGCTCGTCGCCTTGTCGAGACCGGACTTGTACGCGACGCCGACCGCACCGAGCGCGCCGTACGGATCGGTGTTGGGGAGGTTGCCGGCGATGGGTAACCCGAACCACCCGCCCACGCCGGAGTAGACCGCGACGTACTGCTTCTTGTCGGGGCCGACGTACGTGATCGGGTTCCCGATGATGCCGGACCCGACCTTGTGCTTCCAGAGCAGCTCGCCGCTCTTCGCGTTCACGGCCTTGAACCAGCCGTCCATGGTGCCGTAGAAGACCACGTCACCCGCCGTGCTGAGCGCGCCGCTCCAGGCGGGGAACGGTTCCTTGATGCCCCACACCTTCTTGCCGGTGGTGGCATCCCAGGCGATGAACTCGCCGAGGTGGCCGCCCTTGCCCGGGAACATGAGGACGTTGGCGCCGACGTAGGGGACGCCCGCGGTGTACTTCACCTCCACGCCCTCGTAGTTCATGCACATGTTGTTCGTGCCGACGTAGAACAGCTTCGTCCTCGGCGAGAAGGACGCCGGCTGCTGGTCCTTGCCGCCCATGGAGCACGGGCAGATGTCCTTCGTGTCCACGCCCTGCTTGGTGCGCTTCGAGGGATCCTCGATGGGCCGGCCGGTCTTCAGGTCGATGCCCTTCGCCCAGTTCACGTTCACGAACGGCTGGGCGACGAGCAGCTTCCCGTTGGTGCGGTCGAGCGTGTACCCGAAGCCGTTCCGGTCGAAGTGGACGAGCGCCTTCACCGTCTTCCCGCCGATCTCGAGGTCGGCCAGCACGTGCTCGTTGATGCCGTCGTAGTCCCAGGAGTCCCACGGCGTCATCTGGTAGCCCCACTTGGCCATCCCCGTGTCGGGGTCGCGCGCGAAGATGGTCATCGACCACTTGTCATCGCCCTTGCGCGGCGTGGGGTTCCACGTGCCGGGATTGCCCGTCGAGTAGTAGAGCAGGTTGAGCTCCGGATCGTAGGAGTACCAGCCCCAGGTCGTGCCGCCGCCGATCTTCCACTGCTCCCCGGGCCAGGTCTTCGTGCCCTGGCCGGCCTGGCCGTAGTGCGGATTGGCGTTGTTGAAGTCCTTCGCCAGGAGGATGTCCTCGTCGGGCCCCATGCTGTAGGCCTTCCAGGCGAGCTTGCCGTCGGCGACGTTGTACGCGGCGAGCCAGCCCCGCACGCCGAACTCGCCTCCCGAGACGCCCACGATGTACTTGTCCTTCACCACCAGTCCAGCCATGGTCATCGTCTCGCCGCGGCCCGGGTCGGCGTTCTTGATCTTCCAGACCTCCTTGCCGGTCTGGGCGTCGAGCGCGATGACCTGCCCGTCGAGCGTGGCGAACAGGATCTTGTTGTCGGAGTAGTTCACGCCGCGCTGTACGAGGTCGCAGCACGCGACGGGCACGGCGCGGTCGTCCTGCTTGGGCGTGTACTTCCACTTGATGGGCGCCCCCTCCTTGGCGAGGTCGAGGGCGTAGATGTGGTTGGGATAGGCCGAATGGACGAACATCGTCGTCCCGACGACGAGGGGCTGTCCCTCGTGCCCGCGGAGCGCTCCGGTGGAGAAGCTCCAGGCCTCCTTCAGATGGCCGACGTTCTGCGTGGTGATCTGGTTCAGCGTACTGTAGCGGGTGCTCGAGTAGTTCTTGCTCGGGGTCACCCATTGATTGTCGTCTTTGGAGAGTCTCAGGATCTCATCATTGGCGATGCTTGCGCACGGAATGAACAATGCGAGCAACGCCGCTGCCGCGATGGGCCGTCTCATTGCATCCTCGCTCCTCGTAGGGCCTGTGCTACAGCGTGACTCTAGCGCCAGCTCACGCTCCCGTCGGCTGCGGGTAGGCCGAACGACCCGCAATCGATGCATCCCGATCGATGCCGGTCATCCTAAGAACGTGGTTGTACGCACCGCAATCGGCCGACCCCGTTGAGTCACCGAGAGCGAACGAGCCCCAACCGTGAGTCACCGAGAGCGAAGGGAGCCCCAACTGCGCCGTCGCCTCGCGCGCCGCGCCGCGCCGCGCCATCTCCGCCTACCACGAACGGGGCTGGCCCGATCCTGCGACGAGGGCCAGGCCGGTCGACCCCTCAAGACCCGTCGAAACATGCGATCGCTCTGCGGCGTGGCCGGGGTGGGGCCCCGATGGGCTTTTCCCGGCGGGGCGGGGGCGGCCTGCGCCCCGGCGACTCAGCGCGCCCCGGCCCGGGTCCGAGCGGATTGCGCGGCGATCCCGGGCTGGTACTGGGTCGTGTCGAAGACCACGAGCCCGGCGAACACGGCGGCGAAGAAGACAGCGCAGACGAGGACCATCGTCTGGAAGCGGCTCTCGTATCTGAGGTGCATGAAGAAGAGCGCCACGATCGAGGCCTTCAGGCCGGCGATGGCCAGCACGAGCACCACGTTGAAGGCGCCGAGGTCCATACGCGAAGAGGCGACCGTGGTCGCCGTCAAGGCGAGGAGCGTGGCGGCCGTACCCACGAGGACGCGGGCGGGGACCGCGTGGGGCGTGCGGTCCTCGGGATCGCGAGCAGGGTCCGGCACCACGTGCTCCTTCACGGGCGCCTCCTCAGACGAGGTACAGGAGCGGGAAGAGGAAGATCCAGATGATGTCCACGAGGTGCCAGTACAGCGCCACCACGTCGACCGGCACGTAGTAGCCCGGACCGAAATCGCCGCGGCCGGCGCGGCGCAGGAGCCAGGCGTAGAGCCCCATCCCCACCAGCACGTGGATCCCGTGGAGGCCGGTCAGGAGGAAATAGAGGCTGAAGAAGGTCCCCACGTGCTCGGGCGCCGGAGCTGCGCGCAGCGCCGCCGGCAAGGCCGCGAGGATCTCCTGCGAAGGCCGGTAGGCCAGGCCCCAGCCCACCCCGTGGTGCAGCTTGTGGCTGTACTCGCCGTACTTCACGGCCATGAACACGCTGGCGAGCGCCAGCGTGACGAGGAGCGTCACGACCAGGCCGCGCCGCCGGCCGAGCTGGGCGCAGCGCACCGACCACGCGGCGGAGAGGCTGCTCCCGATGAGCACCGTCGTGTTGAGCGCGCCGAGCCGCCAGTCGAGGAAGTAGTGGCCGTAGCGGAAGAGGTCCGGGTGGTTCGCCCGGTAGACCGCATACGCGGTGAGGAGCCCGCCGAAGAAGAGCACCTCGCTCGCGAGGAACAGCCAGAGCCCGAGCTTGCTCGCGTCGAGCTGGAGGCCCATGCTCGGGAAGTGCGCCGCCGCGAACGGGGGACGCCCGGCGAGATCCGCGGGGCTCGCTTCGCCGCTGGTGCCCGGGCTGGTCATCTAGGTGCCCCGTCTTCGATGGGGACGTAGCCAAGCTCGTCCGAGACGAGCCGCAGCGCGGAGAAGTCGTAGGGATAGCCTGCGCGGGGCGCGGAGGTGAAGTTATGGGCCACGGGCGGCGACGCGGCGGTCCACTCCAGCGAGGCGGCCCCCCACGGGTTGGCGGGGGCGCGGCGGCCGCGAAGGAGCGACTCGGCGAGCCCGCCCAGAGCGAGGCACAGGCCGAGGGTGAGCACGATCGCCCCCACGGTGGAGATCCGGTTGTGGACCTGGAACGCGGCGGCGTAGGTGGCGTAGCGGCGCGGCAGGCCCGCCACGCCCGCGAGGAACAACGGGATGAAGGTGACGTTGAAGCCGAGGAAGACGAGCGCGGCCGAGACCTGCGCCAGCGGCTCGCGGTACATCCGCCCGGTCATCTTGGGCCACCAGTAGTGGAGGCCCGCCAGGAACGCGATGAGCACCGCGCCCACCATCACGAAGTGGAAATGGGCGACCACGAAGTACGTGTCGTGCAGCGGCACGTCGGTGGCCAGCGAGCCGAGGAAGAGGCCGGAGAGGCCGCCCACGCCGAAGACGCCGAAGAAGCCGAGCACGTAGATCATCGGCGTCTTGAGGACGATGACGCCCTTGTACATGGTCGCGAGCCAGTTGAAGGTCTTGATGGCCGACGGGATGGCCACCAGGAAGGTGAGCAGGCTGAAGATGACGTTAGCCCACTTCGACTGGCCGGCCACGAACATGTGGTGGCCCCACACGAGAAAGCCGATGCCGGCGATCGCGATGGAGCTCATGGCGATGAAGCGGTAGCCGAAGATGGGCTTGCGGCTGAAGACCGAGACGACCTCGCTCACGATCCCCATCGCCGGCAGGATCATGATGTAGACCGCGGGGTGCGAGTAGAACCAGAAGAAGTGCTGGAAGAGCACCGGGTCGCCGCCGTACTGGGGCATGAAGATCCCGAGGTGGAAGACGCGCTCGAAGAAGCCCAGCGCGGCCGTGATCCCGATCACGGGCGTGGCGAGGATCTGGATGACGCCGGTGGCGTAGAGCGCCCAGAGGAAGAGCGGCAGGTCGAACCAGCCCATCCCCGGGGCCCGCAGCGTGTGGATGCTGGTGATGAAGTTGATTCCGGTGAGGATCGAGCTGAATCCCACCAGGAACACCGCCGAGAGGGCGAGGAGGATGCCGAGCCCGCGGGCGTCCTCCAGGCTGTAGGGCGGGTAGAGCGTCCACCCCGTGTCGACGCCTCCCGCCACCAGCGCCGCCACGAAGAACACCGCGCCCGCCACGTACAGGTAGAAGCTGAGTAGGTTCACCCTCGGGAAAGCGACGTCCTGCGCCCCGATCTGGAGCGGCAGGACGAAGTTCCCCATCGCCGACGGGATCCCGGGGATGATGAAGAGGAACACCATGATGGCGCCGTGCAGCGTGAAGAGCTTGTTGTAGGTGTCGCTCGAGACAAGCCCGCCCTCCGGGTTCCAGAGGTGCAGCCGGAGGACGAGCGCGAAGGCCCCGCCGAGCAGGAGCGACGCCAGAATCACGACGAGGTACATGACGCCGATCCGCTTGTGGTCGAGCGTGAGCAGCCAGGAGCGCAGCCCGCGGCCGTGCTCGAGGTAGCTCTCGCCCTGCGGCTGCCGCGCCTCGGCCGTCGTCATGGGGTCTCCGTCAAGCTGTGGAGATAGGCGACGACGCCCGCCAGCTCGCGCTCGTCCAGCGGCATGGGCGGCATCACGTTCTGGAACCCCGCCGCGATCTTCGCCGCCGGCTGCAGGATGGACTCCCGGACGTAGCTCTCGTCCACGCGGATCGTGGAGCCGCCCTCCAGCCTCTCCTCCCTGCCCCAGAGGTTCTTCAGGCTGGGGCCCACGCGCGGCGAGCCGTCGACCGAGTGGCAGGCGACGCACCCCCTCTCCTCGAAGATCCTCTTGCCCATCTCGACGAGCGACGCGTCCGCCGCCAGGCCCTCCCGCGCCCACGCGTCGAAGGAAGGCTGGTCCGGGTGGACCACCGCCACCGCGCCCATGCGCGAGTGGTTCGTCCCGCAGTACTCGGCGCACACGATGGGGAAGGTGCCGGCCAGGGTGGGCGTGAAGACCATGCGCGTGAGGCGACCGGGGACCACGTCCTGCTTCAGGCGGAACTCCGGCACGAAGAGCGAGTGGATGACGTCGCCCGAGGCCAGCACGAGCTCGGCGGGCCTGCCCGCCACCAGGTGGAGCTCCTTGGCGCCCTTGCCGCCCGGGTGGTCGAACCACCACGACCACCTGCGCGCGGTCACCTGGATGCGCAGGGGCGATGCGCCGGGGTCCTGCTCGGTCATCCGCAAGTACGTCCGCGTGGCGGCCACGAAGATCACGAACACGAGCGCGAGCGGGATCGCCGACCACAAGAGCTCGAGGCGCGTGTCGTGAGAAGGCGATGCCTCCGGCTCGCGGCGCGAGGGCGTGGCGCGGTACTTGGCCACGAACAGGACGATGCAGGCGACGATGAGCGCGAAGAAGAAGGCGCTCACCCAGAAGATGAGCCCGAAGACGCGGTCCACCGCCTCGGCCACGCTCGACGCCCGCCGCGGCATGAAGCCGGCGCCGGCCAGCGCGAGCGAGGCGAGGCTACCCATCGTCGTCTCAACCTGTCGAAAAACGCCTTTGGCTTCTTAGCCAGGGTGGGGCCCCGATGGCTCTGCCAGCGGGGCGGGGCGGCGCGAGCCCCGGGTACTCAAGACCTGTCGAAGAATGTGACCGCTCTGCGGCGGGGCCGGGGTGGGGCCCCGATGGGCTTTGCCCGGCGGGGCGGGGGCGGCCTGCGCCCCCGGCGACTCAGTTCTTCTTCGCCTCGTCCTTGAGGCTGAGGACGTAATAGGAGAGCGCCCAGCGCTCGTCCTCCGACAGCCCCCTGAAGGCGACCATGGCGGTGCCAGGCCGCCCATTGCTGAGCGTCTCGAACACCTTCTCCACGCCGGGCCCGTTCGAGAGCGGCTCGGTGACGAGGTTCCGCGGCCTGGGTTTGAGGGCCTTCGAGAGGAGCCCGTCGCCCTCGCCCTTCGGCCCGTGGCAGGAGACGCAGTTCTTGGCGAACGAGGCCTTCCCCTTCTCGAGCAGCTCCGGCGTGCTCTTCGGCGGCTCCGCACGCGAGGACGAGGCGAGGAGCAGGGCTGCCGCAGCGGCGAGCGACTTGAGAGCTGTCATGGTCATGGCATTTACCCTCCGTTGAGGTTCTCGGGGCGCGCCGCGAAGCGAGGAGCCGACGTCCATGGCCCTCCACCGCGCGAGGAATCCGAGAGCTGCAAGCGCTCACTCCAGTTGTGAATCCGCGGCGGCCCGCGCGAGCCCCATCGAGGGGCAGCCCAGGTCGAGCCGGCTTCGGCAGCCCTCGTCGCTGTGCGTCAACGCCGCGTCACGCCGAGGGGCACCGGCGCGCGGTCGTCGACGTCGCGATCGCCCGCGTTGACGCGGCGGACCGCGGGTCCCGCGGCGGCCGCGGGGGGCGCCAGCGGGACGGCACGGGTGCAGGCCGGATCCGGGGCGGCTGGATCGCCCCAGGCGAGGAAGGCGCGGCAGCGGCAGCCGCCGTGGTCGATCGCGCGCCGCTCGCATGTCCGGCAGGGGTCCGGCATCCACGCCTCGCCCCGGAACGCCTGAAAGGCAGGAGACTCCTGCCAGATCCAGCGCAGCGGACGATCGCGCACCGACGGGAAGGGGAGCGGCAGCATCCGCGCGGCGTGGCAGGGGAGCGCGACTCCGTCGGGCGCGACCACGATGTACCTCGACGCCCATCCGTCCATGCAGGCGACCGGCGCGTCGCTGCGCTCGTCGGGGGCGACGACGACCACCTCCATGCGCCCCGCGAGCCGCTCCCGCGCGGCGAGCGCCTCGGCGCGCATCCGCTGCAGGGCGGCCGCGCTCGGGCGCAGGTCCGACCTGTTGGCGTTCGCGAATCCGACGAACTGCACCGTCGCGAGCTCGAGGCGATCCGCGCGCAGGCGCTCCGCGAGCGCGATCACCTCCGCGATCCGCTCGACGTTGTGCCGGTGGACGACGACGTTCACGGTGAGCGGCAGGTCGCGCTCCTTCACCCACCCTGCCACCTCGAGCTTGCGCGCGTGCACCCTCGCGCCGGCGACGGCGTCGCCCGAGGCGTCGCCGGCCTGGAAGGAGAGCTGGACGGCGTCGAGCCCGGCGCGGCACAGCGCATCGAGGCGCGCGCTCGAGAGCGGCACGCCGCTCGTGATGAGCGTCGCGTAGAGCTCCCGCTCGCGCGCCGCGGCGACGATCGCCTCGAGGTCGGGGCGGAGGAGCGGCTCACCGCCCGTGAGGAGCACCTGGAGCGCGCCGAGGTCGCTCGCCTCCGCGAGCACGCGCGCCCAGGTGGCGCTCTCGAGCTCGCGCGAGCCGCGGACAAGCTCGACGGGGTTCGAGCAGTACGGACAGTGGAGGGGGCACCGGTGCGAGAGCTCGGCGACGAGCGCGTACGGTCGGGGCGCGGGCGCGCTCATGGCGCTTCCTCCACCAGGCGCCGCGACGCCAGCGCCACGAGCAGCTGGTCGACGTCGCGCGCGATGATCTCGCGGGCCACGCCCCCGTGGCGCCCATGGAGGTCGGCGACGATCATGTCGAGGGTCCGCGTGCCGTCGCAGAGCGACAGGATCTCGCCCGCGCTCGCAGAGAGCATGAGGCCACGCTCGGGATAGAGCAGCACGTCGCGCCCGGAGAGCGGGTCGTGGCGCAGGCGGGCGCGCCTGGCGAGGCGCGGGCGCGTCGGAAGGGTCACGTGGCCTCCCGCGGCGGCCCGACCCTCGCCTGGACGCAGTCGAGGAGGTGCCAGAGGATCTCGGTCTTGCGGACGAGCGCGGCGACGCAGGCCGCCTGGAGCTCGCGCGTGCTCGCCTCCCGCACGACGAACGCGAGCGCCTCCTCGCCGTCCCGCGCCGCGCGCGGCACGCGCGATCGGAAGTAGGCGAGCGCCTCCGCGTCGACGAACGGATAGTGGCGCTCCCACGCCGCGATCCGCGCGGACATGAGGTCGGGGGAGAACATCTCGGTGAGCGACGACGCGACCGCCTCCACGAGGGATCGGGAGCGGACGAGTTCAACGTAGGCGTCGCACGCGAACCGCACGCCCGCGAGGACGTGGCGGTGTGACCGGAGCGCGTCGCGCGGGACGCCGACCGCGTCGCCGAGCCGGAGCCACAGCTCCAGCCCGCCCTCGCCGTCGGCGTCCCCATCGTGGTCGCGGATGCGGCGGAGCCAAGCGCGCCGGAAAGCCGGGTCCTCCGACTTGGCGACGATGAGCGCGTCCTTCACGGGGATGCGCGTCTGGTAGTAAAAACGGTTGGCGACCCAGGCTTGGAGCTGCGCGCGCGACAGGAGCCCTTGGTGCATCGCACGGTGAAAGGGATGCCGGTCGTGGTACCTCGGCGCCGCCTCGCCGCGCAGCCACGCGACGAACTCGTCCGGCGGCAGCGGTTCGCGCGCGGATCCGGCGGTCATGGCAGGACTTCCATCCCGTCGTGAGCGACGTCCCACCCCGCCGCGCGCACCTCGGCGCGCTCGGCCCCGTCGTCGTTGAGCATCGGGTTCGTGTTGTTGACGTGCACGAACAGGCGACGCCGCGCGCGGACGCGGGCGAGGAACGCCAGCGTCCCATCGTGACCGCTCACCGGGACGTGCCCCATCGCGCGCGCGGACGGGGCGCCGGGCGCCACCCGCGCCAGCTCGTCGTCGGACCAGAAGGTGCCGTCGAAGAGGAGCGCGCTCGCGCCGTCCACGGCCGCGACGATCGCGTCGTCGACCTCTCCCACGCACGGCGCGAACGCGATCGACTCGCCCGTCGCCTCGTCGCGGATCGAGAAGCCGACGTTGTCCTCGCGCTCGTAGCGCCGCGCGGCAAGGTGCGGCGGGGACTTGCCGCGCGCGGGGAACGCGCTCGCGACGAGCCCCGTCGCGGCGCCGCTGCGATCGCGCAGCGCCACCTCCGAGCCCAGGGGCAGGGTGCCCACCGCGAGCTGCGACGGCGTCCGCCGGAGGGTCGCGGCGAGGACGTTCTGCTCGAGGAAGGCCGTGAGCACGCGCTCGGTGCCGATGAGCTGGATGGGCTCACCCTCGCGCAGGGACAGGAGGCCGGCGGTCGCGTCGACGTCTGCGCTGGGAAGGAGCACGCCTTCGATCGGAGATCCACGCAGGCCGCACGGCCACAGCGGCCGCGCAGCCTCGAGCTGCGCGCGAACGTCCGGCGAGGCGCAGAGGAGGAACCACCGCGCTCCGTCGGAGCTCACGGCGACAGACGTCTGCGTGCGCGCCGAGAGGCCGCGCGTGCCGTCGCGCACGCCGCGGCACAGCGCGCACCCACAGTTCCACTGGGGAAAGCCTCCCCCGGCGGCGGAGCCGAGGATGAGGGCACGCACCGTTCACTCGTCGGTCGCGTGCGCCTCAGCCGGAGCGGCGACCTGCTGCGACTCCGAGACCGGTTGCACCTCGAGATCGGAGACCCACATCCCGTATCCGCGGGCCTCGGCGTCCATGTTGATTTCCTCGAACGACGGAGTCGTCCACGGCATTCGCCACCTCTTTCAGAGGAGAAACAATTGCTGGCCATCATTTTGTGGCGCGCGCGGACATTGCAACGCCCCAGAACGGCTGTGAGGCAATGGCAGCGGCGGACGGCGTGCCCAGCGGCAGCCAGCGCGGCCCCCGGGAGGGCATAACGCAGTGCGGAACGGATCGGCCGGAGGCCCGTTCAGGGACTGGATGCCCGCGGAATTTGCCGCTCCCGCGCGCCCACCGGCAAAATACAGCCCGCGTAGTCACGAGAGGGGCCACGGCCCCCCGGAGCGCACCCCAAGGATCGGCCCCCTCACCCTGACCCTCTCCCCCGGTGGGGGAGAGGGGATGGGTATGGAATCAAAGGCGTTTCTTACCGATCGCCGTAGACGGCGGACGCGCGCACGGT
>JBGQLS010000146.1:0-13162 GCA_041500205.1 Anaeromyxobacteraceae bacterium | reverse complement strand
CCGTCGATGTCCACGTCGGTCGCGGAGAATCCGCTCGACGCGAAGGTGATCGCGGGGCCGGTTCCCGGCCTGAAGATGTTCAGGATGCCCAGGCGCGCCAGCTTCCCGGGCGGCAGGGCGATTTGCATCACGACGGCCTGCTGGTCCAGGGCCTGGGCGGCGGTGCCGTCGTAGACCTTGGCCGCCTTGGTCCCCAGCTCGGAGAGGTGGACGCCCGAGATCCAGCCGATGAGCGGGCGGCTGGCGAACCCCTGGAAGGTCGGCGCGTTGAGGGCGAAGGAGAGGTGGACCGCGCTCGAGGCAGGGGCGATCATGACGCCGAACGTTCCGGCAGGCAGATCCGCGTAGACCCGGGCGATCTCCGCCTCGCCGTAGCGGCGGACGCCCTGGCACTTGAGGCCCGCAGGGAGCTCGTTGACGAAGATGCGCTGGCGGTCGACGAGGCCGCCTGCCTTGGTCATGAAGTACGGAATGGTGCCCGCTATCCAGTTGCCGCGGGGGAGCTTCTGCAGCACGGCCTCCTCGCCGGCGAGCAGCAGGCTGTCTCCTTTACGGATAAGCGCCACCACCTCGTCGATCTCGTACATGTAGTCTCGCATGCTCGGCTCCTAAGAGATGTGGCCGCGTTCCATCACGTGCCCAGAATGTGCGTGCTCCGCGCGAACTGCTCCCTCGCTCCGGCCCCGCACCCAGCGACCTCCACCGGCCAGCGGCCGGACTCGCCCGGGGACGATTCCCCCTCTCATCGATGTCCGCCCGTCAGCTTGAGCAACGCGCGGGGCATCTTCAGCGCCGGCGCGGGCTGGACGCCGTTGACGCGCACCGAGGCGTCGATGCGGCTGGCAAGATCGTGGAGCCCCTTCGCCTCGTCGGCCACGCGCTGCGTCGTCGTCATCGCCTCCTCGGTGGCGAGGTAGACCTGGTTCATCGACTTCAGCACATCCTCGATGCCCTGGTCCTGCTGCCTCGCGATGGTCGCGATCTCCGTCGCCGCCTGCGATGAGTTCTGCAGCGCCGAGCTCATCCGCTTGATGTTGTCGCCGGTCCTGCTCGCGATCTGCGCGCCTCGTTCCGCGCGCTTCACGCCGATCTCGGCCGCCGCCATGGTGGCCGTCATCACCTTCTGCATCTCGTTGACGATGTTCTGCACCAGGGTCGCGCCGCTCTTGGCGTCCTTGCCCTGCCGGCGCATCTCCGCGACGATGAAGCGCAGGCCCAGGGGTAGTCCTTGCGCGGCTTCGCCCTGCCCGATCTCGCTGGCGGCGCTGTCAGCCAGACCCTGGAAGCGGTCGCCGAGGTAGTTCATGACCGACGCGATCTCGAAGATGTTGCGCATGCGGTCGTTGATGCCCTCGATGCTCTTCGCCAGGCCGCGCACGTCCTCGCTCAGCTTCACCAGCTCCGAGACGGAGAGCTTGATCTCCTGGAGCCCGTCCTCGGAGCTCTTCTTCGTGGCGCTGGCGATCCCGACGACCGTCTCCGCGCTCAGCGCGGCCCGCGCGGCGTTCTGGCCGAGGTGCTGCATCGTCGAGCTCGTCTCGCGGACCGAGGCCGCGGTCTGCGTGGTCATCGCGCTGAACGAGGAGACGGTCGAGAGCAGGCTCTGGGCGCCGGTGAAGAGCTCTCCCGCCGTCATCTTGAGCTGCTCGCGCTTCGAGTCCTGGAACGAGTGGAACTCGTCCTCGCGCTTCCCGGCGATGTAACCGAGGAGGCCGAGGATGAGGGGCGCCAGGTCCACGAGCCACATGACCGGCAGCGACTGCGCGTGGCCGATCCGAGACAGGAATCCGTTCGCGGTGGCGTCGGAGGAGAGCGCCTGAAGCAGCGTCCCTAGGAACGGGAAAGAGACTCCGAATAGGACTCCGTAGAAAGCGTAGGCGCGCGCGTTCATGCTTTCCCCTTGTGAGGCGGCCGACCGCTCGGCGGCAGTGGTTCGGTTGCGAAGGACGAGGCGATTCTCATGGACCATTCGACTATAGCGATTGTTGCACGGGCCGTTATAGCTCAATCAAGGGACGCACCCGATGCCCGGCCTCGAGGATAGGCGCATCAGCGACAATGTGGGACGCCTGTTCGAGCGCCGGCTGTAACCTCACCCCGTTCACGGGGGGTGTTTTTGCCGGGGCCCGAAAACCGCTGCCGCCCAGCGACTCGGCCGCGCTGCGGGACAGGAAACCTCCACCGCCTGGCGGACAGCTCGTAACAGCCCGGCCCGCGTCCGGTCTTGTGACATGTCACGCGCGACCACGCGCAGGCAACTGTGCGTGCAGCACCGCACACCGCGCGTTCCTGGTTTTCCTCGATCGCTTTCGGCGAGGACGGACCCCTCCCGCCATTCCAGGGACGGTCGAGGCACCGGCCCTTGTGGGCAAGGTGCCATCAGGGGAGTGCCGCCGCCCCGCGCAAAGCACATCTCATTCGCGTGAAAGCAGGAACAAGCCGACGAACGGGCGGCTCCATCTCTTCCAAGCGGGAACATCCATGAAGCAACGTATCATCCACCGCGCCATGATCGGAATGGTGCTCGGAGCCTTGGTCATGGCGGGAGCCTGGGAGCGGGCCGAGGCCAAGATCGAAGGTGAGGTCAGGAGAGTCGACCACGCGTCGGGTATGCTGATGCTCTCCGACGGGGAGCAACTCGCCATCGACCTTGGCACGCGGGTGCGGAAGGACGGCAGCATCGCATCCCTGAGCGACATCAGGGAGGGCGATCAGGTGCAGGCGATCTTCTCGCCCAGCATCGCCTGGTTGTTCGGCCAGAAGGACGCCCCGCAGGACAGGGTGAACCAGGTCGTCGCCACCTCGCACACGGGCAGCGGAGACGCGATGTAGCCCCCATGGGTCCGGCAAGGGGCGTGGCGCTCGCCCCCCTCCCCGCCTGTGGTTGGCGCATGGCATCGGCTCCCGGTATCAAGACCGGATGGAGGCTACAATGACCTCGTTCAAGGTGATCACCGCCGCGCTCGCCATGACGTGCGGAGCGACGGGCTGGGCAATGGCATCCCCGGTACCCCAGAATCATGCTGACGGCGACAGGGTAGATCTCCTGTCGACCTGGTCGTCGCCCGACAAGAACGTCGGCCTGCTCTACACCTGGTCACGTCCGGACGAGAACAGGGATCTGCTGCTCACCTGGTGGCAGCCGACGGAGGGCGCGGCCCTGCTATTCTCCTTTTCTTCACCGCAGGAGGACACGGGCCTCGCGGCCACCTGGTCACGCCCGGACGAGAGCAAGGAACTGCTGTTCACCTGGTCGCACCCGCTTCTCGCGGCGGAGGAGGCGGGATCGGCCGGTGGGGAGCCCAGCGCGCCGTGACCTGACGTGACATCCACCGTCTGACCGCAAGCTAGCCGAGCCTCTCTTCCATCGCCTCGGCGAGCGTGCGCGCGCCGCGAACGCGCGCCCAGTTCTTGTCTTCGGCCTCGATGATGGTCCAGGGCGCGTAGGCGGTGCTGGTCTGGCTGATCATGTCGTGGACCGCCGCCCGGTAGAGGTCCCACTTCTCGCGATTGCGCCAGTCCTCCTCGGTGATCTTGTAGCGCTTGGAAGCGGTTCGCTCCCGCTCCTGGAACCTCCTGAGCTGAGTGGCCTTCGAGACGTGCAGCCAGAACTTCGCCACCACCGCGCCGAAGTTGTGCAGGGAGCGCTCGAACTCGTTGATCTCGTGGTAGGCGCGGCGCCACTGCTCCTCGGTGCAATAGCCCTCCACACGTTCCACCAGTACCCGCCCGTACCAGGAGCGGTCGAAGATGGCGATGTGTCCCGCCTTGGGGATCTTGTTCCAGAAGCGCCACAGGTAGTGATGGCTGGCGTCGGCCCCCCTCGGCGCGGCGATGGGAATCACGGAGTAGCCGCGCGGGTCCATCCCGCCGATGACGCGGCGGATGCTCCCGCCCTTGCCCGCCGCGTCCCACCCCTCGTACACGACGATGACCGGAGTGCGGCGCTCGTAGCATAGGTATTCCAGCTCGCGCAGCCGCTTCTGCCAGCGGGCGAGCTCGACCTCGTACTGCTGCGCCGTGAGCTTCTTTCTCAGGTCCACGTCGTCGAGTACCGTGTGGGCCAGCGCGGGCGAGCGCGCGCGGCGCCGCTTCGCCGGGCTCTTCGGCCGAGGCCCCTCCTTGGCGGTGGCCGCCGCCTTGGCGTCGAGCGCCCGCTGCACCACCTCCGCCAGCGTCTCGAAGACCTTCACCCGGGCGTAGCGCCGATCGGTGGCGGCGACGATCGTCCAGGGTGCCCAGGGCGTGCTCGTGCGCTCGAGCATCTCCTCGACCGCCTCGCGGTAGCGCTCGTACTTCTTGTGGGCCTTCCAGTCCTTGCCCGTGACGCGGAAGGACTCGTAGTCGCTCTTCTCCATCCGCTCGAATCGGCGCTTCTGCTCGGCGCGCGAGATGTGGAGCCAGAATTTCACCACAAGTGCGCCATCGTCGGCCAGCATGCGCTCGAACTGGTTGATCTCGTCGAAGGAGCGCTGCCAGACGTCCCGCGGCACCTCCTTCTCCACGCGCTCGCCCAGGACGCGCCGGTACCAGGATCGGTCGAAGATGCCCATGTCGCCGCGTCCGGGGATCCTCGTCCAGAACCGCCAGAGGAAGGGGCGCAGCTCCTCGTCCTCGGTCGGCTTCGGCATGAAGTGGACCGCGTAGCCGCGTGGGTCGATGCGACCGACCAGCTTCTCGATGCAGTCCCCCTTGCCGGCGGCGTCCCACCCTTCGAAGACCACGATCACCGGCACCTGCGCCTCGAACACCGTTCGCTGCAGGAGCGCCAGCTTGTCGCGCAACGGCCTGAAGACGCGCTCGTAGGCGGCCCGGTCCAGCTTGCGGTCGAGGTCGACGGTCTCGAGCATGCGCACCTCTGCGACGGATGATACACCGCGGGCGGATCGCCTCCGCGATCTCGCGGCACGAGCCGACCCCCATATGGAGCTGTCCCTGGTCCCCGGAGCCGGGCCGTCATGGTGCGCGACGAACCTCCTTCGTGTGCGCGAACTGCACCCGCGCATGCACCGCAGCAGCTTGGGAGAGGGCCATGAAGATCGACGAGACGGTCATTGACCGGACCGCGGAGGAAGGGGCGCGCTACGTGGCCCTGGCGCTGCTCGCGGACGCCGACCACGCCGCGGAGCGGCTCGGCGCCGGCAGCAACGACGAGGCGCTGCACGACTTCCGCGTCGCGCTGCGGCGGACACGATCGACGCTGCGCGCCTTCCGTCCCTGCCTCAAGGGAAGCGTCGAGCGCAAGATGGAGAAGCGGCTTCGCAGGCTCGCGCACGCCACAAATGACGCACGCGATGCCCAGGTCGCGCTTCGGTGGGTCAGCGAACAGCGCCACGCGCTCGGACACAGGCAGCGAGCGGCGGTCGACTATCTCTCGAAGCGGCTCGAGGACCGGCGGGACGCATGGGCGCGCGAACAGGCGCGCGTCCTCGCGCGATACGGTCGGGCCTCTCACAAGCTCGTCGACCGGCTCCAGACGTACCGGGGCCGGATCGACGCATCGGCCAGGTCGAACACGTACGCCAGCGCGCTCGCCGGCGGCGTGGCGGAGCACCTCGCTTCGGTGCGGGAGCACGTGGCTGCCATCCGCAGCTCGAGTGACGAGGAGAACATCCACCGCGCCCGGATCGAGGGCAAGAAGCTGCGCTACCTGCTCGAGCCGCTACGTGGCCATGGCCACGCCGACGCCCAGCAGATCGTGAAGAGCCTGAAGCTGTTCCAGGACGTGCTCGGCGAGCTGCACGACTGCCACCGGCTGGCGGCGGAGATCGCCGGGGCCCTCGTCGACACCGCCGTGGAGCGGGCGCGGGAGCTTCACAATGCCGCGTACGAACGCGGCGCGACCGGTGCGCGGCTCAGGGACGAGCTGCGCGGCGGTCCTCGCGCCGGCCTCCTCGCCCTGGATCGCCTTCTGCTGGCGCGGCGCGAAGCGCTCTTCGCCACGCTCGAGGGCGAGTGGCGCGCCGGCGGCCTCGACGCGCTGGCCGGCGAGATCGAAGGGCTGGTGGCGAAGCTGGAGGCGCGCGCGGGCGGCAAGAGCGAGAACGAGCGGAATTTCCTCCTCTCCGGCCTGCCGCCGCGCGCCGAGGAGGTCCCCGCGGTCCAGATCGCGCAGGGATGGCTCCCCGGCGAGCGCCTCCAGGAGCGGATCCGGCGCGTCACCGGTGCGGATGGTGAACGATACTGGCGCGGGCTCAAACAAGGCGCTGGCCCGCAGCGGTTCGAAACCGAGGAGGAGATCACCCGTGAAGTGTTCGAAGTCCTCTGGCCGCTGACCGAGGGCCGGCGCATCAGCAAGCGCCGTCGCAAGATCCGCTCGACTAGATACGCCTCCAGACGGTCAGCCAGTTCCTTGGGGCGGCTGAGCGCGACGCAGTGGCTGCCGTCGATCTCATCGGGGGTGATGCCTAGCCGTTCGCGCACCACCCGGCGCATGAACTCGGCGGGAAAGAAGCAGTCGTCGCGACACAACAAGGACCTTGTCGGCACGTTCGGCCACGCGCGGAGCGGCCACGGCTTCTCCCCCGGGGTGGCAGACTGACGTCTACCTCGCCGCAACGCCTCAGCCGCCAGATCCGGCCGGACGTCGTGATAGAACAAGGCAACGTCGTCGGGTGCCCGGCCGTCGCGCTCGTCCTGCTCTCTCCGCGCCTGCGCGTGACCGGTGTTGGCCGGCCAGTCCTCGGGCGGCTCCCCCGGCGACGGGACCATTCCCGCCAGCAACACCAGCAGATCTACCGGCACCCGCTCGCACACCAGCGGTGCGGTGAACCCGCCAAACGATTGAGCCACCACGACCAACTCCCTGCGGTCGCCGATGGCGGCGATCACCGTGTCGGCGTACTCCGCCAGCCCGGCAGAGTCGTCCTCGCAGGGCAGGTCCGGTGCCACGACCTCGTGGCCCCGACGGCGCAGCTCAGCCTCGAGCCGGTGCCAGTACCATGCGACGTCGCCCGCGCCGTGGATCAGCACATACGTGGCCATCGCCAGGGGTCCTTCGGTCGCCGCCCCGCCTCGCAGCGGGCACCGAACCAGTCCTGCAGCACGCGCACGCGGACGCCCCGCCGCCTGCACGCGATGAGCGCGTCCGCGAACAGGTTCCCCACCGTGTCATCGGCGAAGATGTAAGCCTCCAAGTGCACGCTTCGGCGCGCGCCTTGGATGGCGTCGAGCCACTCGGGGTAGTTCTCCGTCGCGCCCCGCAGCAGCCGGATCCGGTTCCCTGGGACGAGCGGCGCGCCCGCCGCGCGAGACAGCGCCTGCTCGCCCAAGACGCGGAGCGAGCCCAGCCCTGACTCCAGGACACGGCCCCCGGCGACGGCCACCTGCCCCCTCTCGCCGCGACGCGACATGGAAGCAGGATCGTACGACCGGCCTACGCCACCCGCACCTTTCCCGGGGCGTGTTCAGCCAGTCAATCGTCTTCAGGAGCCGTCCAGGTAGTCCGCGACCACCTCGCCGTTACCATGGAAGTGTACGAGCGTTGGGGCGGCGGGATCGGGGACGGTTCTTATCTTGAGCCAATCGAGGACATCGCTTCGTCGCTCATCGATCGATGAGCGATTTGCCCGGCCGCCTGGTCGGAGGGCGAGCTTCAGAGCGAGCCACGGCGATCTCCGATGGGCACGGCGTCTCCCCACCCGCACCGCTAGACGGGGGGTCTGCCCGCGACAACGCCTGGGGGAACAAACGCTCGCGGGAGGAGGACGACATGCAGCCACAGGTGGATCAGGGGAAGCTCGAAGCGTTCATGGGGCACGCCGTGAGCGATCTAGGGGCGGCCATGAGCGCGGCGCTGGTTCTCATCGGCGACCGCCTCGGCCTCTACAAGGAACTGGCCCGGGAACCTGCCACGTCCGAAGATCTGGCGCGCCGCACTGGAACCGCCGAGCGGTACGTGCGGGAGTGGCTGGCGAACCAGGCGGCAGGCGGATACGTCACCTACGATGCCGCCTCCGGCCGCTACGCCCTGCCGCCGGAGCAGCGCATGGCCCTGGCGGAGGAGGGAAGCCCGGTGTTCCTGCCCGGCGCCTTCCAGGTCCTTTCTGCCATGTGGCGGGCCGAGCCCAGGATCGAGGAGAGCTTCAAGACCGGCGGCGGCGTACCCTGGACGGAGCAGGACGAGGCGCTCTTCGAGGGGACGGAGCGCTTCTTCAAGCCGGGCTACGCTGCACATCTTGTCGCCGAGTGGATCCCGGCCCTTGATGGCGTGGAGGCGCGGCTCCGGGAGGGCGCGCTGGTGGCCGACGTGGGGTGCGGGCACGGCGCCTCGACCGTGATCATGGCCCAGGCCTATCCGCGCTCGCACTTTCGCGGTTTCGACTTCCACCCTGCGTCGATCGAGACGGCGCAACGCCGGGCTCGCGAGGCGGGGGTTGCCGACAGGGCCAGCTTCGAGCAGTCGGCGGCGACCGAGTTCCCAGGGCAGGGCTACGACCTGGTGGCGCACTTCGACTGCCTGCACGACCTGCCCGACCCGGCAGGCGCTGCGCGGCGCGCTCGCCAGGCGCTGCGGCCCGACGGCGCGTGGCTTATCGTCGAGCCCTTTGCCGGTGATCACGTAGAGAACAACCTGAACCCGGTGGGGCGCGTCTACTACGCCGCCTCCACTATGGTGTGCGTGCCCAAGTCCCTGGCGTTCCACGGCTCGGCACTGGGGGCGCAGGCGGGCGAGGCTCCCATCCGAGAGGTGGCGCGCGAGGCCGGCTTCTCGCGCTTCCGCCGGGCGGCGCAGACGCCCTTCAACCTCGTGTACGAGGCGCGGCCCTGACTGCACCGTTTGGGCCACGGCGGTACGCCGTGGCCCGGCTCGCGCTGGCCGTCGCGGGCGTGGGTTGTAGGCCCCGACTCGCACACGTTCCCGTACGACCTCGCCATGGACGCGAGCTGGCACCTGCTCGAGAAGCTCCGCTGTGCGGCGGCGGTGATCCACGGCAGCGGCTCGGCCGACGAGATGGTGAAGAGCTGGTGGCTGCGGCTGGATCATTTGGCGACGACCGTCATCTCGAACGAGCGGGCTGGTGCCACGCCATGCTCCCAGGTTCTTCGGTAGTCGAGCCTCAGCCGGCACGTGCCGCGGGAGACGATCCGGAACGTGTGCACCTCCTCCTGCACCGCGCCCGGCATGGGCCGCGATGGCGGCAGTAGCCGAGGGTCGCCGACGGGAGTGGCGCAATTGACTTCCCCTGCCTGCCACGAGAATCCTGTCCCGGGCTGAGCCGGGAGCTGGACACTAAGGCAGGACCCCACCGAGACCGTCACGGCCCGGCCCGAATCACGAATAGTGAATGGAGCGGGGTCCTCGTGAGCGTCGGCCTGCTCCCCGGAAATGGGCCTGCCTCGACAGCAGAGGAGCGTACAGAGGAGCGCGCCTGCCACCATTCGAACCACGCGTGCTCTTGCTCGTGGCGATCTCACACACAGCTTCGGCACGGCCAGCCCGTCCGCCATCACGACCGGAGGTGCATGCGTCGGCCATCAGTTGGCCGGCGGGTCCGGCATCCCCTCCACCACGACCGGATCGCTTTGCTCGACCATGTGCGGATTGCCGAGGAAGTCGATGTAGTGCCCGGACCGCCGCGCCTTCGTCTCCAGGTAGAAGCGGTTGCACTCGTTGGGCGGGATCACGTGCGGGATGCGACCCACCACCTTCACCCCATGCAGGTCGAGCTGTCGGATCTTCTCGGGGTTGTTGGTGATGAGCCGGACAGACCGGATGCCCAGGCTGTGCAGCATGTGGGCGGCGACCGCGTAGTCCCGCTCGTCGTCGCGGAAGCCGAGCGCCAGGTTGGCCTCCACCGTATCGAGGCCCTGCTCTTGCAGCGCATACGCCCGGATCTTGTTGATGAGCCCGATGCCGCGCCCCTCCTGCCGAAGATAGAGGAGCGCGCCCCGCTCCTCCCGCTTGATGGCGAGCAGGCCCTCTTCCAGCTGGTCCCGGCAATCGCAGCGCAGGGACCCCATGACGTCCCCGGTGAGGCACTCCGAGTGCAGCCGCACCGGCACTTCGGCCGCGCCGACCACGTCCCCGTGGACGATCGCCACGTGCTCCTTGCCGTCGCGGTTGTTCCAGAAGGCCACGATGCGGAATGCGCCGAAGCGGGTCGGAAGCTCAGCCACGGCCACGACCCGCACGCACACACGGCCCATCCCGAATCCGTCGCACTCGTGATCCTGGTCGCGCTCGACCAGCTGTCGCAGAGAATCCTTCGCTACCATCATCGCTCCTTCTCGGCCAGGATCCGCCCCGCCAAGCGCCGCCCCGACGACCACGCCGCCTCGATGCCGCCTCCCGGCGCGAAACGGTCGCCGGTCAGGCCCAGGCGCGCGCCTCCCGGGAGGTCGAGCAACATGGGACCGGCCAGCTCCGCGGCGAGGTCGTTGCGGGCATGCCGCCAGCGGTGCGTCTGCGTGAGCCGCGGTCCTGCCGCCCAGGCTCCGTAGAGCCTCGCCGCCTCTGCGAGCAGGGTTTGGGGCCAGGCAGGATCTTCGAGGTGTTCCCGCGACCAGTGGGGGTGCGCTTGATACACCACGGCGAGGAAGCCAGGACGCGCGCGCTTGCTCGAGTCGTGGATCGCGAGCTGCAGCACGCGCGAATCCTCCGGGTAACTCACCTGCCACGTCGGCGCGGGGGTACCAGCCGGATAGGCGGCGATGAGCGACAGACACGCCTGGCTCTGGGACATGTCCAGGAGCGCGCGGGCGCTCTCGAGCGCGAGCGGCCGTGCGGCCATGGCGCCGAGCAGGGCCAGGGTCTCCTCGGCGGCCAGAGCGAGGACCGCTGTCGGCGCCTCCACCGCTGATCCGTCCTCGAGGCGCAGCGCGACCACGCCTTCGCCCGGCTCGAGGCCCACCACGCGGGTGAGCAGACGTATCTCCAGGCCGCGGGCCAGGTTCTTGGGGAAGGCGGTCGCGCCCTCGGCCAGAGCGAGGCGCCGCTCTCCCGGAGCGAACGCCTCCGGCTGGCACGGGCGCCCTGTTCCGTGGATGTCGGCCGGCCACCCCGGGAGGACGGCGGATGGCACGGCCTCGAGCGCGGCGAGGAACTCGCGGTCCCGACCGTGAAGGAAGGCGACGCCGAAGTCCACCGGCTGGCCTTCGACGCGCCGCGTGGCGCAGCGGCCGCCCACCCCGCGGGCGCGTTCCAGCACCGCCACGCGCGTTCCGCTCCCGTGTAGCGTACTCGCGCAGGCGAGACCGGACACGCCGGCGCCGACGATCACCACTGGTGAATCAGCTCCCGCTGCCATGACCATAGTCTACAGGGGATCCTCTCGACCGACCTCGCGATTCACCCGCTCGCCATGACCGGCATCGCCAAGGTGCTCTTCGCACATCGGGCCACGGGCAGCTTCGTCACCGCCGGGTCCGGGAAGGTGGTCGGCTCGGAGCTCATGGCCCAGGCCTTCTCGAGCCCGGCCTACTACCAGCCGCGCCCCTTCACCTCCCCCACTTCTTGCGCTTTCGCCAGAGCGTCGAGGCGTCGATGCCGAGGATCCGCGCAGCGTCATCCAGCGTCGGCGCGCGGGCGAGGACGTGCAGGACGTGCTCGCGCTCGATCTGCTCGGCCGTGAAGTCACCGCCCAGGACAGGCGTCGTGGGCTGGGCGGCGATGCGCTCGGGAAAGCTCTCCGGCTCGAGCACCTGGCCCGGCGCCAGGATGAGCGCGCGCTCGAGGGCGTTGCGGAGCTCGCGCACGTTGCCCGGCCAGCCATACGCGACCAGCACCTGCTCGGCCGCGGGCGAAAGGTCCGGCGGCTGGCGATGGGCATTGCGCGCGAAGAAGGAAACGAAGCGGCGGGCGAGCGGCAAGATGTCGGCGGTCCGATCCCGCAGCGGCGGCACGGTCACCTCCACCACGTTGAGACGATACAGGAGGTCCTCGCGGAAACGGCCACCCTTCACCTCGACCTCGAGATCGCGGTTCGTCGCCGCCACGATGCGGACATCGGCGCTGCGCGTGCGCGTCTCGCCCACGCGCTCGAAGCGCTTCTCCTGGAGGAAGCGGAGCAACTTCGCCTGCAACACGGGCGAGATCTCCCCGATCTCGTCCAGGAAGACGGTCCCACCTTCCGCCACCTCGATGCGGCCCTGCTGGTCCTTCACCGCGCCGGTGAAGGCGCCGCGCGCGTGGCCGAAGAGCTCGCTCGCCAGGAGCTCCTCGGACAAGGTCGGGCAGTTCACCAGCACGAAGGGGCGGTCCCGCCGCGGGCTCCGGGAGTGCAGCAGGCGCGCCAGGACACCCTTGCCCGTGCCGTTCTCGCCGCGCAAGAGCACGGCGACGTCGTGCACGGCGGCGCGCCCGATCACCTCGAGCGCCGCCTGCATGCGTGGAGAGGCGGTCTCGACCACGATATCCGGGGCCGCCTCCTCGAGGCGCGTCTCGAGCTCGGACACCCGCAGCTGGAGGGCGCGACGCCCCATGGCCCGATCGACGAGGTGCCGGATCTGGGCGGGCGTGAACGGCTTCGGGAGGTAGTCCTTCGCCCCGCGGCGCATCGCCTCCACCGCGGTGTCCACTGTCGCGTATGCGGTGATGACGATGACCTCCAGCTCGGGACGCTCCGCGAGGAGGCGGGGGATGAGGTCGAGGCCGCTCTCCTGCCCGAGCCGGAGGTCGCAGAAGGCCACGTCGAAGGGCTCGATGCGAAGCGCTTCGAGCGCGGCAGCGGCGTTCGCGGCCTGCTGCACCTTGCACCCGAACCCCTCGAGACAGAGCGCGAGGGTGGTCCGGATGTTCTTCTCGTCGTCCACCACGAGTGCATGGAGGCGGGGGCTGTTCTTGTCGGCAGTCGGGGTCACGTGGGCTCAAGACCTGTCGAAGAGTCAGCTGCGGTCGCAGGGGCCCGGGTGGGGCCCCGACGGGCTTTGCCCCGGCGGGGCGGGGGCGGCCTTCGCCCCCGGCTACTCAGTCATGATCGCACAGAAACGGACCCGGCTCATCGCGCGTGAGAGTCTATTGACGGCGCAACCCACTTGAATCACTAGGCGCTGCTGTAAGTCACATGCGCTGACTCGCAAGCCTTCAGGACGAGCGCTCCGCGCGGCAAGAGCAGATCCTCCAGGAAGAAGGCCGACAGCTCTGCTCGCCCGGCTAACCCCGCCTTGCGGTAGATGGTGAACGCCTGGTGTCGCACGGTCCGCTCGCTCGCCGAACGGGCGT
>JBGQLS010000145.1:0-13166 GCA_041500205.1 Anaeromyxobacteraceae bacterium | reverse complement strand
GTCAAGAAGTTTCCCGACACCATCAAGCGCCTAGCGACGATCTAGGGCTAGATGGGGGCTAGATCGCTCCACACGGCAGCCCACGCGGGGAGCCATGTACTTCCCGGCTCGCGGCCGGCACCGTCCGGCAATAAGGAGAGGCGCTGCCCGCAACCGCGGAGCCACGACGGGCGGGCGCTCGGAGGCGACCTGATGGAATCGACCACGGAACCAGAGGTGACGAAGCGGGATCCCGGTGCGGCCGGCGCGCAGCGCATGGCAAGGCTCTTTCGCGTGCTCGTGCTGGGCGGCGTCGTCCTGGCCGTTGCCTGCGCTTCGGTGCCCAGGGGAGCGACCAACGATCCCGACGGCGGCCCGTCCGATGGGGGCGGGGGCGGGGTGCCGAGCTGGTGAGGGGGCAAGGCGGCGAGCTGTCGATCCCGAGCCACCTTCGTTCGCTGGTCGCGTCGGCCTGGAGGTTCCGGTGGCAGGTGGAGCTCGACGCCGAGGCCCGCTTCGACCGGCTGGCGGGGCGGCTGGAGCAGATCGGCGCCGCGCCGGCGTTGGTGGACCTGGCCCGCCGCGCGTCGCAGGATGAGCGGCGCCACGCCGGCCTGTGCGCGGAGCTCGCCCGGTACTACGGGGAGTCTACCCCTCCGGTCGGCCACCCCAGGATCCAGGAGATCGCCCCATCCGGCCTTCTGGTCCGCGGTCAGGTCCTGTACGAGATCGTGGCGTCATGCTGCATCGCCGAGACCGAGAGCGTGGGGGTGCTGACCACGCTGCTCGGAGCTGCGCAAGGCCCGCGCCTGCGACACATCCTTCACGAGCTCGCACAGGACGAGGTCGGGCACAGCCGGCTGGGGTGGGCCCACCTGGCGAGCGAGCACGCCCAGGGGACGACGGCGTTCCTCGGCCCGCTCATCCCATCGATGCTCGAGGGAAACAGCGGCCCGGAGCTCTTCGCGCGCGCTCCCCCGGAGCAGGACGACGAGGTCCTCCTGGAGCACGGCGTCCTTCCGCGTCGCCTGAAGCTTCAGGTCTTCAGGCGAGCGCTGGAGGACGTGATCTTCCCGGGCCTCGACCACCTCGGGGTGGACACGATCCCCGCGCGTTCGTGGCTCGCCGCCAGGGTGCAGCGGACGCCGGCGGAGTGTCAGGGCTAAGGCACGGGCTAAGGCAGCTCGAAGCCGACCTTGCCGACGAGCCCGAAGTCTGGCGAGCCGAAGTCGCCGTTCGAGGTCGGCCACCGCACGATCCCGTTCACGCCGAGGCGTATGGGCAACGCTGCCAGCCGGAAGCTCAGGCCCGGGCGAAGGCCGAGGAACGTGGAGCCCTTCGAGGCGAAGAGATCCCCGAAATCGGTGGCACGCCGCCCGACCTCGCCGAGCAGTTCGAGCCGGAAGAGCAGGACGTCGGGCAGGAAGCCGGCCACGATGGAGCCCGCCCACGGCTGGGCGGTGCCGCTCACCGTCTTGTCCACGGCGACGCCCAGTCCCAATCCACCCAGGTCGAGCAGCAGGTCGCCGCCCAGGATGGCGGTGCCCTCGCTGCCGTTGATGGCGTTCGCGACCTGCTGAGCAGGGTTGTGAAGCTCCAGGTGCTGCCACCCCGCGAGACCCTCGACGGTAAGTGAAGCATCGGCGCGGGTGGCCGATGCCAGCGCCAGGGCAGAGAGAGCGAGGAGACTTCGAACCTTCACCGTTCTTCTCATCGAGGCTCCGGGCGGCGCGGGCGGCGCCGCATCGAGCCGGCCTGGCCGGCGTCTGGCCGTGGGAAGAAGGAGGCCTGCGCCGTGTTCCCGGCGCCATGAGCTATTCTCCGGGGGTGACCCGCGAGGGAATCGACGACCTGATCGCCCACGCCCAGGACGGGGACGTGCGCGCCTTCGAGGCGTTGCTCGAGGACCGCCTGGCGCAGGTGCGCCGCTTCGCGCGCGCCTTCGCGGCCTCGGAGGCCGACGCGGAGGACCTCGCGCAGGAGGCGCTGGTCCGGGTCTACCGGAGCCTGCGCCTCTTCCGGTACCAGTCGGCGTTCTCGACCTGGCTCTACGCGGTGGTGCGCAGCGCATTTCTCGACGCGTCCAAGGGACGCGCCGGGAAGACGCGCTCGCTCGAGGAGCCGCTCGAGCGCGAGCACGCCGCGCGCGAGGGTGGATCGCGACCCGACGAAGCGCTCGAGGGAGAGCAGGACCGGAGGCGCCTGTGGAACGCGCTGCGGCAGGTGCCGGCGGAGTTCCGCACCGCGCTGGTGCTGTTCGACATCGAGGGCTGTACCTACGACGAGGTGGCGGCCATCGAGAGCGTGCCGGTAGGAACCGTCAAGTCCAGGCTCCACCGGGGGCGCTCACACCTGCGCCGGCTGCTGGACGAGCCGGAGCGGCCGGACGGGCCCTTGCGACCCGCAAAGGAGTCGGGAACACAAACGGGTGCGCCGCCGTCTCACCTGTCGAGGAGACCATGAGCAAGCGGGGCGAAGTCGAGGATCGCGACCTGCGCGACCGCTTGCGCGGACTGCGGGTCGATCCGCCCGACGGCGACTTCCAGGCGTCGCTCCGCCGCCGCCTCCTGGCGGCAGGTCCTCCGCTCGTGCCGACGCCGTGGCAGCGCCTCGGGCCTCGGCTCGAGCGGCCGCGAAGGTTGGTCTGGCCGGTGGCGGGCATCGCTGCCGGCGTCCTGGCGTTCTTCGCGCTCGCCCGGCTTCACGCGCAGCGCGTCCTCCCGGATGGCCAGCCGCCAGGATACGTCACCTTGCTGCCCGCGACGAAGGTGGCCGTCGTCCGCCTGAACCTGAGCGCCGCGGTGGCGGTCGAGAGCGCGCACATCCTCGTGATGTTGCCTCCGGAGCTGGCGTTCTGGGTGAATGGACAGGAACTGCCGCAGCGCGCCTTCGAATGGACCCAGCCTCTGACGCGGGGCGACAACGAGATCCCGATCGCGGTGCGAGGGCAACGCCCTGGCCGCTATCGTATCGCGGTGAGCGCCCGGATCGGAGACGAGCGGGTCGTCGACGAGGTCTTCCTCGAGGTGGTGGGCGGATGAGCTCACGCAGGACAGGCGCGCTCCCGGGACCGGCGTACTGGGCGACCATGGGCCTCGCCCTCGTCCTCGCGGTGCCGGTCTCCGCGCAGAGCGTCGAGTCACCGGACTCCCCGGGTGCGAAGGCCGAGTCACCGGGCTCCCCCCAGTCCTCTCCGCCGGAGCGCGCAGCCGTCCGCGTGCGCGCCTCGCACCGCGTGGACGTGATAGGGCCAGGAGAGAAGGTGGAGACCGTGATCGAACGGCTGCGCGCGGCACGCCAGGCGCCGGCCGCGGGCGAGGCGCGTCCCGCCGACCGGTCCTCTGCGCATGGCCCGGAGCAGCGACGGGATTCGGAACAGCGCCGTGATTCGGAACAGCGCCGTGATTCGGAACAGCGCCGTGACCCGGAACAGCGCCGTGACCCGGAACAGCGCCGTGACCCGGAGCGTCCGTGGCAGGCCGATGGACAGCGTGGCGCGCCGGGGCCGGCGCCGCCGCTCGACAAGAGCGGACCCCCACCGGACCGATCGCATCGATGATCGCAGCGGCGGTGCTCCTGCTCGTGGCGGCGGTGGACTCGCCCGACCTGCTCGAGCAGGCCCGCTCCGCGTTCGCGGACGCGGAGTACGACCGGGCCGAGACCCTCGCGCTCGAGGCGGCGCGGCCGCCGCGCGCCGGCGCCGCCCTCTATCTCACCGGCCTCGCCCGCTTCCGGTCCGGCCGCCCTGCCGAGGCTCTCGAGGCCCTCGACCAGGCAGGCGCGAGCGAGGACGCGCCCGCACCCGCGGAATGGCACTACAACCGGGGCGCCTGCCTGTACGAGCTGGGGCGCCATGGCGAGGCGGAAGAGGAGTACCTCGCTGCCGCCGCGCTGGATCCGGCGCTGTCCGCTGTCGCCCTGGTCAACGCGGGCTTCGCTGCCCTGGACGGCGGCGCCCTCGCGCGCGCCCGGGTGCTCGCCCAGCGCGCGCGCGCGACCGCCTCGGGCAAGGCGGTGGACCTGGTCGCGGACCTGGAAGCGCACGTCCTGGCGGCGGGCGGACGAGCCGAGGAGGTCGAGGACCAGCGAGGCCTGCGGGCGCGCGACAAGGGCTGGAGCGCGCTCCTGCGCCTGGAAGGCGGGTGGGACAGCGACGCGCTCCAGACGAGCCTCATCACGCCCGACGAGTTCCCGGGGACGACCGCGGGGGCGACGCCGAGCGCGCTCACGAGCACGGATCTCCGGTTCTCGACGAGGCTCCGCCTGCGCGACGATCTCCGCGGGGAGGTCGCCTACGCCTTCGGCCAGGTCGCCTATCTCGCGCCTGCCGCGGCGGATCGCAGCGTGCAACAGCACGGGCTCGTCGCCGCCCTCGAGCTCTCGCTCCGCGAGGGCCTGCGGCTCGGGACCTCCCTGGAGGGCCAGCTCGCGTTCACCGGCCTCTCGGGATTCCGCGCCCTGCAAGGTGCGGCGGGCGCCCATGCCTGGGCGGCGCTCGACGAGACCCGGCGCACCACGACCCGGCTCGACCTCGGCTACGCGCGAAAGACCGGCCTCCAGCGCGAGTTCGACTATCTCGGCGGCGATCGCGTCGAGGCCTCGATCTCGCAGGATGTGCGGCTCGACCCGGTCACCCTCGGAGCGGGATATCGATTCCTGCTCGAGCGGATCGGGACCTCGCGGCAGGCGGCCGCGGTCGCGCTGCCGGCCGGGGTGTGCCCGCAGGGCTGTGCGCAGCAGTTCGTGGAGCCGTTCGGCTACGCGGGGAACACCGCCTGGGTCTCGGCGCGCGCGGCGCTCACCACCTGGCTCGAGCTCGACCTGGCCGCCGGATTGGAGCTGCGCGACTATCTGTCCGACAACTCCCTGTCGCTGACGCAACCCGGCGGCGCCACCAGCGAGATCGACCGCAGGCGCCGGCACGATCTGCGCTGGTTCGGCGGTGCGGGTGTGACGCTGAGGCTCTCGCGGAGGCTCGCGGTCCTGCTCCAACATGAGCTGGTGGTGAACCGGTCCAATCTGGAGGCGGGATCCCGCGATGGGCAGGGCGGGTCCTGCGAGACGCCGAGCTTCCTGTGCCACGAGCTCGACGGGGACAACCGCAGCTACGACAAGCAGGTCTTCACGCTCGGGACTGTCTTCACCTGGTGACGTCGCGAGGGCGTCGCCGGACGGCCTCCAGCGGGGGCGGCTCCGGCGGCGCGTGCTCTCGTTCGTGTTAAGAATGCCGGATGGACTACATCGTCCGTTTCGCCTCGAGCTCTCAGGATCGCGAGGCGGCCTTCGAGCTGCGCCGCGCCGTCTTCGAAGTGGAGCAGAACGTGCCGCGCCCGCTCGATCGCGACGTGCACGACGGCAACGCCGACCATGTCGTCGCCTTCGACGCGGCGGGCCTCTGCATCGGGACGGGGCGGATCGTGCGCATCGACTACCGCTCCGCGCAGCTCGGCCGCATGGCCGTGGCGGCGCCCTTTCGCAAGCACGGCGTGGGCGGCGCGATGCTCTCGGCCCTCGAGCGCATGGCTTCCATGCGTGGAGTGGCCGAGATCTTCGTCCATTCCCAGCTGGAGGCCGAGGCCTTCCACCGGAACCGCGGCTACCGGATCGAGGGTAGGGTGTTCCAGGACCAGGGCGTGCCGCACGTGCTCATGCGCAAGCTTCTCACCTGCTGACCCGTGGGCGCGTTGAGGGGCCTCCATCCGCGCCCGTGACGCGACCCGCGGGTCTCGTGTAGCGTGCCGCTTCGTAACAGGGGAGGGCTGACACGTGATCGACAAGAAGACCGCGAGCTTCGTCCAGGCGCTCTGCATGGGCCGTGTCGAGGAGGAGATCCTCGTTCCGTACCCGGAGATGAAGGCCGCGGAGAAGGAGACGCTCGGGCAGGTGCTCGCGTCGGTGAACCAGCTCCTCGCCCCGCGGGCCAAGGACTTCCGCGAGTGGGACGTCCGCGGCGAGATGCCCCGGAGCTTCATCGAGGAGCTGAAGTCCTTCGGGCTCTTCGGCCTCGTCATCCCGGAAGAGCACGGCGGCCTCGGGTTCGGCGCGGCCGCCTACTCCCGCACGCTGCAGGAGATCGCGAAGCACGACGCCTCGGTGGCACTCACCGTGGGAGCCCACAGCTCGATCGGGATGCGCGGGCTGCTCCTCTTCGGCACTGACGTGCAGAAGCGCCGCTGGCTTCCCAGGCTCGCGACGGGCGAGATGATCGCGGCCTTCTGTCTCACCGAGCCTGGCGCGGGATCCGATGCCGCCGCGGTGCGCACCACCGCCGTGAAGACGGGCGATGCCTGGATCCTGAACGGCGACAAGCTGTGGATCACGAACGGCGGCTTCGCCGACTTCTTCACCGTCTTCGCGAAGACACCCAGCGCCCAAGGTGAAGGGAAGGCGCGCCTGACCGCCTTCGTGGTGACCCGCGACATGCCCGGCGTCTCGGTGGGGCCCCACGAGGACAAGATGGGGATCCGCGCCTCCTCCACCACCACCGTGCACTTCGACGACGTGAAGGTCCCGGACGATCACGTCCTCGGCGAGCCGGGCATGGGCTTCAAGGCCGCCATGCGCATCCTCAACGCCGGGCGCACCGGCCTGGGCGGCGGCTGCGTCGGCGCGATGAAAAAGCTCATCGGCCTCGCGGCAAGGCAGGCCAAGGAGCGCAAGCAGTTCGGCCGGCCCATCGCCGACTTCGGCCTGGTGCAGCAGAAGCTCGGCGAGATGGTCGTCGAGGCCTACGCCGCCGAGTCGGTGGTGGGCCTCGTGGCTGGCCTCATCGACCAGGGCTACCAGGACTACGCGGTGGAGGCAGCCATCTCGAAGGTGTTCGCCACAGAGGCGCTGTGGCGAAGCGCCGACGAGGCCCTGCAGGTCGCGGGCGGGAACGGCTACATGCGGGAGTTCCCTTACGAGCGCGTGATGCGTGACGCGCGCATCAACCGCATCTTCGAGGGCACGAACGACATCCTGCGACTCTTCATCGCGCTCACCGCGATGGATGACGTCGGCACCCAGCTCAAGGAGCTGGGCCAGGGCATGCGCGGCGCGCTCGCCGATCCCATCAAGGGCTTCGGCGTGCTCTCGGACTACGCGCTCAAGCACGCCTCCATCCGGACCGGCCTGGTGGGCGAGAAGCTCGAATGGCAGCTCCTCCACCCGGCGCTCTCGGATCAGGCGGAGCAGTTCGAGGAGGAGACGCGCGAGCTGGCATGGGTCGCCGACCGCGTGCTGCGCCGGCACGGCCGGAACATCGTGGAGAAGCAGTTCGCGCTGCGGCGGATCGCCGACATCCTCATCGACCTCTTCGTGCTCGCCGCCGTGCTCTCGCGGGTGAGCTCGGCGCTCGAGGACCGAGGCGAGGAGAAGGCGGTGCGCGAGCTGGAGCTCGCGCGGGTCTTCGCGCGGCGAGCCCGCGGCCGCATCCGCGGCAACCTGCGACGCGTGGACGTGAACGACGACGAGTTCGTGAAGTCGCTCGCCCGCGATGCCGTCGAGCGCGAAGGGTACGGCTGGGACTTGGTTTGACGAATCAAGACCTGTCGAAAAATACCTTTGGCTTCTTAGCCCGGGTGGGGCCCCGACGGCTCTGCCGGCGGGGCGGGGCGGCGCGAGCCCCGGGTACTCAATACCTGTCGAAAAATGGCTGAGGTCCCAGGCGTGGCCGGGGTGGGGCCCTGACGGGCTTGCCCGGCGGGGCGGGGGCGGCCTGCGCCCCCGGGTACTCAGTACACCCCCGCCTCGCGATAGAGCGCCCGGAACTGCACCGCGCCCGAGTTCTCGAACTGGCCCAGCAGCTTCAGGAAGGCGAGCGCGGTGGTCAGCGCGTCGTAGAACGCGTGGTGAGCCAGATAGCGCGGCAGCCGCAGCTCCACCACCAGGTCCTCGAGCCTGGCCTCGCCGGGCAGAGGGTCCGGCAATGACCCCGATCGGCGCGACCACCGGTGCAACAGGCGCGTGTCGATCGCGGCGGCCTGGAGCGCGCCTCCCGCTCGGGCGGCCAGCGCCGCATTCAGGAACTGCACGTCGAGCTCGGCGCCATGGCCCACCAGGATGCTGTCGCCGATGAAGGCGAGCAGGCGCTCCAGGCCGGGGAGCGGCGTGGCGCGGCTCAGCCCGTCGCGGTCCAGCCCGCGGGTGAGGGCGATCTCCTTGGGCGAGAGGCTCTCGCCTGGCCTGAACACTTGATAGAACCGCCCGCCCAGGGCGATCCGGTTGCTCCGGATCTTGACCGCTCCGATGGAGCGGATCGCGTCGCGCGCGGGGTCGGGCCCCGTCGTCTCGCAGCCGAGCGCGGTGAACGTCATGGTCCGGATGGGCTGCGTCCACTCGCCCGAGTCGACGGCCCTGCGGTGAGCCTGGCGGACGTCCGCGACCGCTGCCGTCTCTTTTCGCCGGAGGCGTCGGACGAGGACAGCGATCCTGGAGCTCACTGCCATGAGCGGCCCTCCTCACATCGTGCGCAGGAACTTCCTGCTCGAGCTCGCCTGGACCCGGCCTATCAGGCGGAAGGAATCCTCGAGGAACCGCTGCTCCAGGGTGGAGATCTCGTTCGTGCTGATGAGGTTGTCGGCTGGCCGGCCGACGTCCCCGAGGGTCGCGACCTGGCGAGCCAGCCGCAGCTGCATGAGGAACGAATACGCGTGCTTGAGATCGAGGCAGGTCCTCGCCTCGAGGGCGCCTTCCTGCGCGAGCGCCTGCAGCCGTTCCAGCGTGCTGGTGGCCCGGATGCCGTGCCACAATCCGTGAAGTCGTGCCAGCTCGCAGATCCGGGCGATCGGGTGCTTGATGTCGAAGACGTCTTCGCGGCTCCCGTGCGTCTCGACCGCGATCCGGCCGAGGAGCCCCACGGGCAGGTCCTTCTCCACCACCGCCTGGGCGAGGAGGTGGAAGAACATCCCGGGTCTGGGGGAGAGGAGCTCCACCACGTGGTCGCGCAGCGCGGTCGTCAAGGCAGGATCGCCGTAGACCTCGCGGAAGTCGAAGAAGATGCTGGAGTTGAGCACGGCCTCGGGTTCGGGCACCCGCACCCAGTCGCTGAAGTACTTCTTCCACACGGATAGCGGCTGGCACCACTGCGGGTTGCTCGCCATCACGTTGGCTTCGCAGTATTCGACTCCGACCTCGTTGAGCCACGTGCACACGCGCTCGCCGAGCCGGGCGAAGTACTCCGCCGCGGCGTGCTCCTGCCCGGGCAGATCGGCGAAGACCAGCGCGTTGTCCTGGTCGGTCACCAGGGTCTGCTCGCGACGGCCCTCGCTGCCGAGGGCCAGGAAGGCGAACGGCGCGGGAGGAGGGCCCATCTCGCCGATCGCCATGTCGAGCAGCCGCCGCAGGGTGATGTCGGAGACGGCGCTGACGAGCCAGGTCAGGCTGTCGATACGGGCCCCGTCGAGCATGACCGTCCGCACCAGGCGCGGTAGACGGGCTCTCTTCTCCGCGAGATCCCTGCGAAGCCTCGTCTGCGAGAGCTCACGCAGGTAGTCGAGCGGCGAACTCCTGTGGGCGGAGAGCAGGTCATCGTCCGCCAGCAGGCCGACGACTTCACCGTCCTCGAGTGCGATCGGCAGCGAGCGGACCCCGGAGCGGACCATGACTTCCATGGCCTCCGCGAGGCGCATGCCGGCCGGGGTCGGCTCTCTGTTGAGGGTCATGACCTCCGAGACGGGCCGCGACGGATCGACCCCGGCCGCGATCACCCTCGCGAGCAGGTCCCGATCGCTGACGAGCCCGGCGAACTTGCCCTGAGCGTCTCGGACGAGGAGCGTGCGCCGACCGCGTACGCCCAGGCGCTGCGCGGCGGCGCGGATCGACTCGTCGCACGAGCACCAGGCCACGTCGCGGTCGCAGATCTCGCCGACCGTGCGGTTGAAGCCGACCGAGTCGGCGTCGGGAGAGGCCATGAGCCACTTCTGTCTCAGGCTGGTTCCGACGCGCTCGAGCATCCTAGCGCCCAGGCTGCTCTCGGCGAAGAAGTCGTGGAATTCCCGATGCCGGCAGCAAACGTCCAGGAACAGGGACGTGGGGATGGCGTAGAGGAACGTGTCCTCGAAGGCACGCACCGTGAAAAGGGCGATCCCGTCGTTGGTCAGGACGCAGTTGCCGCCGTACGTCTGTCCCACCCCGAGGAGGCGCGGCTGGGCCGCCGGACCGGCCGAGTCGTCCAGGAGCTCGAGCGAGCCGCTCATCACGACGTAGACGTCCTTCACCGCCGACTGGCCCTGCGCGAAGAGCGTGCTGCCCTTCGGGTGGTAGTCGATGCTGACGGCGTCGTCGATACGCCCGAGCTCGCCGTCCGACAGGAAGTCGAACGGCGTAACCGCGCGCAAGAACTGGAAAGCCGGGCTTCCCGTCACGAACTGGAGCAGGCGATCGAGCATCGTCGTCGGTCCGTGCCCGCATGGCTGCGTCGGATTCGCGGCTGATCTACGGCGGATCTCTCCGGACAAGTTACCGCAACCTGCCGTCCCTGGCGACAAGGCTCGTTGATCTATGTGCGATCTATGTGCGACCGTCGGTCAGAATCTACGCTTCCCCGGAGGCAATCTTGACGCTCAAGCTCAAGTTGCAGCTGGCCATTTCCGCCGCCGTCCTGGTGACCTCGGCCGTCCTTGTTCGGTACGCGGTGAGCAGCGTCCGCACCCAGGCGACGGCCGACATCGCGCGCATCCGGGCGGAGAAGACCGCGCAGGTGAAGCAGGACCTCGCGGACAAGGTGAACACGGTCTACGCGCTCATCGACGCGCACTACCAGGAGGCGGCTGACGAGCGCTACCTCGAGCAGAAGTACGGTCGCAAGCTCAGGGCCGTCCTGGATGTCGCGGGCGCCACCCTTCGCGCGCACATCGAGCGTGCCAGCCGCGGCGAGCTGCCGCTGGAGCGCGCCCAGCGGGAGGCGCTGGCGACGCTCAGGGCCATGCGCTTCGACGGCGGCAAGGGCTACCTCTGGATCAACACCACGGGCAGGCCGTTCCCGAAGATGGTGATGCACCCCGTCCTCCCCGAGCTCGAGGGGAAGACCCTGGATGCTCCCGAGTTCAACTGCGCGGGCGATCGCGGCAGGAACCTCTTCCAGCTGGCGGTCGAGCTCACGGCCGCGCGTGGCGACGGGTTCATGCGGTACAGCTGGCCGGAGCCCGATGGCGAGGTGTTGCTGTCGCGCATGCCCAAGTTCTCGTACGTCCGCCTGTTCAAGGAATGGGGCTGGGTGGTCGGGACGGGCATCTACATCGACGAGGCGGTGCGCGAGAAGCTCGCCGAGATCACCTCGGGCATCCGCAAGATCCGGTACGGCTCGGAGTACTTCTGGATCAACACCACCGAGTCGCCCATCCCGCGGATGGTGATGCATCCGATCCGTCCCGAGCTCGACGGCAAGATCCTCGACGCCGCCGAGTTCAACCTGGAGGTGAACGGCAGGCAGCAGAACCTCTTCACGGCCTTCCGGGACATCGCGCAGCCGGGCGGCGAGGGGTTCGTGGCGTACAGGTGGCCGAAGCCGACCGCGGCAGGGGCGCCTGGGGCTCCGGCGCCGAAGATCTCCTTCGTGAAGCTGTACCGGCCGCTCGAGTGGATCATCGGGACCGGGAGGTACGTCGACGACATCGAGGCCGCCATCGCCGAGAAGACCCTCGCCGCCGAGGCGCAGGTCAAGGCTCTCGTCCGCCGCATCCTGGTCGCCTCGCTCGTCGTCGTCGTCCTGGCGGTCGTCGCGGTGAGCTTCTTCGCCGCCTCGCTGACGCGGCCCCTCGCCAAGCTCGTCGGCCTCTCCCGCGAGATCGCCGAGGACGAGAAGCACCTGTCGCGCCGCATCGGCTTGCGCTCGAAGGACGAGATCGGGCAGCTCGCCACCGGGTTCGATCACATGGCCGAGCGGGTCGAGGAGAGCTTTCGGCGCGTGAGCGAAGAGCGGGAGCTCCTGCAGAGCGTGCTGTCGAACGTCCCGCACAGCATCTACTGGAAGGACAGGCGCTCGGTCTTCCTTGGGTGCAATGAAGGGTTCGCGCAGAGGTTCGGCCTCGCCTCGGCCGAGGCCATCGTGGGCAAGACCGAAGCCCAGGTCGGCTGGAGCGAGGAGCTCCGCGGCCCTTCGGCACGCCGCGACCGCCAGGTCATCGAATCGGGAGAGGCGCTCCTCGATCAGCGCGAGATCCTGAAGGACGAGGCCGGCCGCGAGTTCTGCTGCCTCACGAGTCGCGTGCCTCTGCGCGACCCGGCTGGAAACCTCATCGGCATGCTCGGGGTCTTCGTGGCGATCCCGGAGGCGTCGTTCGTCCCTCGCTCTTCCGAGGCTCGCGCGGGCTGACGGCGGTTCCCGAAGGACCGTCGCGGCGGCGGGAGGGGATGGATTCACGGCTCCCGCGTCCCTCAGGGGCCGCCCTGCGCGTGAGCTTGCGTTCTGGCCGCGCGTCGGGCTCAATCGGCGGCCGCACTTCACACACAGGAGGATGACATGCCGCGAGCGAAGGAGCTCAAGATCCGCACCGACGATCGGCCGGGGTTGCTCGGCGAGATCGCGTCAGCGCTCGGCGCGAAGAAGGTCAACATCAGGGCGGTGAACGCCTGGATCGAGGATAGCCAGGCCGTCGTCCGACTGGTCGTGGACAAGGCCCCCGTCGCGAAGAAGGCGCTCGCGGCCCTGGGGTGGAAGGCGGAGGAGCAGGACGTGCTCGAGATCGAGCTGGCCGACAAGCCAGGCACGCTGGGGGAGGCCGCGAAGGCGCTCGGAGCCGCGGGCATCAACATCGGCCACGTGTACGTGGGCGCGGGCAGCGCGCGGAAGGCGACCGTCTTCCTGGGCGTGCCGGATCTCAAGGCAGCGATGAAAGCGGTCCGCTGACGGCGAGCGGGCGGGTCGTCGCCATCCACTGATCGACCTCCGCGCGGGCGCCGGCGCAGCTCGACGGAACACACGGGGTGGCCTCGCCACGAAGCGGCGACAGGCGCGGCCCGCTGTGCGAGACTTGCGCGGCTTGTCCGTGCACGTAACGGGGCCTCCCCAGCGGCTCTCGAGCCGGGCTCCTGCCCCAGCGCTGCGACCGCTGGCGGGGGAGGCCCCCCCGCGCTACGAAGATCGCAGTCATCTCCAGTCACCGAAGCCGCGAGCCCGGCCGCGCGCTCGACGGAGGTCCACATGAACCGCAGGAAGAACTTCAACGCAGGCCCGGCCGCCCTTCCGCTTCCCGCCCTCGAGCGCG
>JBGQLS010000144.1:0-13174 GCA_041500205.1 Anaeromyxobacteraceae bacterium | reverse complement strand
TCGCGTTCGTCCTCTTCGGCCTCGCCGTGGGCGCCGGACTGGGCCTCACCCTCCGTCTCGGGCGGAGCGCGGCGAAGGTACCCGATTCGCCCGCCGTCCTGGTGCGCGTCCGCGAGGTGGCGCGGCTCGAGACGCTGGCGGTGTCGGTGTACAAGAAGGTCACCTACTCGCCCGAGCCCACGCCGGCTGGCTCGTTCTGGGGCGACGTGGTGGGGTGGCTGCGACAAACCCTGAACACGCCGCGCGGGAAGGCCATCGTGTTCGCGGACGCCCACCTGGGCCTGGACCTGGACCTGCTCGGGCCCGGGACCTTGCGCCTCTCGGGCCGCGAGGCTTGGCTCGTGCTCCCGCCCGTCCGGGTGACGGTGGAGCTCCGGCCGGGCGAGACCGAGGTCATCGGCTCGAACCTCGACTCCGCTGCGACGGCACAGCTCTTCGAGCTGGCGCGGAGCGCCTTCGAGCGGGAGCTGTCCGCCGATGCCCGGTTGCAGGACCGGGCGCGCGCGTCGGCGGAGCGCGCCATCCGCGGCCTGCTCCGCGACCTGGGCTTCCAGGAGGTCCACTTCGTGGAGCGGCTCCCGGCGATCGCCGGGGCATGACCGGGAGAGGAACGTCGAAGTCCTCTCGCCTGGGCGGTCTACCGAAGTCCTCGAGGCGCGCCCGAGCTCAGCCGCAGCCTTCCGGCCCGCAGACGCTCCCGCCGGCGGGAGCCCGCCGCGGCGCTTCCGCCATCGCCTTCGCGAGGGCCTGGTGAAGGACCTCGACGGGCTGGGCTCCGGAGATGCCGGACGCGTCCGCGAGCACGAAGAACGGGACCGCACGGATGCCGAGGCGGCGCGCCTCTTCCTCGTCGGCGCGCACCTCCTCCGCGTAGGCGTCGCTCGCGAGCACCCGGCCCACCTCCTCGGGATCGAGCCCCGCCTCCGCCGCCAGCCGCGCCAGGACGGTGGGCTCGCCGATGGGCTCGCCCTCCGTCATGTACGCGCGGAGCAGGCGTTCCTTCAGTGCGCCCTGAAGACCTCGCTCGTACGCGAGGTGCAGGAGCCGATGCGCGTCGAACGTGTTGCCGGGCTTCACGCGGTCGAAGCGGAACGTGAGCCCATCCGAGGCCGCGATCGAGGTCATGCGCTCGATCATCGCGTCGGCCTGCGCGAGCGACGTGCCGTACTTGCGGGCGAGTCGCTCGGCGTAGGACTTGCCCGGCGGCTGGACGGGCGGCGCCGCGGGGTCGAGCTCGAACGCGCGCCAGACGACCTCCACTTGGCCGGCTTCGGCCAGCCGCCCGATTGCCGCCTCGAGCCGCCGCTTGCCGACGTAGCACCACGGACAAGCGATGTCCGACCACACCTGCACGCGGAGGTGACGCATGGAGAGGAGATAAGGCGAACCGGCTCCTGCTTCCGCCGAAAGGTCCCTGCGCCCTGCGCTTCGGGCTTCAGGAGCCCGACGGCGAGGCTGATGACACGGGGCGATGGCGTAGCGGGAGAACGAGAAAGGGGCGGGCGAAAGCCCACCCCCTTTCATCGTGCTGAAGCCTTGGTTGAGGAGGCTACGGCGCCTTGATCGTCACGACCCCGCTGATCGCGTTGCCCGTTGCAGTGGTCACGGTCCCAAACACCGCGATGGCGTCAGCCGGGTAGGTCTGCACGCTGACGCTTCCGCCCGAGTAGGTGACGGTCGAGGGGGGAGTGAAGGTCGTGGGGGGGGTTAGCCAGTTCGGCGTGAGCTTGAGGGTGAGGCCGTCCGCCGTGAGCACCGCAATGGCGCTGGGGGTGTTGAGGACGCCGTTGGTTCCGGCCTGGGCCGCCGCGAATCCACCGTTGTTCGCGTTCAGGACGACGGGGACGTTGAAGGTGATGACCAGCGCGCCGTCGCCGGCGATCGTGCCGTTCGCGTCCGTGACGTTGGTCGCGTAGAGGCCATGGTTCACGGTGCCTGGAGCGAGATCGGTCAGCGGAATGACCTGGTCGTTGATGGCGGTCCCGACCGCGACGTTGCCCGGGCTGTTCTGGGACAGCTGCACCCCACCGAACGCGACCGGGAGCACCGTGACCTTGTATGTCACGCCGAGCGCGAGGCTGCTGCCGGCAAAGGTCACCTTGCCGCTGGCGTTCGTCGTGGCGGAGAGCGCCTGGACGTGCCCATCGGCCGCCCAGATGACGTCGCTGCCGTCGGTGTCGGTCGTCACCGTGCCGCGCGCGGGATCGAACTCGACCACCGCATTCGGGACCGGCAGCCCGCCGTACATCACGGTGAACGTGTAGCTGGGCGTCTGGAAGCTCACGGGGAACAGGTAGATGTTCCCGACCTGGGCAAAGAGGTCGTCCCGCGGCAGGCCAGTGACCGTGTCGCCGGAGCCATTGTTGAAGTTGTTGTCGTTGGTCGAGAAGCTGACGTAGCCCTGGTACGGCAGGTAGCCAGCGATGTTGGCCAGGATCGGATAGAGCTTGTTGCCGTGGGCGTAGTCGGCCGGCACGTCCTTGAAGATGACCGCCCCGGCGAGGGTCGTGTCGAGGACCGTCGGCTGGGTCTTGTCCGCGCCCTCGTAGAGCACGAGGCCCTTCGCCAGATCGGCGCTGGCGATGGGCGCGCCGGTCACGGCGTCATAAGCGAAGACGGTGAGGGAGTACTCATCTCCGTTCGTCTTCTTTTCGTCCGATCCACACCCCGCCACGGCCAGGCACGCTACCATCGCAGCAATCAGTCGCTTACCCATCGTCAACGTTCTCCTGTTGGTTGCCGCCCCGCGGCAGTCAGTGGCGATGAACCCACTAGGGATCCCTATAATTAGTGACCCTGTTTAGGTTCTATCGTGGCGCCGTGTATACCCGTTCAGGGCTCAAGCGGCCAAGAGGCCCTCCCACCTACACGAGCCAAGCCGGCGTTCTGTCAGGGCTCCTGCTCGAGCGACGGCGCTGAGTCCTGGAAGGAGGGGCCGACGTGATCGCGCTCGACCATCTCGTCGTGACCGCGCTCTCTCTCGAAGAGGGTGCACGCTGGGTGGAGTACCGGCTTGGCACCGCGCCCGATCCGGGCGGTCAACACCTGGGGTTCGGGACGCACAACGCGCTGCTGCGGCTGGGGAGCGACGTCTATCTCGAGGTGCTCGCGCCCGACCCTGCTCAGCCGGATCCAGAGCGGCCGCGGCTGTTCGGTCTGGACGAGTCCGCGACGCGTGCATCACTCACGGGCGGACCGCGGCTCCTGCACTGGGTCGTCCGCTCGCCCGACATGGCGGCGGCAATTGCGGACCTGGCGACCGTCGCGGGCGTGGCACTCACGGCGATGGGCGTCCCGACGGCGATGCGCCGCGGCGGTCTCGCCTGGATGCTGGCCATCCCGCCCGACGGCTCACGCCCGCCAGCGGGGCTGCCGAGCGTCATCGACTGGTGCGGCGCTCCGCACCCGTGCTCACGTCTGCCGGACCACGGCGCGCGCCTCGAGCGCCTCGAGATCGCCGCACCCGCGCATGGTGTCGCGGCGCTCGCGACGCTCGCCCGCGACGCCCGCATCCACGTCACGGAGAGCCCGATGGCTGCCTGCCGCGCGCGCCTGGCGACACGGTCCGGGCCAGCGATGCTCTGACGGCCGGGAAGCGAGCCAGGGCGTCCACGGCAGGATCGGCGGAGCCGCCGGGCCCGAATTCGTGGGCCACCGCCTGGCAGCCGCGTAAAACTGCGCCGTGCGCGCCATCATCTTCGACCTCGATGGAACCCTCGTCGACACCGTGTACGCGCACGTCTTCGCGTGGCAGCTCGCGCTCGCGGAGGCGGGCCTGCCGATCGACGGCTGGCGCATCCACCGGCGCATCGGGATGAGCGGCGGGCTCTTCACGCGCGCAGTCGCCCGCGAGATCGGCCGCCCGCTCACGACCGAGCAGGCCCGCCTCCTCCAGGACCGCCACGGCGAGCTGTTCCGAGGACTGCTCCCGGAGCGGCGGCCGCTGCCGGGCGCGGTCGCGCTGCTGCGCCACCTGCGCGAGGCCGGCGTACCGCACGGCATCGCGACCTCCGGCCGGCGACCCGAGATCGACGGCTCGCTCGCCGCCCTGGAGATCCCCGGCGAGACGCCGGTGGTCGACCGCGGCGACGTCAGCCGTGCCAAGCCGGAACCGGACCTGTTCCTCGCGTGCCGCGAGCGGCTCGGCGTGCCAGCCGAGGAATGCTACGCGGTGGGCGACGCCGTGTGGGATCTCCTGGCGGCGAGGCGCGCGCGCATGCTCGGCGTCGGGGTGCTCACGGGCGGCTACGGCCAGGACGAGCTGCTCGTGGCCGGCGCGTACCGCGTGTACCGCGACGCGGCCGAGCTCGACGCGGCGCTCGACGAGCTCGGCGTGCTCCCCTGATGGCCGTGCGGAGGAACCGCGTGAGCGGCTGGAACGAGTTTCTCGACGAGGTCCAGCGTTCGCCTAGCCCGAGCGGAGTCGGAGCAGCCCAGCGCCACTCACGATGAGGATGCCGGTAAGCACGAGTGCGGCGCCGCCAGCAAAGGTCTTGCTGATCGGGTCGCCGAGGACGAGGACGGCGAATGCCACGCCGAAGATCGGTGTCATGAAGGAGAACACCGATAGCCGCGTTGCGAGGTAGCGCCGCAGCAACCAGAACCAGGCGAGGTAGCTCGCGAAGGAGACGACGACGCCCTGGAACAGGACGCTCCCGCAGGCGAGGGCCGTGAGTGAAGCGTGCCCGGCCTGGCCCGACACGAAAGCGGCCGCGAGCAACAGCACGAACCCGCCAACGAGCTGGTAAAGAAGCGTCTGTGAGGGAGGCGCTTCCGACAGCGCGGAGGTGCGGATGACGACAGTGGTGGCCCCCCACGCCGCGCCCGCGAGGATGCCGAGCAGGTCTCCGACGAGGGTCGACAGCGTCATGCTGCCCGTCGCCGTCCCGCCGAGGAACGCGAGGACGATCCCGGCGAACGCGACGATGATGCCGAGCCACTGGTGCCTGCGCAGCCGCTCGGCCGGATGTAGCAAGTGAAGGCCGACCGCGGTGAAGACCGGCGCCGTGTACAGGAAGACAGCCATGTGCGAGGCCGAGGTGTGCCGCAGCCCCTCGGCGACGAAGAGGAACTCGGCCGCAAACAGCGAACCTGCCAGGAGACCGGGGCGCGCGGTCCGGTTGCGCATCGAGATCCGCTCACCGCGCCAGGCGATGAGCGCGCCGACGAGGAGCGCGCTCAGCCCGGAGCGTAGCGCGACCTGCATGATGGGCGCGATGTCCGGCGCCGCGAGCTTGATCGCCACCTGCTGCGCACCCCAGATCGCGCACAGCAGCAGCATGGCGCCGGCTGCGAACCCGTCCATGGGCTTCCTTGTCGAGCTCATCTCGCGCGACTATGAGCGACAGGAGCCGGTCGAGCACCGTATTTCGTATGTCAATCTCATCGGCCCGCGCGGGCCAGTTCACGCAACGCCGCGAGCGCCTGTTCCACCTCGCCCTCGGTCGTGAACCACCCCGGGGAGAGTCGCACGGTGCCCCGAGGATAGGTCCCCAGCGTTCGGTGGGCGAGCGGCGCGCAATGCAACCCTGCGCGCACCGCGATGCCGAACGAGCTGTCCAGCGCTGCCCCGAGGTCGACGGGCTCCCATCCCTCGACGGTGAACGACACGACCGCGACCTGCCTTCGGAGGTCGGCGGTCCCTTGCACTCGCGCGCCTGGGATGTCCTCGATGCCGGCCAGGAGCCGCGCCGCGAGCCGCGCCTCATGAGCGTGGACATTCGCCAACCCCCACCCCTTGAGGACGCGAACGGCTGCACCGAGCCCTGCGATTCCGACGGTGTTGGCCGTGCCCGACTCGAGCGCCTCGGGCATCTCCTTCGGCTGCCGCTCCTCCCCGGAACGGGTCCCGGTCCCACCCTGCCGCATGGGTGACAAGCGCACCTCGGGTGAGACGTACAGGCCGCCCGTGCCGGTGGGCCCGAGCAACCCCTTGTGGCCGGGGAACGCCAGGAGATCGATCTCCATCTCCCGCACGTCGATCGGAACCACGCCCGCTGTCTGTCCTGCATCGAGGAGGAACGACGCCCCGTGCCGGTGCGCGAGCCGGGCCGCCTCGCGGACCGGCAGGATCGTGCCGCAGACGTTGCTGGCGTGGGTCATCGCGACGAGCCGCGTGGGGGCCGCCTCGAGCTCGCGGGACAGGTCGCCCAGGTCGAGCGTGCCGTCGGGAGCGCAGGGCACGCGCGCGACGGCCACTCCGCACTCCGCGAGCGCGGAGAGCGGCCGGGCCACCGCGTTGTGCTCGAGGCTGGTCGTGACCACGCGGTCGCCGGGGCGGAGCAGTCCCCAGAGCGCCATGTTCAAGGCGTCGGTCGCGTTGAGCGCGAAGGCGAGCCGGGACGGATCGTGCGCGCCGAAGAAGGAGGCGAGCAGCCGCCTCGTCTCCGCAACCACGCCCTGCGCGGCCAGCGCCAGCCCGTGGCCCGAGCGGCCCGGATTCCCGGCTCGCCGGGCCAGGCAGTCGGTCATCGCGTCCGCCACCTGGGGGGGCTTGGGGAAGGACGTGGCGGCGTTGTCGAGGTAGATCAATCAGTACATTATCTCACCGCTATTCACGCTAACCCGCCGCACGAGCGTGCGACAAATAGACGCTGGATGCGTTCCGGCTCGGCGGCGAGTCCGAGCTCTCCGTCACCGTCCCAGTTCAGGACCGACCTGCCGCGCCACCTGGCATCAGTGAAGCATCAGTGAAGGTAGAGCGGGAACTTCGGGAACGCCGCGAAGTCCTCGGGGGCATGCTGCACGAAGAAGCGCGCCTTGGTGTTGGCGGTGAGCTTGGCGACGCGGTCGATCGACGCCAGGGTGTCGGCGCGGCTGTCGTTGAACACCGGAATGCGCTTGGCGCGTTCATTGGCCAGCGTATGGTACAGGTCGCCGGACAGGATGACCGTGCCCGCCTTCTTGAGGGTCAGCATCAGCACCTGGTGACCGGGGGTGTGGCCGGGCGCTCGCAGGATGCGAACCGTGCCGTCGCCGAACACATCATGATCGAGGTCCACCAGCTGTGTCTTGGCGGTCTTGATCGCGCTCCATGACGTGGGGTTGACGGCGATCGGCGTGGGCGTGCTGCTCGCCCAGGCCAGCTCGCGCCGGTTGACGATCCAGGTCGCCTTGGCAAACAGGTTGGCGTTTCCGGTGTGATCGAAGTGAAAGTGCGAGAACGCGACGTACCCGACGTCGGCCGGTTGCAGCTGGAGCGCCTGGAGCTGATCGACGAGCGTGTGATCGACCTGGGTGTGGATACCCATCTCGTTGGTGGTGCCGCCCACTTGCTTCGCCAGGTCGTCGCCCAGCCCGAGATCCCACAGCAGATCACCCTTGGGATGACGGATGAGGTAGCAGACGTCGACGAGCTTCCCCGGCTTCCTGTCGTACTCGCCGGTATCCGCGAAGAACGCCATGTCCTTGAAGTCGAGCGTGCCGCAATCGAGCGCGTAGACGCGCACCGAGTCGACGGGCGCGCCTGCGCGCGCGGGACGTGTTCCGGTCAGACCGGCGACCAGCGCGAGGATGGCAAGTGAGTGAACGCGAAGCATGGCGCTGTCCTCATGGGGGCTGCGGGGGCTCCGGATGGGGGCTCCCTGGCGGGGCAGGACGCCTCGCTCTCGAGCCCATCCCGTGCAGCCAGGTCCTCGTGCATTCAGGCACGCGGCGGGTTCCTGCCTTAACGGACACCCGCTGAGCAAGCAACCTCGCGCGGAGCCCGGGTGACCCGAGGTGATAACTCTCCGGCGGCGTCGGCGCCGATTCTCGCGAGCTTGTTTGCCGAGGAGAGCATCAGCTCACCCACGCCCTGCCAGTCGCCGCGGTAGATGCATTCCATGTACTCGGCGAGCGAGTTCGTGTGCATCGAGACCTCGGGATGCGCGTGGGGGCCGAGAAGCTGCGCGCCTTCCACGCAGATGGTCCGATAGCAGAGAGCTGCGCCTTCGGCGGAACAGGCGACGATGCCGATGTGCTGGGGCATGACCTGATTATAGGAAGGCGCCACGAAGCTCCCCACGCTGACGTCCCGCGAACGGCCTCACCGTCACGTCCCGCTGTACCGCCCGGGTCTGTGGTTTATGGCGAGCACGAGGTTGAGCGCGATGGCACCCAGGACCGACAAAGCGAGCGTGGTGGGCGACACGACGAAGAACGAGGCCACCAGGATCGCGGCATCGACCACGAGCTGAAACACTCCGGCGCGGATCCCGAAGCGCTCCTGGAGGTAGAGGGCGAGGACGCTGAGCCCGCCGAGACTGGCTTCATGTCGGAACAGCATGAGCAGGCCGACGCCCGCCAAGGCTCCACCCATGACGGCGGCGTACAAGGGATGGACGTGGTCAAGGTGCAAGACGAGTGGCAGCCGGTCGGTCACGAAGGCGAGAAGCGCGACCGCCGCGAACGTCTTGAGGGCGAAGGGCCATCCGAGCCGCCGCACACCCAGCCAGAAGAACGGTAGGTTCACCACGAAGTAGACGGTGCCGAACTGGAGGTGCGTCGCCCTCGCGATCAGCAGCGCGATCCCTGGCGTTCCGCCCATGAGAAGCCGCGCGCTCCCGAGCAAGGTCAAGCCGAGCGAGAAGAACGCACAAGCGGTCACGATGGCCTGGGCGTCCTCGAAGGTGGTGTGCCGGTCCGGGGCGGCAGCGCTCTCCATGCCTGGAGTAGACCATACACTCGCGCCGCATCACCCGCGGAAGCGGGAGTCGTCGTCGCGTCGACGGCATTCGATGGCTCGCCTCGCGGCAGGCTCTCCTGCGATGGCTGGGGCGACGGCTCGCGCGGAGAGGGACCATTCGAGCTGGCCCGTCGGCGCCCCGCCCGATAGCATCCCGCCTCCACTCCTTCTCCTCCTGCGACCGGAGCGCTCACGGCCGACGGATCGACATCGAGCCTGCGCGAGGAGCGCGACCACGACTCGGCGCTGGCCCGGAGCCTGGTCCTCGAGTCGATGGGTATCGCGCACCGGCTCGAGGCCACCTCGGAGGGGCGCTGGGCCATCGTGGTCGACGCGGCGGATGCCGCCGCGGCGGAGTCGGCCATCGCTGCCTGGGAGGCGGAGAACGCGCCGCGCGACGGCGCGCCGCCGCGGCTGGAGTACGGGAGCTCGCGCCTGGGCGCCGCCGTGGCGCTCGCCGTCGGCTGCTTCACGGTCTTCACGTTTGGTGCCGGCTCGGGCTGGGCCGAGCGGGGCAGCGCGGACGCGGCGCGCATCATTCACGGCGAGTGGTGGCGAGCGGCGACCGCGCTCACGCTGCACGCCGACGCGGCGCACGCCGCCGGCAACGCGGTCGCCCTGGGCGTCCTCCTCGCGGCGCTGGCGCGGCGGCTGGGCCCCGCGCTGGCGGCCTGGCTCGCCCTCGCCGCCGGCGTCGGCGGCAACGTGGCAACCGCGCTCGTCACGCGCAGTGGCCACATCTCGGTGGGAGCGTCGACCGCTGTCTTCGGGGCCCTGGGGACGCTCTCCGCCCTGCAGGCGCCCGGGCGCCGCGCCTGGCTCACGCTGGGCGCGGGCGTCGCGCTGCTCGGCCTCCTCGGCACGGGGCAGCGCGCCGACCTCTTCGCGCACCTCTTTGGCTTCACCTTCGGTGTGGTGGAGGGGCTCTCGCTCCGCCGGGCGACGCCGCCGCGGCGCTCGATCCTTCAGCCCGCCCTCGCGCTCGCCGCGGTCACGCCCATCGCGGCCGCCTGGTGGCGCGCGCTGCGCGGCTGAGCCCGCTCACCCACGGCCCGTCCCGCGCCTCGGCCCCCGAAAAGCCTTGCCCCCGGTCGCGGCCGTGAGAAGCAAACCGCTCCCGAGACACCCCTCGAGAACGGAGATCGACATGAAGCTCTCGAAGCTCGTCACCGCGGTGGCAGCCGCAGCTTCCCTGGTCGCGACGGCACCCGTCGCCCGAGCAGCGGACAGGGGCAAGGAGAAGGGCATGGCGACGGACAAGGCCGTGCCGGCGGACGACACGGCCTGGAAGCCGATGAACCCCCAGGCGCCAGAAGGGCCCCAGTACGCAATCGTCTGGGGTGAATTCGACAAGGCACCGGTGGGCTTCCTGCTCAAGGTGAAGGCCGGCGTCACCTTCCCGAAGCACTCGCACACCTTTTCCTACGACGCGGTGGTGGTCCAGGGAGAGTGGAAGCACACCTACGGCGACGCGGCCGACGCAGCGCCGCTTCCAGCCGGGAGCCACTGGCACCAGACCGGCAAGCAGGTCCACGGCGACGGCTGCGCGTCGGCGAGCGGCGAATGCATCGTCCTCGTCTCGTATCCGCGCGGGAAGCGAGACTTCATCCCGGCCGCGAAGAAATAGGCGCTGCGCGAGCGACCGTACCCCGCCGAACACGCTGCGGCTCCGGGCATTCCTGACGGATGGACTCTTCGGCGGGCACGCGTGACGCCGAGGCAGTGCACCGGTAGAGTCGTCTCCATTTCTCTCACCGCTCGGCTAGCCATCGGAGACGCTCATGCCTGAAGGCCCAGAGGTCGAAACCGAGAAGCTGCACGAGGCCATCCACGAGCAAGTGGAGAAGGAGGGCGGTTCGTTCCTGCGGAACATCGCCCTCACCACCGCGCTCCTCGCGGCGCTGGCGGCCATCGCCAGCCTCAGGGCGGGGGGCACGGTCAACGAGGCGCTTCGCCTCGAAACCACCGCCACCCGCCTCCAGGCCGAGGCCTCCGACCAGTGGGCGTACTACCAGGCGAAGGGAGTGAAAGGCGCGGTTGCCGGGGCGATCCGCGCGGCCTGGCTGGCAGCGGGGAAGGAGCCGCCAGAGGAGCATGGCGCAAAGAAGGAGCGCTACGAGGAAGAGCAGAAGGAGATCCAGGGCAAGGCGCGCGAGCTGGAGAAGGAGCGCGATGCCAAGGAGCGCGAGGCAGAGCACCTCATGCACCTTCACCACCGGTTCGCGGAGGGGGTGGCCTTCTTCCAGGTCGCCATCGCACTCGGCGCGGTCGCCGCGCTCACGCGCAAGCAGCTTGTCTGGTTCGGTTCTCTGTTGCTTGGTTCCATCGGACTCCTCTTCTTCGCGATGGCGCTGCTGGCCTGACGTCGGAGACCTCTACGGCGGCAGGGTGTCGCGCTTGAGCAAGAGCCGCCCCTCCTCGTCGCTCGGTTCGTGGCGGCGCGCGGTGAGCGCGTTCACGCCGCCTGGCGGCGGCGAGAGGGCCAGGTTGCCCCACCAGCTGGTGCCGGCGCGCATGGCGATGGGCGCCGGGAGCGCATCGACCACGCTCGGGGAGACCCAGGGCGCGATGTGCTGGACGACCAGCTTCGCGCGCGGCCGGAGTGTCGGCTCCCCGACGCGACCGCGCTCGCCCCACCGAACGATGAGTGTATTCCCCGTCGTGAAGGGCGTGATGGGATCGGTGATGGCGAAGTCCATCCGAACGCCAAACCGGGAGGACATCATGACCTCCTCGAACAGCATCGCCAGGTCCTCGCGTTCGCTGCTGTAGGCGTATTCGATGTTTCCGAGGTCTGGCTTGAAGAACCCGGCGACCTGGTCCGGCGTGTAGGCCTCCTGTGCAGCGCTAGCGGGGGCGCCGTGGAACTTGACCGCTGCCAGGCCGAGCATCTCCTCCGAGGCGAGAGGGTAGGCCTGCTCGAGCTCGTCGGACGGCAGCTGACGCGCGTCCAGGCGCGGCGCGATGTTGTCCCAGGCGCTCACGGTGTCGTCCAGGCCTCCCCGCACACCGGGTGGCAGGGCGTCGCTGGCGTGCGCGAGCTCGTGGTACAGCAGGCGGCTCACGGGATACAGGATGTCGTTCAGCCCGCGCTGCGTGCGGCTCGAGGCCGGGTATCCGTACCAGGCGTAGTCTCCGCCGAGCACGTACCGCCACGGCCCGCCGTACTGGAGCGCCGCGTCGAAGCCCGACCGATAGTCGGGTTGCTCGTCGATGACGTCGCGCTGCGCCGGCAGGAGCCAGAGGCTCTCTGCGTCGAGGTAGATGGCGCCTGTTCTGTAGTAGGTCATGGACGGCCGGACGTGCGCGCCGATGACGACCGCCGTCACTCCGTTGAGGAGGCGCAGGAAGTCACCGTTCGGGTCCTGCGTCTGCAGGAACTGCTGCAACACGTCGCCCATCCAGTCGTGGGACACCAGCACCCGGTTCATCACCTGGTCCACGGTGGGTATCTGGCCGCGCGTCTCCTGGTCGAGGAACGGCAGGGTCGCAAGGGGACACAGGTTCTTCCCGGGGCCGCTCGACTGCAGCGGGGAGTCGAAGACGCAGCGCACGAGCACCGCCGCCCAAGGATTCTGGGGACTCTGGGGACCCTGGGGACGATAGGGATGGACCCGCGAGACGTGGTACCCCCCCCACGCGTAAGTGTCGGTGGCCGGAGCCTGGGCGTACTTCTCCACGAGCACCAGGGCATCGTCGTCCGTCACGCCGCGCGTCGTGCGCATCGTGACGCGGAAGCGCAGCAGCGTGTCGCGCCCGACGTCGGGGGCGGTGAAGAGAATGCGCGCCGGGTCGGATGTGTCCAGGCTGACGGGCGGACCTTCGATCTGCGCCCAGGTGATCGACTGGACGGCGTCTCCGGGGGCGAGCGCCGGCCAGGCGCGCACCGAGACGCCGCCGCCCTGGCGCACGGCCTGGTCGACGCGCGCCACCACCGAGCTGCCTGACGGGGCGCCGGTCGCGGTGATCGAGACGCTGGCGCTGCGCGCCGCGCCCTGGGCGTCCTGGAATGCGACCGAGAACTGGTAGCTCCCGGGCTGAGGTGGCTCGAAGCCGATGGCTTGCGTGCGATGCGACATCAGGCTGACCGGCGGGCCGCCAACCTGCGTCCAGACGACGTCGGCCAGCGGGCCGGAGCACCCGGCCACGACGGCTCCCGCGGCCTTGCCCACCGCGGCGGTGGCCGTGGCGAAGGCCGTGAACACATCGCCCGCCGAGAGGCAGGTGACCGCGGGACCCGGCGCCGCGAAGACGCCGAGCGTGGCCGCGCCGCTCACGGTGTTGCCCGCGCCGTTGGACACGACGACCGAGAACCTCGCTCCGTCGTCGGCGAGCGTGACCGCCGGAAGGGAGTACGTGGCGCCGACCGCGCCGGGTATCACCGCGCCGTTTCGGCGCCACTGGTACGAGAGCGGCGCGCTGCCCACGGCGAGCACGCCGAAGCTGGCCGTCATGCCGGGGCACACGATCTGATCCACCTTCTGGCTCAGGATCGCCGGGCAGGCGTAC